>CALVLW010000074.1 GCA_944341315.1 uncultured Clostridia bacterium
CCTCGTGCGCCTTGTGGCTGTTCGGCTCGCCGAGGAACTCTTTATAGAGCGTCTTTACCGCGGGAGGTTCGTCGGAAACGCGGTATTCGTTGGCGCCGTCGGCGTCGTAGAGCGCAGAGGCGCGCAGCGTTTTGAGGTCCATGTTGTTGCGCACTTCGTCGTGTCTGTAGGGCTGTCCGCCGCCGTTTATGCAGCCGCCGGGGCAAGCCATCACTTCCACGAAGGTATATTGCTTTCTGCCGCTCTTTATGTCCTCCAGCACCTTGCGCGCGTTGCCGAGGCCGCTCGCCACGGCAACGTTGACCGTTACTCCGCCGAGGGTGTATGTTGCCTCCTTTACGCCCTGCGTGCCGCGCACTTCGTTGAACACTATGGGTTCGTCCTTGTCGCCCAGGGCGCGGGCGGCAAGCCTTAACGCCGCCTCCGTAACGCCGCCCGTGGCGCCGAATATCGCGCCGCCGCCGGAGGCCGCGCCGAACGGATCGTCGAACCCGCTTTCGGGCAGGTTGGCAAAGTCGAGCCCCGCCTCCTTTATCATCTTGGCAAGCTCGCGCGTGGTGAGCGCGGCGTCGGTGTAATGCCCCAGCTCGTCGCGGGATATCTCGAACTTCTTTGCCGTGCAGGGTATGACCGAAACGACGTAGAGGTCTTCGGGCTTTATGCCCTCCTTCATGCAGTAGTAAGTTTTGAGCAGCGCGCTGAACATCTCCTGCGGGGACTTGCAGGTGGAAACGTTGGGTATAAAGTCGGGATAGTAATGCTCCACGAACTTTACCCACGCGGGGCAGCAGCTCGTGAACATCGGCGTGACGCCGCCGTACTTTATCCTGTTTATCAGCTCGGTCGCCTCCTCCATTATCGTAAGGTCGGCGGTAACGTCCATATTGAAGCACTTTACGTCGCCCAGCTGCTTTATCGCGGTGACCATCTTGCCCTCCACGTTGGTGCCCACGGGCAGGCCGAACGCCTCGCCGAGGGTGGCGCGCACGGAAGGCGCGGTATAGAACACCACCTTCTTTTTTTCGTCCACTATGGCGCCCCAGACGTCCGCCACGGCAGACTTTTCGTACAGCGCGCCTACGGGACAGGCAACTATGCACTGTCCGCAGTTCACGCAGGGCGTAAACGCAAGCGAAACGTCGTAAGGCGAGCCGACGGTCTTGGCATAGCCGCGGTTCTTGGGGCCTATGGCGCCTATCGTCTGATGCTCGCACGCCGCCACGCAGCGGGTGCAGAGTATGCACTTGGAATTGTCCCTTACAACCGAGGGCGAAAGGTCGTCTATCGGCTGAACGTCGTGATCGGTGCCGTATTCGTCCTCCTCGGCGTTATATTCGAGCGCCAGCTTCTGCAATTCGCAGTTCATCGAACGCACGCAGGACAGGCACTTCTTTTTGTGGGTGGAGAGGATGAGCTCCACCGTCATCTTTCTCGATTTCCTCACCTTGGGGGTGTTGGTGCGCACCTCCATGCCCTCGGATACGGGGTAAACGCACGCCGCAACTAGCCCGCGCGCGCCCGTTGCTTCCACCAGGCACATGCGGCAGGAGCCCACGCACTGCACGTCTTTAAGATAGCACAGGGTGGGTATGCGTATGTTTGCAAGCTTGGCGGCCTGCAATATGGTCGAGCCTTCCGGCACGGATACGGGTATTCCGTTTATCTTGAGATTTACCATTATTACTGCCTCCACTTACTTTTTGATTATCGCGCCGAACTTGCAGTGGGCAAGGCACTGTCCGCACCTTATGCACTTGGCGGTGTCGATGATGTGCGGCGACTTGACCGAACCGCTGATCGCCTGAACGGGACAGTTGCGCGCGCAGAGCGTGCAGCCGCGGCACTTGTCGGTGAGTATGTAATAATTGAGCAGCGACTTGCACACGCCCGCGGGGCAGCGCTTTTCGTTGATGTGCGCCTCGTACTCTTCCAAAAAGTTGTTCATTGCCGAAAGCACGGGGTTGGGCGCCGACTGCCCGAGCGCGCACAGCGAGGAGGACTGCATATATTCCGCAAGGTCGCGTATGCGCTGAATGTCCGAAGGCTTGCCCTTGCCCTCGGTTATCCGCGTAAGTATCTCCAAAAGGCGCTTGGTGCCTATGCGGCAGGGATTGCACTTGCCGCAGCTTTCGTCCGCCGTGAATTCGAGGTAGAACTTGGCTATGTCCACCATGCAGGTGTCCTCGTCCATAACGATGAGCCCGCCCGAGCCCATCATGGAACCTATGGCTTTAAGGCTGTCGAAGTCCATGCCCGTATCGATATATTTTGCGGGTATGCAGCCGCCGGAAGGGCCGCCCGTCTGGGCTGCCTTAAAGGCCTTGTTGCCCGGTATGCCCCCGCCTATGTCGTAAATAATGGTGCGCAGCGTGGTGCCCATGGGCACTTCCACGAGCCCGACGTTGTGTATCTTGCCGCCCAGCGCGAACACCTTGGTACCCTTACTCTTTTCCGTGCCGATGGAGGCAAACCACTTTGCGCCGTTCAGGATTATCGGCGAGATGTTCGCCCACGTCTCCACGTTGTTCAGAACGGTGGGCTTGCCGAACACGCCGCACGTTGCCGAAAACGGCGGACGGGGACGGGGCTCGCCGCGGAAACCCTCTATGCTGTGCATGAGCGCCGTCTCTTCGCCGCAGACGAACGCGCCCGCGCCCAGCCTTATCTCTATGTCGAAGTCGAAGCCGCTGCCGAGTATGTTTTTGCCCAGCAGCCCGTATTCGCGCGCCTGTTTTATGGCTATCTCCAGCCTTTCCACCGCTATGGGATATTCGGCGCGGACGTATATAAAGCCCTGGCGCGCGCCCACCGCATAGCCGGCTATCGTCATTGCTTCCAGCACGCAGTGCGGATCGCCTTCGAGCACGGAACGGTCCATGAACGCGCCGGGATCGCCCTCGTCGGCGTTGCACACGACGTACTTTTCGTCGCCGGGCGCGGCCTTGGAAGTCGCCCACTTGACGCCCGTGGGGAACCCCGCGCCGCCCCTGCCGCGCAGCCCGGAGGCCTTTATCTCCTCGATGACTTCGTCGCCGGACATCTCCGAAAGCACTTTGGCAAGCGCCGCGTAATCGCCCGCGGCGATGGCTTCGTCTATGCTCTCCGCCGCGATGACGCCGCAGTTGCGCAGCGCTATGCGCAGCTGGTGCTTATAAAAAGGTATCTCCGCAAAGGGGATCATGGAGCCGTCTTCGTGCACGGTGCCTTCGTACAAAAGCTCCTTTACCACGTCGCCGCCCTTTATAAGGTGCTTTTCGGCGACCGTTTTCGCGTGCTCCGGAGTCATGTGCGGATAAAAGGCGCCCTCCGGATAAACTATCATGATGGGGCCGAGCGCGCACAGGCCGAAGCAGCCCGTCTTAACTATCAGCACGTCGTCTATGCCCAGCTCCTTAAAGCTGTTTTCCAGCTGCTCTATCACTTTTAGCGAACGGCTGGAAGTGCAGCCCGTGCCGCCGCACACCAGCACCTGTTTCCTGTAACCGGTCGCGGGGGCGAGCTTTTCCGCCTGTTCGCGGACTATCCTTCTTACCTTTATAAGGTCTGTAAGCTGTTTGGACTTGGCTTTAAGCTGTTTTATCGTCATTGCCCGTCACTCCTTTATGTATTTGTCGAGCACGGCCTTGACCTGCTTTTCCGTAAGCCTGCCGTAGACCTCGTCGTCGACTATCATCACGGGCGCAAGCCCGCACGCACCCACGCAGCGGCAGCTGTCCAGCGAGAACTTTCTGTCCGGTGTCACCTCGCCGCACGATATGCGCAGCTCCTTTTCCACCGCGGAAAGCACCTTGTCGGCGCCCTTGACATAGCAGGCCGTGCCCAGGCACACGCTTATGCGGTGCTTGCCCTTGGGCATGAGCGAAAACTGCGAATAGAAGGTAGCCACGCCGTAGACCTCCGCCAGCGGGATATCCAGCTCGTCGGCTATCATCGTCTGTACCTCTGCGGGAAGGTAACCGTAAATGCGGTTTGCCTCGTGCAGAACGGGCATCAGGCAGCCCCTTTCCCCTTTCTTTGCGGAGATGAACGCTTTAAGCTCCCTCTCCTGTTCCTCCGTCCCTTCAAAAGCGAACTGTGACATGATTTACTCCTGAATTGATTTCCCCGCGCGCACGCGCGCGCCAATCGATATAAAAATATCGAACACCCAACCATTATAGCACTATTCGCGCGCCGTGACAACCTATAAACTGCCGTAATTTTACAAATATTGCACAAAACAAGCAAAAAACAGCAAAAAGAGCGGGAAAAGCCCGCCGCCGGACGGGCGGCGGGCTTTTCAGCCGAGGTCTATCTCGTAAAGCCCCTTTATGTTCACTATGTAAGCGTGAGTGTTTTCCCGCGGGAGCTTTAATATCTTCTGCACGGCAAGTCGGTAGATCTCCAGCTGCCTTGCGTACTTTGCCGCAAGCGCGTTGCGCGGCCTGCCGGAAAACTTGTAATCTATTATGGCGGCGTGCCCGTCCCTGACGCACAGCAGGTCGATCGCGCCCTGCACGAGCACGTCGTCCCGCGCGGCGCCGCCGAACAGGTCGCACGCGGGCAGCGCGCACAAAAACTCCCGCTCGCGGAAAACTTCGGCGCCTGCAACGCGCGCAAAGCAGGGCATGGAGAGTATCCCGGAAACGCTTTCCGCGCTCAAAAGCGCGGCCTGCCCGCTCTCCATGGCGCCGGAAGCCGCAAACTCCGCTATCTCCCGCGCCACGGCGGCCTCCTCCTTTATCGAAAAGTCGCACAGCTGCAGGAACCTGTGGTAGGCGGTGCCGCTCTCCGCGTCCGCCCTTCCGCCGCCCTCTTCGGGGAACATCTCGTAAGAATCGGCAGGCTCGTCGCCGAACAGCCTGAGCACCGCGGTGGCGGATGTCTTTACGGGCAGGTTTACGCTGTCCGCAAAGGCATATCCCTGCATGAATTTGCTTTTTATCGCCTCGTAAGCCCGGCCGTCCGGCTCGGTTATCAGCACGGGAGAAGGGCTTTCGGGAACGAACTCCGTCCGCTCTTCCTCCTCCCTCCGCAAAAAGGAAAAGTCGAGCATCTGCGCGTAATCCGTGGCGGACGCAACGCGGTAAGCGTTGAACTTTGCCTCCTCGTGCGACATTACGTGCAGCCTGTATTTCGCGCGCGTGCACGCGACGTATAAAAGGTTCATTTCGTTTTTCACCTCTTCGCGCGCGCCCTCCGCCCTGCACAGCCGCCAGAGCACGGTGGGCGAGCACACGCGCCGCCCGAGGTCGAAATATCTGTGCGCAAACCCGAACTTTTCGTGCAGGGGCAGCGAACCGTCCTCCCTGCCGCGATACGGCCGCGCCACGTCCGCAAGGATGACCACGGGGAATTCCAGCCCCTTGGAAGAGTGCATGGTCATCACCTTTATGCTGTCGGCGCCGCCCGTTTCGGGCAGCTGCACGTCGTTGCCGCCCGCCTTTAACCTGCGCAGGAATTGGTTTACGCTCAGTTCGCCGGAAGGGGCGTAGGCGGTCTGCGCGAACCTGCGCACCGCCTTAAGCTTTTTCCCGCCGTCGCGGTAATATCCCGCGTCCGCCGCCATAAGGCGCAGGATCTCGTCCGTAACGGTGCCCGCGCCGAACAGCTCCGCAAGCGTGCGCAGCCGCCCGATCTCGGCGTTGAATTTTTCTATTTTCTGCGATATTGCCCCGGGATACGTGCTCACGAACCGGTCGCAGCACTCCCGGAAGGCAAGTCCCTTTTCCCCGGAAAACGCTATGCGCACGGCGGCAAGTTCATCCTCCGTGAATCCCCCTATCGGGGAGAGCATTGCGGACGCGAGCGGGATATCCTGCTCGCCGTTGTCCACGAGCGAAAGTATGTCCGTAAGCTGCTTTACCTCCGGCAATTCGCACACGTTGCCGCCCTGCGCGCCCGAAACGGGCAGTCCCGCCGCCGCAAGCGCGCGGCAGATGCCCGCCACGGAATCGTTGTCCCGCTTGCGGGTGAGTATGCAGACGTCGCCCGGCTCCACCCTGCGTTCCCTGCCCTCTTCCGTGTCGAAAAAGGTGGAAGAAAGCTCGCGCAGGACGACGTCGAGCACGGCCGCGCCCTCAGCGGAGAGCGGCTTTTGCCCGAGCTCCTCTTTTACCACGGAATAAACGCCGTCCACCTCCGTCTTTTCGCCCTTCTCCTTTTCGAATACGTGCAGCATCGCGCCTCCGCTCCCCTCCGCATAGGCGCCGCCCGCCAGCATGACGCCGGAGGCGCGGTAATCTATGCCGCAGGTGTCCGGGCGCATCAGCCGCGAAAACGCCGCATTTACGAAATTTATAACTCCGGGCGCGCTGCGGAAATTGTGCGAAAGCAGCAGCGAGCCGCCCGACGGGGCGAGTTCCTCCGTCTTTTTCGTAAAATACGCCGATTTCGAACCGCGGAAACCGTAGATGGCCTGTTTGACGTCCCCCACGAGGAACAGCTCGTCGCCGCCAACGAGCGTTATTATGCGCTCCTGCACGGGATTGACGTCCTGATATTCGTCCACGAACACGCGTTTGAAGCGCGAGCGCACCTCTTCCGTCATTCCGTCCGTGCCGAGGAGTTTAAGCGTAAGGTGCTCCAGGTCGCCGTAATCGAGCTTGCCCTCTTCGCGCTTGACCGCGGCATATGCGTCGTCGAACGCGAGCACGAGCCTGTCGAACGCGGCGGCGCTTTTGCCTGCGTCGAGGAACATCGCAAGCTCGGTCTGCCTGTCCGCAAGCCCCTTTAACATGCCGTCGTATTTTTCCTTTACGTAGCCGCGCAGCTCGGAAAACGCGGCGTCGAACGCCTCGTCCTCCTTTTTTGCGGGCTTGCGCGACGTTACGAACGGCGGGAGCGCGGCAAACAGATCGCCCCGCTCCGAGGCGGCGCGCAGTATGGCGAGCATCTCCTCCGCTATCTTTTTATATCCCTGCGGCATATCGGGATGGTCGCGGCAAAACTGCTCCGTTTCGGCCGCCAGCTCGCCGTACCTTACCCTGTTGTTTTGCAGGATCGCCGCGCATATATCATCGAACGAACGCTCGCCGGCGCGCTCCTCAGAGCCCGCAAGGAACTGCCTGTAACCGGGCAGATTGCGCACGGCATCGTACGCGGCGGCGACGAGTTTTTTAAGATTGTCGTCCGAACGCTTTTTCGAATACCGCTCCAAAAGGTACAAAAAGTCCCCGTCGCCGCGCTCGTAAAGGTCTTCGAACAGCCCGTCCATCGCGCGCGAACGCAGCGTTGCCTGCGCCCCGCCGTCCTCCGAAACTATCTCGAACGAGGCGTCTATGTCCAGCAGGTAAAAATATACTCGCAGCAGGTAGCCGCAAAAGGAATGTATGGTGCTTATGTTGGCGGAAGCTATTTTGGAGAGCTGCCGCTTTATATGCGCGCGCGCCGCGGCGTCGTCCGCCGCGCGCTTTATAAGCTCCGCGCGCAGTTTTTCCTTCATCTGCGCGGCGGCCTTTTTGGTGAACGTTACGGCGAGCACCTCGTCCAGGTCGCCCCCGCCGCATACGTAGTCGGCAAGGCGGCGGATCATAACGAACGTCTTGCCGCTGCCCGCCGAGGCGGACACTATCACCCTGCCCTGTTTTTCTATCGCAGCAAGCTGCTGCGGCGTTGCCTTATCGGGCATTTTGCTCGCCCTCCTTTTCCCGTCTTGCCGCGCGGGCAATGTCCGCGCAGGTCACTCTTTTTACGGTGCGCGCCTCCGCGTCGGCGCCTTCGGCAAAGCCGCACATGCCGCCCATCCTGCAATATTTGCACGTTTCGCCGTAAGGCGACGGCGTTATGTTGCCCGCAAACATCTCCTCGGCGCCGCTGCGCGCTATCAGCGCGGAATAACTTATAAAGTCGGCAAAGTCCTCCGCCTTCAGGTTGCAGGAAAGCTGCCTGCCGCCAAGATAGGCGTTTACGTAGCGGCTGCGCTCTTTGGGCTGCACGGCGGTGTCGGAATTGCGGACGACGGCGTCGTCCGAATCCATGAACCCCTGCAGGGTAAAGTCGCCGGAGTCGTCCTCCTTAAAATCGATGTTTGCGGGAAAGTAGTAAGCCCCCGCGGGGCGCTTCCCCCGCGACGCCGCCAAAAGATAAAAGGGCAGCTGCAGCTTTACGCCGGCGTAATAATCGTCCGGATCGGCCTCGGCGGCGCCCGTCTTGTAATCTATCACCCGCACGAGATCGCCGCATTCGTCCACCCTGTCCACTCTGCCGCCCGCCTTTACGCCGTCCGCAAGCGGCACGGAATACCACTTTTCCACGTCGCGCACGCGGAAGTTGGATGCGGCAAGCTGCCTGTAAGCGCCCGCGCACACCTCCTCCGCCTCCTTTTCGAGGCGCTTTTTCGTTACCTCGCCGCCGGCGCCCTGCGCCAGCGACGAAAATTCCGCCCGCGCGAGCGTTTCGCGTGCAAGGCCGGCAGCAAAGGCGCGCGCCTCCGCCTCGCTTTCCGGCAGTTTTGCCGCGGCGAACAGCCTTAACACCTCGTGGACGAAATTGCCCGTGTCGAGCGGGCGCAGCGCCCCCTCCTGCCGCTCCGAAAGTTTCAGTCCCTGCCGCGCGTAGTTGAGGTAAGGGCAGGAAAAATAAGTTTCGAGCAGCGTGGGCGACACGTTGCCGCCGCCGGCAAACAGCTTTTTGCCCTCCTTTATCGGCCGTTTTGCGGGCTTTTCTTTAAGCACGGCCTCCGCCTCCGCCGCAAAGCCGCCCTCTTTGAGCACTTTATAAAGCGCGGAACGGACGCCCGGCGAAAGCCCGCCGCCCGCAAGTATCCCGAGCGCGGGCACGGGTTCGCTGCAATAGTAAGGCAGCGCCCTGCCCGAAGCCCGAAGCGCCCTGCCCGTTACGGGAACGAGCGGCCTGCCGGAAGAGCCGGAAAACAGCGCGAGGATATAATCCGCTATCTCGCCGCGCACCTTTTCCTCCCCGCCGCAGAGCAGGGGATAACTTACGTACAGGCGCTTTTTGAACGCACACAGATTCAGCGCCACGGTCTCGCGCAGGCGGGCGTTCACCTGCGCCATCTTGGGGGATACGTCTATGCCGGCTTCACCGAGCGCCGTCATGTCCCTGTCGGTGAGCAGCGCCGTGTCCGCGCCCGCCCCGGGAACGGCGTCCGTAAGCCCCGCGGCGAACACCACGTCCGAACCGGCGTTGGCTGTGGCGGAGATATCGCCCACGAACACGGCGTCGCACTTGGGCGGTATGAGCGATATCTTTGCCGCGGCAAGCCCGCTTTGCAGCAGTTTTTTATATTCGCGCGCGGTGTAAAGCGCGCCCATGCCGAGTTCCGCCGTTTCGCCCAGCACCGCCGTTACGCCGGCGTAAGCCCTGCCGTGGAACTCCGCGCAGGCGGGATATTCGTTTGCGTACTCGTTTTTAAGTTCTTCCAGCCTGCCCTCGCACCCGAAAAACTCCGCGATCTTTTTTACGCCCTCCGCCCACTCTTCGGAGGGGGCGCCGCCCTTGGGCAGCAGCGCGAGCGCGCTTAAAAAACGGCCGCGCACGGCGTTTACCTTTTGCACGTCAAAGCCGAGTTTTTCGCATATGTCGGCGCGCGGCTCGCGCCTTATCCCGCCGCGGAAACAGGCGCATCTTGCCAGATAATTGCGGCATATGTCGCGGTCTTTTTTGTCCATGCCGAACAGCGGATCGGCAAGCACCCCGTCCGTTTCCTCCGGCAGGCAGCCGCCTGCGGCGCAGTCCAGAAAGCCGCACAAAAAGCCCGAAAGCCCGTGTTCGGAAAGGGCACGGCGCTCGTCTACGTAATAAGGTATGCCGTACTGCGAAAACACCCTCGAAAGCGCGGGGCGCATGCCCTCGGCGTCGGCGAGCATCACCGATATGCGGAAGTAACGCTCCCCGTCGTCCGCCACGCATCTTTTTATGGACGCGGCGATAAATTCCAGCTCGTCGTTTTCGTCCGCCGCCTCGTAAACGTGCACGTTGGCGGAGGGCAGAGGCTCTCCGCGGAAGGCGGAAGGTTCGAACAGCCCCTGCCTTATGCGTTCCGCCTCCGCGCACAGGCGGGAGGGCAGAGTTACCGTCCTGCATCCGCCCAGCCCGCGCGTAAAGCCCTCGAACTGCGCGGGCGCCTCGTTTACGTAAATTTCGGGCGCTCCGCCCACCAGAATGCCGCAGGTGTTGTCCGCCGCGCGCATGCACGCCTTTACGCACTCGCCCACCGTCCCCGTGAACGCCTGAAAACCCAGAAAGGCGACGTCGGCGCCCCTTATCCTGCCGCTGTCCTTTATGACGTCGGGCAGCAGGCGCAGGTATTCGTTCCTGTCCGTCATCCCGCTCTCTTTAAGGAACGCCACGTACTCCGCGTATATCACGGCTATGTCGTGCAGCTTGTCCGAAAGCAGCCCCTCCGCCTTTGCCTTTAAGATCCGCTCCGCGGATACGCCGGAGGAATACAGCAGCGAAACGGTGGCGTACACCTGTTCGGCCGCAGCGGCGGCGGACAGCCTGCGGAACAGACGGAGCTTTTCGCGGCAGCGCTCTATTATCCCGCGGATGACTATCGCCGAACCGCGGCTGGAGAGCAGTTTGCCCTTTACTCCGCCCTCCTGCGCCAGAAAACGGGCAAACGTGTAGACCGCGCAGGAAAACGTTCCCCCCGCGGCGGCGCACACCGCGCGCTCCGCCACGAGCGTGAGCCTGTCCTCGCAAAAGACGACGGTGCGCCTGCCCGCCTCCTCGTTGCGGGCAACGTATTTTTTCAGTTCTTCCAACGCTTCGCCGAGCGTGGGAGCGATGACCGAAGTATTCATGCTTACATTATAGCACACCCGACGCCCCGAAAAGGCACCTGCGCGCATACTTTTTTTAATTTTTTTAACGGCCGAGCCGCCGCAAAAGTTTTTACAAGCGCAAAAAAATATGGTATAATGTCCCCGACTATCGCAAATACGGACTAAGGGTGACCTTATGAACAAAAAAGTAAAATTCATTGCGGCGGCCGCTGCGTGCTCCGCCGCGCTGTGCATGGCGGGCGTCGCCGGCTGCGCCTCGGCGAGCCGCGGGCTGGTGGTGGACTCTTTCTGGTATATCTCCGCTTTCGAGAGCATTCAGCCCTCCTCCGTCGATCCGGAAGACAACGGCAGGCAGAACGAAGTGCTGCTTTACGAACTCACCTTCGATAAAGACGCCGCGCGCAACGCCGTTTACGAGGTAAATTACTTTACCGACGGCGAAAACTTTGCGGAGGGCGAGGACGCGCACTACTTTATGACCACGTTTTACGCCACACGCTTCGATTGGAGCGACGAGAGGGTGGCCGAAGAATACCGCCTTACCGAAGCGGACGTAAACGCCCTGCCCGAAGACAGCGACCTGAAAGCCCGCCTGAACGGCACGAAAGAGACGGTCTACGTGCTTAAAACCGAACTTAAAGTAAGCGGCGAATATATATTCGGCGGCGACGAAAGCACCGCCGTGCGCTTTTCCGACGGCATGACAACGGAAACGTATTTCCGCTCCTCGGGCGAGGGATTGCAGCCCGTTTACAGCACGCAGGACGTGGCGACCACGGCGCCGAAAGGGCTGTCGCCCTCCTCGTCGGACGATATGTGCGAAAGGCTGGAATATTCTTACGAAGTAAGTTACAGCCCCTACTGCACCGAAGCGCGGATAACCTATTCCCCCGCGGAGGGCGAAAAACAGGTAAAAACGGTGTCCCTCGACTCCGCGCCCGGCGCGGTGTTCGACAACAACGCGCTTTACACCGTGATACGCGGGCTCAGCCTTTCGGAAAACTTCGGGGCGACGCTAAACCTGCTCATCCCCGCCGACGGCGGAGTGAACGGCGTAAGCGTATCCGCGGGCGCGCGCGCGGAACTCGGCGCGGAGGACGACGCCGACATAATTTCGGCGCTCACGGCGGCATACGGCGAGCCACCTTCGGAAGACGCCTCGGAAACCGCCGAGGCAGACAAGGGCAGCGGAATATTCTATTACCCCGTAAGCATAGGCGCGTCGTCCGGCAGGGGCGTCACGCGCACGGCGTGGTACGCCGCCGTGGAAAACGAGCGCGACAACACTTACCGCGCCACGATGCTCCGCCTTTATCAGCCGCTGAGTTACAGCCTGGGCGCGTGGGAGTTCAGGCTCGCCTCGGTAGAGGGCGTGCTCGGCGCACAGGCGTAAAAACCAAATTTGAGTGCGGACGGCGCAAGCCGTCCGTTTTTTGTGTAAAAAGACGATACGCCTGCACATATGCGGCAGCGAACATATCACTTCGTCATGTCGTAGCTCAGCGTGACGAGGTCTTTTATCTGCCCTTCCTCCACGTCGGAAAAAAGCACCACGCTTATCCAGCTGCGCTTGTTCATGTGATAGGCGGGCAGTATCCCCGCAAACCCGTGCTGCAGCACGAGCGAAAGCGCCGGCTCGCATTTAAGGTTGAGCACGGGCACCGCGGCCGCGCCGCCAAGGTAACGGCGCAGCTTTTGCAGCTTTTCCTCCCCGCACCCCCGCACGAGGCTGCAAACGGGCGCATGCAGATATATCCCGAACCACTTTCTGCTGTCCGAATGGCGCAGCACGAAGGTCACGAAGTCGTCTTTGAACGGATAGTCGCATTTTGCCCCGTCCAGCGTAAGCGCGAACTCCTTTATCCTCCGCTCGTCCATAAACACCCCCCTTATACGGGCAAAGCAAAGCGGAAAAAGCCGCCGCAACGCCCCTGCGTTTTTATATATTTTAACACGCCGCGCCCGCAAACGCAAGGCAAATCGGAAAACCCGCCGCGCCGTTTACGCAAAACGAAAGGGCCGCCCGCGGCGGCCCTTACTGCTCTTTTCATACAGTTTAACACATAAATATAAAAAAAGCAACGTCTGTCCGGAATTTCCCAGGCGCGCGGCCGGCCGCCGCAAAAAATACGTATTGACAATTTCCCGGCGGCATATTATAATGTAATCACAACACGGATAACGGAGGACGTATCATGAAGAAACTGGCAACACTTATAGCGGGCGCCGTGCTTGCGCTGCTCGTGCTTGCAGGCTGCGGCGGCGGCACCGAACTTATCATATCCATAGGCGACGGAAACGTGGAAAACGACAGCGTGTCCGTACAGCTGAAATACGGCGACACCTGGGAAAACGATACAAAGATCTTCGACGTGAACTACGGCCACGAAAGCCAGGCCGTGCTCGCGGACGAATATTACATTGCGCTGTGCGAAAAGGATCCGCTTTTCGAAAACGGCCTTACGCTGCACAACATATTTATCATAAAAAAGGCAGACCTCGAGGGGCGCACGGTAAGCGGCGGCAAGTTTTCCGGCAAGCCGAGCGGCGTTTCCGTTCCCGAACTTACAGACGTGCTGCCCGCGGGCGAAGGCACTCTATCGGTTTATATCGTGCTGTACAGCACGGACACCGATTTTTCGGACATAACTTCGTTCGCCTCGCACGAGATAACTTTTGAATGGGACGGCGAAACCGTAAGGATAACCGGCTGAAACGCTTGAACGCAACGGAGGGCACACGCCCTCCGTTCTTTATTTTAACGCCGCAAAACGGCGGGCCCGCCGCTTTCGGCGCCAAGGCGGTATATACGAACGCCTTTCGTAAGGCCGCCCGTTTGCGCGGGAATTTGCTTTCCGCTTTAAGGTGTTGTATAATACCTGCGGGGGCAGGAAAAAATAAATGCCGCTCCGGCACAGGGATATAAGTTATATGAGATCGTTTCAGGATATTTTGTCCGCGCACGAACGAGAGGACGGCGCGGCCGTCCGCTCGGAAAAAGACGTGCTCGGCGCCGTAAGGGCGGAATTTTCCAACGCGGAAAAACTTATTTTTCAGGCGCGCGAAAGGGGCTTTTCCCTTTCCGATTTCTTTTCGGGGGAGGAGCTCCCCCTCGATATGGAATTGCCCGTGCGGAACTCGCGGGATTTTTACGTAAAAAAGCATACGACGGTGCAGCGGCCGTACATGCACTCCCACGAATTTTACGAGCTGATATACGTGCAGACGGGCAAATGCGTGCAGACTTTGCAAAACGGACTTCAAATAGAACTTAAAAAAGGACAGTGCTGCCTGCTCCGCCCGGGCAAAGCCCACCGCATCGAACGCACCGGCAAAGGCGACGTGATCCTTAAAGCCGTTATCCCGGGCGACTTGTTTGCCCGTTCCGTTTGCGGCATTTCGCTGCCCGACAAGCAGCTTATCGTATTCGGGCAAACGTCGCCGTTTGCCGAGTATCTGTTTATCCGGCTTTTGCGGGAGAGCAGCCTGCACGGAATTTACGAAAAGACCGCCGTCCGCGCGCTGCTGTCCCTTTTGCTGTGCGAGCTTGCGCGCGGCACGGAGCGGAAAGGAGCGGAGCCCGCGCTCTTTTACGGCGATTATTTCCAAACGGAGCTAAGACAGGCGTCGCTCGCGCACTTTGCAGGAAAATACGGATATACCCCCGCTTACGCAAGCAGGCTCGTAAAACGGCAGACGGGTAAAAAATTTTCCGAACTGCTTACGGAACACCGCTTACGGCGGGCGGCGGAACTTTTGTCCTCCTCCGACATGAGCATAGAGGACGTCGCTTTCGAAATAGGTTATAAAGTGCCGTCCGCGCTATACAAGCACTTCAACGCTCACTTCGGAATGACGCCGAGCGAATACCGCAACGCCCTGAACAAACGGTAAAAAAAGGAAACAGGCAAGCCAAATCGGGAAATGGCTTTACCGCCGCGGCAATGGTATAATCGGGTAAAGAGGTAAACCGCAATGAAAGTCGAAAGAATACAAGCCTTGCCGCTCACAAAAAAACAGACGTTGGAATACGCAGAAGCGGTCGTCCGGCAAAAGTTAGGCAAGATCGCAAAAAAAGTAAGCTATCTGGGCGGCGGCTCGTTCGGCCGCGCGGCCTTTATCAGATGCAAAGACGGACAGCGGCTCGTCGTAAAATTTTTACGCGCAAAGGGCATGATGGAAAAAGAGGCGCATGACCTCGGCCTGCTTGCAAAATACAGCACGATCGGGATGCCGGGCGTGCTCTTTACGCGGCCGGGCGACGGCGAGATACCCGTGGACTGCTACGGAATGGAACGGATCGAGGGCAAGAGCGCTCTCTTTGCGCTCGGCATGCTGTTCCTCGGCAAAAAGCGCAGAAAGGAGTTTGCCGACCGGGTAACTGCGGCGCTGCACACCGTTCATTCCTGCAAAAACGATAAATTCGGCGACACAACGAACGCCGACTGCGATAGTTGGCTCGACTATTACCGCCCCTTTGCCGCAGAAGTATTAAAAAAGGCCGAAGAATATTTTGCGGCGGGAAAATTGAAAGAAAAGGTCATCGTTGCCATGCGCGCGGCGTGGGAAAAGTTCGACGTGATATTTTCCGAAAAAGTCAACGAAGCGTGCCTTATCCACGGCGACCTGAACGTAGGCAACATCATGGTCGGCAAGCGTTATCGGATCACGGGGTTTATCGATCCGCTCAACTCGGCATACGCCGACAGAGAGTACGACCTGTTCCAGTTCGACAATCTTACGGGCAAACGCTTCTTCCTGCGCGAAACGTATATCGAAAAATACGGTGCAAGCCGTTACTGCATGCAAAAACTCGCCTTTTACGGGCTTTGGAACGAAGTTTACTGCTACATAAAATCGGGCATTCTGGTCGGCCTTATCATGGATCCGCTCGTCAGGAATATGCATAAAAGGCTGAAAGAGTTATGATCTCTTTGGGTGCGGCGATCGTAAGGGCGGCCGTCAGGATATATACCTATCCTTACAGAAAGAGATTCGCGTCGCTGTCGCGGTCCGTCGCGTTGAAAAATACGCCTTATAAGCCGCCGGAAGGGTTTATTTTCGCCAGGGAAAGGCACGGCGGCGTTCAAACGGAAAAATTAGTGCCGCCCAAAGCCGGCAACGGAGTCATTCTGCAATTCCACGGCGGCGGGCATACGGCGCCCATGAACGATATGTACCGCAAAGCGGCGGAACGGCTTGCCGCAGACTGCGGCTGCACCGTTTACAGCGTCGATTACCGCACCGGCGCCGACCTCGCCTATCCTGCCGTGCACGACGAATGTTATCTGGCATACGCAGCGCTTTGCAAAACCGTTTTATCGGAGGGCAATTTTGCCGCCGTAGGCGACAGCTTCGGAGCAAACCTGCTCCTTTCCGCTTGCCTGAGGGCAAGAGACGACCGTCTTCCCCTGCCGTCCGCCGTCGTCTGCGTCTGCCCGTTCATAGACATGGCGGCATCCGGAGACTCGTACAAGGAGAATTGTTACAGCGATCCCCTTTACGGCATGCCGAAATGCTACGACTTTGCGGAGCACGAAAAAGATATCCGCCGCATATCGCCGTATTGCGGCAACACGCCTCTGACCGATCCCTGCCTCTCGCCGGCGTACGCCGATTTCAGCGGATTTCCGAAAACGCTCGTTCTGTGCGGAGGAGCGGAGACGTCGTTGAGCGACGGTCTTACGCTTTACGAGGCGTTGTCGCAAAAAGGGCGCCCCGCCAGACTTCACGTTTTTCACGGCATGTGGCACGACTTTATGTATATGTTCCCGCGGCTGAAAGAAAGTAAAGCCGCCCGGAAGGAAATATCCGGATTCATCTCCGCCGCCCTTTTGCAAAGCGGAAAACCGGATACGCCTGCGTAAAAACGCGTACGGCAACGGCATAGCAAATATCCGCATAAAAACTGCCCGTCCGCCGTCCGGACAGGCAGTTTTGGGATGGACCGTCGGGATGGTCCTTCGGCGGAGCAGCGGAGCTGAAGCTCCTCGCGCGAACCGCACTCGTTACGTCGGGCACGACAATGCCGCCATAAAAAAACACACCCGTTCAGGCGTGCTTCCGTAGTGACCCCATCGGGTATCCGCCGAAACCCCCAAAGGGGCCCCTCGGCGGAGCAGCGGAGCTGAAGCTCCTCGCGCGAACCCTGCGGGTTCGCCGCGCCTGACCGCGCAACCAAAATAAAGAGCACGGGCTGTTGCCCGTGCTCTTTATTTTGGTGACCCCATCGGGACTCGAACCCGAGTTACCGCCGTGAAAGGGCGATGTCTTAGACCGCTTGACCATGGGGCCGACGCGCTTTGCGGTTTTTCCGCCAAGCATATGTAAAACCGTTTTACGGGTTTTTTTGTGGTAGCGACGGGTGGATTCGAACCGCCGACCTGCCGGGTATGAACCGGCCGCTATAGACCAACTAAGCTACGTCGCCATTAAAATCGTGCGTTTAATGCAGCCATACCACTCATTAAGCGCACGTCAGTTTGAATTTTTCCGCCCGCTGCGGATAGTTTTCAAGGCATTCAGACGCGGGCGTCGCACTTTTATGCAAAACACGCGCAGCCTTTACTTTATGGATGCTAATCGCGAAAAGTATTGAAAAACTTTTCGCGAAAAGCGAGGAGCCGACCTTAAAGCAATCTGTTTCGGCTTGCCGGAACAGATGCAAAGTCGGTCGCGCTCCGAGCTGGTTGCGGGGGCAGGATTCGAACCTACGACCTCCGGGTTATGAGCCCGACGAGCTACCTGGCTGCTCTACCCCGCGATAAACTCCCTTACGAGAGAGCTTTATTATTCTATTAAATTCAAGCGTGTTTGTCAACCGTTTTTTGCTCCGCCGCAAAATTTTTTTGAAATATAAGGCGGCTTTGCCGCAAAAGGTAAATTTTACACCGTTGCATATCCGCGCGCAATGTGGTATAATCTTCGTATGGACACGGATCTCGGAAAATACCGCGGCATGCGGATATGCGCCGCCGTTTCGGGCGGGCGCGATTCCATGGCGCTGCTGCATTACCTGCACGCCCGCGCCGCCGAATACGGCATAACGCTCACCGCGCTCAACTGCGACCATAAGATGCGCGGCGAAACTTCCGCGCGCGACAGCGCGTTCGTTGCGGACTTCTGCAAAAAACTGGGCGTCCCCCTCTCCCGCTACTCCGCGCGCGCAAAACTGCGCGACGAGGGCGAGGCGCGCGCGTGGCGGTTGGAATGTTACCTTGCCGAAGCGGGCGCGTGCGACTGCGTTGCCACCGCGCACCACCTCGACGACAACGCCGAAACGGTGCTGTTCAACCTTGCGCGCGGCAGCGGGCTTGCGGGCATGCGCGGCATAACGGACACGGAAATAACGGTAAACGGCAAACGGCTTGCGCTCATCCGCCCGCTGATCGCCTGCACCCGCGCGGAGATAGACGAATATATAGCCGCCAACGGCATACCGTACGTGGACGACGAAACAAACTTTTCTAACGTTTACACGCGCAACAGGATAAGGCACAACGTGCTGCCGGAGCTGGAAGACGCCGTGCCCGGCGCGGCGCGGAGCATATACCGGTTTTCGCGCATCGCCGCAGAGGAAGACGACTGCCTTGAACGTCAGGCGGAAAAATTAGTCGCCCCGCGCGGAGACTGCGGGATATTCGTCTCCGAATGCACGGAAAGGGCGATATTCCGGCGCGCCGCCCGGCGCGCGGTAGCGCGGATATACGAAAGGAAAGATTACACCTCCGCCCACTTCGAAAAGCTGTACGCGCTGCTTTCCGCCGGAACCGGCAAAAAATTCCGCTTTCTCGGGCTGACCGCCTTCAGGCAGGAGGGCGGACTGCTGATAGTGCCGGACGAACTGCTTGCCGAAGAGCGCCGGGAGATGCCTTTTGCCGAATTCGTAAGCGGCCGGGCAAACGCTTTCGGTTCCGCTCCGGTATCGGTAAGGCCCCCCGACGCCGCGGAGAGCCGAGCCGCCGAAACGGGGCGGGCGACGGGCGCGCGCACACTCAAAACGCTGCACTTTGACGCGGACAAGGTGCCGGAAAGCGCCGTGGTGCGCTTCAGGCGCGCGGGCGACAGATTCGAAAAATTCGGCGGCGGCACCAAAAAGCTGGGCGATTGGTTCACCGACAAAAAGGTACCGGCGGCGCTGCGCGGGCGCATACCGCTTTTATGCGACGGCGGCAACGTGCTTATGGTTTTCGGGATGGAGATATCCGAAAGCATAAAAACGGATAAAAATACAAAACACACGCTGTGCGCCATAGCCGAAGACTGCACGAAAAACTGAACAAAACCGCCGCAGACGCCGCGGTTTTGCCCCTTGTCGCCGGGTACGGCGGCCCGTGCATCGTTATAAGTAAAAATGAAAATTTATGCACGGTATGCAAAAATTTCGCAGATTTTGTTGACAGCGGGGCGGCTATACCTTAAAATGGATATAATACAGATACGATAAGGCATGCGCGCGGGCTGCGCGGCCAAGGAGTAAAATATGAAGATGAAAGGTGCGGAAATACTGATAAACTGCCTTTTGGAGCAGGGCGTGGACACCATATTCGGCTATCCCGGGGGCACGGTGCTCGACATATACGACGCGCTGTTCAGAAACGGCAGGATAAATCACGTCCTCACCGCGCACGAACAGGGCGCCGCGCACGCGGCGGACGGTTACGCGAGGGTGACGGGCAAAACGGGCGTATGTTTTGCGACCAGCGGCCCGGGCGCGACCAACCTCGTCACCGGCATCGCGACGGCTTACATGGATTCCATACCCATGGTGGCGGTCACGGGCAACGTGGGGCTGAGCCTTTTGGGCAGGGATTCCTTTCAGGAGATAGACATCTGCGGCATAACCATGCCGATAACCAAACACAACTTTATCGTAAAGGACGTAAACGAACTTGCCGACACGATACGCAAGGCGTTCTACCTTGCGAACAGCGGCAGAAAGGGGCCCGTGCTGATAGACATACTTAAAAACGTGCAGACGGACGAGTGCGAATACGTGCCCGTAAAGCCGGAGCCTTACAGGCCGCTGCCCGTCAGCGCCGAAAAGATGGCGCCCGCGGCAAAGGCGATAGCGGCGAGCAGGCGCCCGCTCATAATGGCGGGCGGCGGCATAATCTCCGCAAACGCCTCCCCCCTTCTGGCGCGGCTGTGCGAAAGCCAGGACTGCCCCGTGGTCTACACCCTTATGGGCAAGGGCTGCATGCCGGACGCCGACAGGCACTGTCTGGGCATGATAGGCATGCACGGCACCGTTGCGGCGGCAAAGGCGCTTATGCAGGCGGACACGGTGATAGCGCTGGGCACCCGCTTTTCCGACAGGGTGGCGCTCAACCGCGACATGTTCGCCAAGGACAAAACGGTGATACACGTCGACATAGACAACGCCGAGATAGACAAGAACGTCTTTTCCGACATACACGTTATGGGCGACCTGTACGAGGCGCTCTCCACCCTTCTGCCGATGCTCGAAAAGGCGGACAGGAGCGCGTGGCTGAACGAAGTGAACGTGTTCAAGGCGGAAGAAAAGATAAAAAAGGACACCAACTTTCTTGCCTATAAAATAATTTCCGCCGCCTCCGCCATGGCGCCCGCAGACATACCCGTCGTGACCGACGTGGGCCAGCACCAGATGTGGACGGCGCAGCACTACAGCGTGAACAAACCCAGGCTGTTCTGCTCTTCGGGCGGGCTGGGCACGATGGGTTACGGCATGGGCGCGGCGATAGGCGCGTGCTTCGGCAGCGGCAAGCCCGCAGTGCTTATAACGGGCGACGGCTGCTTCAACATGAACATGAACGAGCTGTCCACCGCCGTAGCGCAGGGCACGCCCGTGGCGATACTGCTTATGGACAACGGCGTTTTGGGCATGGTGCGCCAGTGGCAGAAGATATTTTACGGCAGGCGCTTTTCGCAGACGACGCTCAACAAGCGGACGGATTACGTCAGATTTGCCGAAAGCTTCGGCGCAAAGGGACTGAGGATAAACTGCGAAAGCGAGGTGGAGCCCGTGCTTAAAGAGGCGTTCGCATACATCGCCAAGGGCGAAGGCCCGGTGCTGGTGGACTGCCGCATCTCCGAAGACGAAAACGTGCTGCCCATGATAAAGCCGGGCATGACTTACGATACACAGCTTACGGATATGGAGGAAAAATGATATGGCAGAATACAGAAAAGATCCTAAAAAGAGCACGATAGCCGCGCTCGTTTCCAACCGCAGCGGCGTGCTCACGCGCATAAGCGGGCTGTTCGCGCGCAGGGGCTACAACATAGAGTGCCTTTCGGTGTGCGCCACCGAGGATCCCGACGTTTCGCGCATGACGATCGTGCTGATAGGCGACGAATACATGCTTTACCAGATGATAAAGCAGATGGACAAGCTGGACGACGTTAAAAAAATAGGCTGCGCCGACGAGCTGGACTGCGTTTACAGGGAACTGCTGCTCGTAAAGGTGCCCGCCTCCGCCGAAGTGCGCGGGCAGATAGTGGAGATAAAGGAGATCTACAAGGCAAAGGTAGTAGACCTCTCCCCCGACACCATGGTGCTCGAACTTACGGGCACCCCCTCCAAGCTGGACGCCTTTCTTAAAGTGATAGAACCTTACGGCATAATAGAGATGCAGCGCACGGGCGTAACGGCGCTCGCGCGCGGCAGGCACACCCTTAAAGACAGGGACTGCTACAACGACAATATCTGATAATTGCATAGTTATATTTGCAAATAATGCACCCGCCGCGGGCGGGAGCGCGGGCGCGGACGCGCCCTTTGGAGCAATTTATGAAAAACATATATTCCGACTCGACGGACATGAGTTCGCAGCGTTCGCTTTTGCGCGCGCTCGGCTGGACGGACGACGAAATGAACAAGCCGCTCGTGGGCATAATCTGCGCGCAGAGCGAGATAATCCCGGGGCACACGCACCTTTCCGAGGTGGCAAGGGCAGCCGCGGAGGGCGTTATCGCGGCGGGCGGCAAACCCGTAATCGTACCCTCCGTGGGGGTGTGCGACGGCATAGCCATGGGGCACGCGGGCATGCGTTATTCGCTGCCCTCGCGCGAGATAATAGCCGACAGCGCAGAGATTCTCATCCGCGCGCACGCCTTTCAGGCGACAATTTTTATTGGCAACTGCGACAAGATAATCCCCGGCATGCTGATGGCGGCGGCAAGGGTGAACGTGCCCTCCGTGTTCGTATCCGGCGGGCCGATGCTCGCAGGCAGAGTCCGCGGAAAAAAGACCTCGCTTTCCACCATGTTCGAGGCGGTGGGCGCCTTTAACGCGGGCAGGATAAGCGGAAAGGAGCTTAAAGACTTCGAATGCGGGGCGTGCCCCACCTGCGGTTCGTGCAGCGGGATGTTCACGGCAAATTCCATGAACTGCCTGTGCGAGGCGCTGGGCATGGCGCTGCCGGGCAACGGCACGATACCGGCCGTGTATTCGCAGCGGCTCGCGCTTGCCAAAGAGGCGGGCGCGGCGGTCATGGGGCTGCTGGAAAAGAACGTCCGCCCGCTGGACATAATGACGCCCGCGGCGTTCAGGAACGCCGAAACGGTGGACATGGCGATAGGCGCCTCCACCAACTCCGTGCTACACCTGCTGGCGATAGCAAACGAGGCGGGGCTGAAAGACGAAGTTTCCATAGACATAATGAACGGCATTTCGGCAAAGACGCCCAACCTGTGCCGCCTTGCGCCCGCAGGCGAACACTACATCGAAGAGCTCAACGAGGCGGGCGGCATCTCCGCCGTGATGAAGGAGCTGCTCGACGCCGGGCTTTTGGACGGTTCCGTTATGACGGCGGGCGGCGTCACGCTTGCCGAGGCGGTAAAGGACGCGAAAGTTTACGACGACTCGATAATAAGGCCGGTATCCGCGCCCTGGTCGGAAACGGGCGGCCTGGCGATATTAAAGGGCAACCTTGCGCCCGAAGGCGCCGTGGTAAAGAAATCGGCGGTGGATCCCGCCATGCTTAAACACAGCGGCCCCGCAAAGTGCTTCGACGGCGAGGAAGAGGCGATGCGCGCCATCTCCTCCGGCAGGATAGCAAAGGGCGACGTGGTAGTCATCCGCTACGAAGGCCCCAAGGGCGGCCCCGGCATGCGCGAGATGCTAACCCCCACCTCCGCCATAGTGGGCGCGGGGCTGGGCGCAGACTGCGCGCTGATAACCGACGGCAGGTTCTCCGGAGCCACGCGCGGCGCGGCGATAGGGCACGTCTGCCCCGAAGCCGCGGCGGGCGGCGCGATAGGACTGGTGCGCGACGGCGACGTGATAGACATAGACATAGAAAACTGCCTTATAAACCTGCGCGTGAGCGAAGAAGAGCTTGCCGCGCGCAGAAAGGACTTCAAGCCGCTCGTAAAGCCCGCGGACGGCTATCTCGCGCGCTACCGCGCGAGCGTTACTTCCGCGTCCGAGGGTGCGGTATTCAAAAAAATCTAAGCCCGCCTGCACGGGCAAAAATGCGCCGCGGACGCCAAAAATCGCCGCGGCGCATTAAAATATTTCAAAAAATTGCAAAAAAATGCATAAAAATACGCACAAACCTGCCCGCAAAGTTTGTAATCGGCGGCGATTTATAGTATAATATCATAAATGCGGCAGCGGGGACGACAGCCCCCGCACGAAAGATCACTCACCCGAAAGCGCGCGCACCAAGCGTGCGGAGCGCAGGAACGGCCGCTTTTTTCACACCCGTAAGACGGGAAATTTCGCGGCGGCACGGCCGCCCTTTCGGAGATATAAAAATGAATAAAAATCTACAGATGTTTGCCGCAACGGCAGACGTCCTTAAAATAGACATCAAAGTTTTCAACGCAGACATAAAGATAGTAAGCACCGCGGAGCCGCGGCTGCGCATGGAGTATTCCGGGAGCCTGCGCCCCACCGTGGAAGAGCGCGAAGGCGTGGTGGCGCTGATACAGAACAAAACGCTGTTCTGCCGCCTGAAGCACCCCGTGCTGAACGTGTACGTGCCCGAATGCAACGTGCCCGACGTGAACATATCCGCGGAGCGCGGCAAGGTGTCGATAACGGGCGGCATCTTCGGCGACGCCTGCGTGAAAGGCATCAACATACACGCCCGCATAATCGGCGCGGCGTTCGAAAACTTACAGCTCAAGGCGGACGAACTCGATGTGGCGGCGGGCGAGATCACCGTTAAAAACCTTGCCAACGCACGCGCGGAGGACGGCAGGGTAATGCTGGAAGGCGCGTTCTGCAAGCGCGCGGACTGCCACGTCAAAAAGGGTAACATAGGGCTGTGCAGCTCGGAATGCGACACCGCCATACTCAATTCCGAAGAGGGCAACATCTCCGCCATCCTGCCCGGCAAAGAGAGCGATTACACGCTTGCGGTGAGCGGAGCTTCGCTGTGCGGCGCAAAGCTGAGCGGCGAAAACGCCGCCGGCGGCAAATCGCTGCGCGCGCACGCCGCAAAGGGCTGCGTGCTGCTCGACTTCGAAAACGTGCCCCGCTTTGACGAGCGCGCCGAACTGCTCGGAGCAGACGACCGCGAGAGGGAAACGCTCGGGGCGTGAGATAATCTTTAAGAAAATGCCCGCGCTTGCGGGCGGGAGGCCGACATGGCAATGACGATGTCGCAAAAGATCCTTGCGGCGCACGCGGGACTCGACGAAGTAAAGGCGGGGCAGCTGATAGAGGCAGACCTCGACCTCGTGCTCGCCAACGACATAACCGGGCCCGTGGCGATAAAACAGTTTGCAAAGGCGGGCGCAAAGGCCGTGGCCGATCCCGCAAAAGTTGCGCTGGTGATGGATCACTTTGCCCCCAACAAAGACATAAAGAGCGCGCAGCAGTGCAAGACGTGCCGCGATTTTGCCGCGGAACAGGGCATAGAAAACTTTTTCGACGTGGGCGAGATGGGCATAGAACACGCCCTGCTGCCCGAAAAAGGGCTCGTTGGAGCGGGCGACCTCGTGATAGGCGCCGACAGCCACACCTGCACTTACGGCGCGCTGGGCGCGTTTTCCACGGGCGTGGGCTCCACCGACATGGCGGCGGGCATGATGACGGGAAAGTGCTGGTTCAAAGTGCCCGCGGCGATAAAGTTCGTGCTGCACGGAAAGCCTAAGAAATTTATCGGCGGCAAAGACCTGATTCTGCACGTAATAGGCACGACGGGCGTAGACGGCGCGCTGTATAAGTCGATGGAATTTTACGGCGACGGCGTAAAGCACCTTACCATGGACGACAGGTTCGCCGTGTGCAACATGGCGATAGAAGCGGGCGCCAAAAACGGCATCTTCCCCGTGGACGCGCTCACGCTGGAATACATGAACGGGCGCTTTAAGCGCAGCCCGCGCATATATATGGCGGACGACGACGCGGAGTTCGAAAGCGAATACGAAATAGACCTTTCCGCGCTGGACTACACCGTGGCTTTCCCCCACCTGCCGGAAAACACTAAAACGCCCGGCGAATGGGGCGAGATAAAGATAGACCAGGTCGTGATAGGCAGCTGCACCAACGGCAGGATATCCGATTTGCGCGCCGCGGCGGAGATACTCAAAGGCAGAAAGGTAAAAAAGGGCGTCCGCACGATAATCATCCCCGCCACGCAGGCGGTTTACCTGCAGGCGATAAAGGAAGGGCTTGCCGAGATATTCGTAAGGGCGGGCGCGGTGCTCTCCACCCCCACCTGCGGGCCCTGCCTGGGCGGACATATGGGCATACTTGCCGAAGGCGAAAAGTGCGTTTCCACCACCAACCGCAACTTCGTGGGCAGGATGGGGCACGTTACCAGCGAGGTCTACCTCGCCTCTCCCGCGGTGGCCGCGGCGAGCGCCGTTGAGGGCAGGCTTGCCACGCCCGAGGAGGTGCTTTGATGAAGGTACGCGGAAGAGTTTTCAGATACGGCAGCGATGTGGATACCGACGTGATAATACCGGCGCGCTACCTGAACACCACGTCGGAAAAAGAGCTGGCGGCGCACTGCATGGAGGACATCGACGGTACGTTCGTAAAGAACGTGCGGCCGGGCGACGTAATAGTCGCCGAAGACAACTTCGGCTGCGGCTCCTCGCGCGAGCACGCGCCCATAGCCATAAAGGCGAGCGGCGTGAGCCTGGTGATAGCAAACAGCTTTGCGCGCATATTTTACCGCAATTCGATAAACATAGGCCTGCCCATCCTGGAATGTCCCGAGGCCGTTAAAAACATCTCGGCGGGCGACGTAGTGAGCTGCGACCTCGACGAGGGCGTGATAACCGACGAGAGCATGGGCAAGAGCTTTAAGGCAGAACCCTTTCCCCCGTTCATCAGACGGATAATATCCGACGGCGGGCTTATAAAACACATAGAAAAGTCGCAAAAATAAGACCGGCCCGAAGGGCCGGAAAGACGGCGCGGCGGCGGCGAGCCGCCGCGCCGCTCGGGATTTTGCGGCACAGGCAAGGAGGTACCGGAATGAAATTCAACATAGCCGTGCTCCCCGGCGACGGCATCGGCCCCGAGATCTGCGCGGGCGCGGTAAAAGTACTCGAAAAAACGGGCGAAAAGTTCGGTCACGCCTTTTCCTTTACGGAACTGCCGATAGGCGGCGCGGCGATAGACGGCTTCGGCACCCCGCTGCCCGACTTTACCGTAAAGGGCTGCCTCGCCTCCGACTCCGTGCTTTTGGGCGCGGTAGGCGGATACAAATGGGACAAACTGCCCGGCGACGAGCGCCCGGAAAAGGGACTTTTGGGCATACGCAAGGCGCTGGGGCTTTACTCCAACATACGCCCCGCAAAACTGTGGGCGAGCCTTGCGGACGCCTCGCCGCTCAAAAGCGGGCTGGTTAAAAACGGCGTCGACATCGTCATCGTGCGCGAGCTCATCGGCGGCATATACTTCGGCGAGCGCGGACGGGGCGAGGAGAACGGCTTCGAATACGCGTGGGACACCGAAAAGTATTCCGTGCCCGAAATAGAGCGCATAGCGCGCATAGCCTGCGAACTTGCGATGAAGCGCGGCAAAAAGCTCGTTTCCGTGGACAAAGCCAACGTGCTGGAAAGTTCGCGCCTGTGGCGCAGGACGGTGCACGAATACGCCGCAAAGCACTACCCCGAAGTGGAAGTTACCGACGTGCTCGTGGACAATATGGCAATGCAGCTCGTAAAAGATCCCGCACAGTTCGACGTGGTGGTCACCTCCAACATCTTCGGCGACATACTCTCCGACGAGGCGGCGCAGGTAACGGGCTCGATAGGCATGCTCGCCTCCTCCTCGCTCGGCGACGGCACGCGCGGGCTTTACGAACCGATACACGGCTCGGCGCCCGACATTGCCGGGCAGGACACAGCCAACCCGATCGCCACCGTCCTTGCCGCGGCGATGATGCTGCGCGACAGCTTCGGGCTGAACGACTGCCACCGCGCGATAGAGGCGGCCGTGGAAAGGACGCTTGCAGAAGGTTACCGCACGGCGGACATATATTCAAAAGGCTGCAAAAAGGTGGGCTGCCGCGAGATGGCACGGCTGATATGCGAAAGGATTTAACAATATAACTTGTCAATAAATCGATATTATAACAATATAACTTTGCATACAAGCAAAGAGGCGGATATGATAGAAGAAAACGTAAAGCGGCTGCTGGGCGAGGTCGGCGAAAACCCGTTCGGCGAAAAGGTAACGCTCGTGGCGGCGGTAAAGACGCAGACGGTAGAGGACATAAACTGCGCGATAGCCGCGGGCATCACCGACATAGGCGACAACCACGTGCAGGAGTTCAGGGACAAGTACGACGGCATAGCGGGCAACCCCCGCCGCCACTTTATAGGGCACCTGCAGCTGAACAAGGTGAAGTACCTTATCGGCAAGACCGACCTGTACCAGTCGGTAGACAGATTCGAGCTTGCCGAAGAGCTCTCCAAGCGCAGCGAGCGCGCGGGCGTGACCTCGCGCTGCCTGATACAGATAAACATAGGCAACGAAGAGAGCAAGGGCGGCTTTGAATACGAAGAGGGACTTGAAGCGTGCAGAAAGATTGCCGCAATGCCCGCGCTGAAGGTAAAGGGCCTTATGGCGATGCTGCCCTTCACCGACGACGAGGACGTGCTGCGCCCGCTGGCAAAAAAGATGCGCGCGCTGTTCGAAAGGCTGCGCGACGGGCACGAAGGCGCAGAATACCTTTCGATGGGCATGAGCGGCGATTGGAAGCTGTGCGTGGAGTGCGGCTCCAACATGGTGCGCCTGGGCACCTCCATATTCGGCCCGAGGAAGTATGACTGAATATCTTTGCTTATAGCAAAAACCCCGCACGAAAATCGTGCGGGGTAAATTCATGCATCGAAAAATTGCATACGGCTCGCGCCGGAAAACGCAGGCGGGACACGCTCCCGCCGTCAAGCGTTTTTACGTTTTTGCGAGACGTTTACTCTCCCTTGAAGGGAAGCAGCGCCGCCACCCTTGCGCGCTTGATGGCTTTGGAAAGCTCGCGCTGGTGCTTTGCGCAGGTGCCGCTCATGCGGCGGGGAACTATTTTGCCGCCCTCGGTTATGAACTTGCGGAGGCGTGCGGTGTCCTTGTAATCGATCGCCTCGACCTTTTCCTGGCAGAAAACGCAAACCTTTTTGCGCGAGGACTTTTTATAATTCTTTCTTACGGGTTTTTCTTCCATGATAATACTCCTTGAAATTTGAGCGGCAGCGCCGCGTTACGGGACAGCGCCCGTTACTTAAAAGGGAATATCCCCGTCGTCGTCGAACGACTGGAGCGAAGGCTTTTTGCGCTCGGTGCGGGCGGGCGCGGAATAATCGCCGCCGTCCTCCTGCGCGCCTCTGGGGGTAAGGAACTCCACGTCCTGGGCGATGACGTCCACCGCCGTGCGCTCCACACCCTCTCTGTCTTCGTAAGTCCTGAGCTCGATATTGCCGAGCACGGCCACCTTATTGCCCTTTTTTGCATAGCGGGCCACGTTTTCGCCAAGGCCGCGCCATGCCGTTACGTTGTAAAAGTCGGCTTTGCGCTCGCCGTCGGAAGAACCGCTGCGGCGGTTTACGGCTATGCCGAAGCGGCACACCTGAACGCCCGACTGCGTTTCCGAAAGTTCGGGATCGCGCGTGAGATTACCGATCAAAAATACTTTGTTCATCGTCGTCCCCTTACGCCTTGACAATCATTCTGCGAAGAACTTCGTCCGAAAGCCCCGCGATCCTGTCCAGCTCTTTTACTACGGCGGGTTCGGAATTGAACTTCATGAGCACAAAAAAGCCTTCGCCCTTGTAATCGATGGCGTAGGGCAGTTTTTTGGAACCCCATTTGTCCGTAGAAACAAGTTCGCCGCCCATAGAAGTCACGATGCCTTCGAACTTTGCAACGAGGGCGTCTTTGGCTTCGTCTGCGACGGAATTGTCCAAAACGTACAGCATTTCGTAAGATCTCATTTTTTTACCTCCCGGTCTTATTCGGCATGCCTTTGTTTACGCATGCAAGGTAAGCGCCCGTGCGGCGCGCAGATTTACTTACAATAAATCAGCTTTTCAATATTACTATATAAACGGGCGCTTGTCAAGCAAAAAACGAGCGCGGGCGGCGCAAAGTTTTGCGCCGCCCGCGCGTAAATCTTTGAGTTGAGCGCTCACGGCTGCGCAGACTGCCCTATCATGCCGACGAGCTTGATAAATTCGCCTATCGTCAGCTCGCCCACCGTGCTCTTGCCGGGGAAAGTACCCTCCGGAACGCCGAACTCATCCAGCCCCTTATTCAGCGTAGGTTCGGAATCCTCCTCTATCACGCCCAGCTCCATGAGCCCCGTAAGGGAGACGGTCTTGAGGTTGGCGGTAACGTTTTCCTGCATCTTTGCCACGTCGTTTATGCCGTAAGTGCGTTCGCCAACGTCCGGCGACGCGCCTTCCGCCGCGTAATCGTCGTAAAGCAGCAGGCTCCACACGCCCGTAACGGGGCCGCGGGTGTATATCGTGCCGTAGACGTTGACCGCTATGCTGTAAGCGCTTGAACCGGTCAGGTGTCCCTTTACGGCGGTGGTCATGCCCACGCCGGTGTCCGTCGTTATCTCGCCGTCGAGCAGCACGTAATCCTCGCCGTCGAAGTAGTAATACAGATATTCCGTATCGAACGCGACGCTGCCGGGATTTTCCGCGGCATCGTCTTCGTTCGCCGCCACGGGGACGAACCCGTCATTGCCGTAGATCTCGTCCGCAAACAGCTCCTGTATGCTGAGCGCGTTTATGTCGTCCGCGAGGGAATTTATCGTGGAATCCCTGAGCGCGTCGAGCACGGTATTGCCGTCGCTTTCGGGGATAAGTTCGCCTATCGTTACGTCGTCTTTAAGCCCGTCCATGCGGCCGACGGCCTCGTCCACGGACGTGGCGCAGTCCGTCCTTAAACCGTCCTGCCCGTTTTCGAAGTAATAAGCGCCGGTGATGACTCCGTTCGCCGTTTCTATGTAAGCAGTCCTGGTCACCGCGGCGCCGTCGGCGTCCTCGAGGGGCTTGCCGTCCTTGCCGATAACGCGGTAAGTCGCCGTGTGCGTAACGCCATCGGGCACGGTCTGTCCGTCCTGCACGGGCACGACGTCGCTTACGCCGTAAACGAGGTAAGCCATTACGGCGTCGTCCGCGGAAACGTCGCCAAGCAGGTCGCAAAGGCGCATCATCCTTACGGCGCTCTCCACGGTCATCGCCTCTTCGGAGGTGAGGTCGCCTATCGTGCGCGCGTCCAGCACGACGAGCGCGCCCTCCGAATCGTAATAATATCCGCCGGAAGGCGTTGCGAGCTCCGCGGAATAGAGCGGATACTCCCTGCCCGAAGGTGCGAACGAACCGCCGTCGTATTCCGCTATCTCGGCGGCGCCATTTTCGTCCACGTCGTAATAGAGCGTCATCCCGCCGTCCGTCTGCTCAACGAGGTAAGCAACGAGCTCCGCGGGGAGCGCCTGCCCGTCCGCGTCGCGGACGTACGTGCCCTCCTGCTCGCCGGCGGAGAACCCGTCGGCATACAGCACGGAGACCGATCCGTCGGCTTCGGAATACATCAGCGTGGCTTCGTTGCCGTAAGCAACGGCAAGATAGACGGGGCTGGCCTCTACGGTGATGCCCGCCATCTTCATGACCGTTTCCACCTTTACGCCCTTCCCGCTCTCCTTAAAGAATTCGCCGAGCTTGGAAACGGGCGTGGCGACAAGCTCCTCTTCGTCTATGATCCCGCGCAGGTCTTCTTCGGTTATATCGTAAGAGGCAAGCGCGTCCGCCACCGAGGAATAGGCGCCGTCGATATAGGTCTCGACTATCGGGAAGAGCGTGCCGAGGTCGCCTATCGTTATATTGTCCTTGCCCTTGCCGGCAATGTCTTTGAGCGCGGTTATAAGGTCGGTCACCTTTTTTACGCCGCCCTCGTCCACGTCGGTGTTTATGTAGATGTTCTTGCCCGTGTCCTCGTCGTAGTTGTCCACGCCCACGGTGGAGAGCAGCTTGTCTATATCGGCGTTCATCAGGAACAATATCCCGCCGCCTATCAGCGCCGCTTCGACGATGACGGCAAACAGAAAGCCGAATATAAAACACAATATGCCCGTAAGCGCCTTGGAACCGCTCTTGCCTTTTGCCATAAATACTCCCCGCGCGCAGAAAACGCGCGCACGTTTTTATTTGCCGCGGGGCGGCAACGCGCCCCGTTAATGTTCGCCTGTAACAATTATATAATATTCCGAGCGTAAAATCAACAGTTAGACCGCTCAAAAATTTGGAAATGACCGATTTGCCGCGATTCAGTCGCCGGAACTCTCCGAAAGCAGCCTTTCCGCGGCGTCTTCGCCTATGTCCGCCACCGTGCGCAGCTTGTTGGAGATGGTGCGCGTGCGCTTGCCCGCCTCCTCTATCGTGTTCTGCGCCTCCTGCAGTTTTTTGCCCGTCTTTTCGAGGACGGCGGCAAATTTTTCGAACTGCACCTTAAAGGCGGCAAGCAGCTGCCACAGCTCGCCCGAGCGCTTTTCTATCGCCACGGTACGGAACCCCGTCTGCAGCGTGGAGAGCAGCGCGCTTAAATTGGAGGGCCCGCACGCCAGCACGCGGCGTTTCCTTAAATAAGCGTCCAGCTCGGGCAGGCGGGCTATCTCGGCGTACAGCCCCTCCAGCGGCAGATACATCACCGCGAAATCGGTGGTCGAGGGCGGGAATATGTATTTCGAAGCTATGCCGTCCGCCTGCAGCTTTACCGCCTGCGCCAGCCTTTTCAGCGCGGCGGCGGCCTCCGTTTTGTCGGCGGCGTCCGCAAGGCGGATATATTCCTCCACGGGGAATTTGCTGTCCACCGGCAGCCATACGGTGCGCTCGTCGCGCGAGGGGAGCTTTACCGCAAAATCCACCATGCCGTCGCTGCGGGGATCGACCTTTACGGACGAGGCGTACTGATTGGGCGCGAGCATCTGCGAAAGCAGCGCGCCCAGCTGCACCTCGCCCCACGTTCCGCGCAGTTTTACGTTGGAGAACAGCTTTTTCATGTCGGATATGCCGGAGGCGAGCGAGTTCACCTCGCCTATGCCCCTGTACACCTTTTCCAGCTGTTCGTTTATGGCGGAATAGCTTTTGGAGAGCGTGCCCTCGAGCGTGGACGACAGCTTCTGCTCCACCGAAAGGCGGATGCTCTCCACCCCCTTTGCGGTGTTTTCGGTAACGTAACGCAGATCCTCGTCCAGCTTGCGCTTCATATCGTTCACCCTGCTCTCCTGCGCCTGCACCAGGCGGGAATTTTCCGCCACGGCTGCGTCCAGCTTTACCATCATCCTGGCAAGCTCTTCCAGCCTGCGCTCGCTCTGACCGGCGGAACCGTTTTTAACTTTAAGCCCCACCGCTATCACCGCGACAAGGCATAAAACGCCCACGGCTATGGCTATCGCAACGAGTATATCGGTCATATCATACCCCCTTTTTATCCAAAATAAACCCGAGTGCCGCCGCCGTGAGCCGTTCCTTCGTGTTCAGCCGCGGCTGCACGGCGCACTCCGAAAGCAAAAACCTTATCGCTTCGGCGCACCGCTCTTCGGGCACGCCCGCGGCGATAAGCGCGTCGCCGCGCACGGCAAGTTCTCCCGCGGAAAAGGGTACGCCCTCCTCCCGCATGCGGCGCTCCGTATCCCGCCACTTTTTAACGACGGGCGCCTCCGAAAGGTCGTCCTTGCAGGCGGAATAGTCGGCCTGTTTAAGCTCCATAAGCCGTTCGAAAACGTCGTGTTCGGCGGATATCACGCGGCGGACCTTGCTTTCGCGCGTGCGGCAGTCGAGGTCGTACATATGCAGCGCCACGAGGCGCGCCGTCTGCAAAGTGAGTTTTTTGGGCGCTTTCAGCCGCGCCATTATCTCCCGCGTTATGCGCTCCCCCTCGACCTCGTGCCCGTGGTATCTGCCCGTTTTAATGCGGCAGTAGGGCTTGCCCACGTCGTGGAAAAGGGCGGCAAAGCGTATGTCCGGCGGGGCGTACTTTACGCAGCGCAGCGAATGTTCCAGCACGTCGTGGTCGTGGAAGTCCGGGCGCTGCTCCATTCCGTCGCCGGCGGCAAGTTCGGGCAGGACCTGCGCGAGCACTCCGCTTTGACGCAGCACTTCGAGCGCGTTATATTGCCCGTATAAAACGCCGTATTTGCAGTCGGCGTAAAGAACGGCGCGCAGCTCGGCAAATATCCGCTCCGGCGAGATGTCGCGCACGAGCGCGGCGTTTGCTCTTGCGCCCTGCAGACAGTCGGGCGACGGCGTAAAGCCCAGCGTGCCGCACATCCTTGCCAGCCGCATAAGGCGCAGCCCGTCCTCCCCGAACACCTTTTCCGCGGGCGCCACTGTGCGCACGATACCGCTGCTTATGTCCTTTTGCCCGCCGAGCGGATCGACGAACCGCCCGGCGCTTATATCGTAATAAACGGCGTTGCAGGTAAAATCCCTGCGGCGCGCGTCCGCAAGGATGTCGCCGGTGAAATAAATTTCCGCGGGAACGTGCTCGCCGCGCACGTACCTGTCCGAACGGAAGGACGTAAATTCGTATTCCCCTCCGCCGTAGCGCAGCTTTACCGTGCCCGTGTTCTTATAAACCGAGCAGACGGCGAAACCGCACTCCGCGGCGTACTTTGCAAACTCTTCGGGCAGGGCGGGCGCGCAGATATCGTAATCGCGCTTTGCCGGCGTCTTTCCGGTAAGATACTCGCGGCAGGTGCCGCCCACCGCGTACAGCGGGAAGGGACACGCGTCGGCAAGTTTTTTAAGCCCTTCGGGCAGGATCTCCCGCACTTTACACCTCCTGTGCTCCATTATAGTATAGCAGCAAAACAAATTTATTGCAATTATAAATTATTTGGTATATAATGTTTTAGGCTACGGCCGCACACGGGAAAAAGGACATGGACTTTCACATCATAGTAAACGCCGCCCGCACGGGCGAAAAAAAGATAGCAAAGGTCTGCGAGCGCTTTGCCGCCGCGGGCATAACGGCAGCGGTGCACCGCACCGAACGCCCGGGGCACGCAAAACTGATGGCCGGGGAACTGACTTCGGAAAAAAAGGAGCGCGCGCTGATAGTCATGGGCGGCGACGGCACACTGCACGAAACGCTTAACGGCATGCGCGACTTTGAAAACTGCGCGCTCGGGCTTATACCGTGCGGCACGGGCAACGACTTTGCCGTGGCGGCGGGCATACCAAAAAACATTGCCAAGGCCGCCGACGTCATCGCGCGCGGCACGCCCTCCGCAATGGATTACATACAGCTTGCGGACGGGCTTAAAAGCATTAACGCCGTGGGCATGGGCATAGACGTGGACGTGCTAAAACGTGCGTACGGCCGCGGCGGAGGCGGCAAGGGCAAATATCTTTCCGCGCTCGTTTACTGCCTTAACCACTTCGAAAGCTACGACTTTACCGTGGAATACGACGGCAAAAAGGAAAAGCATTACGGGCTGATAGCCGCGCTCGGCAACGGCAGGCAGATAGGCGGCGGCATAAAACTGTTCCCCGAAGCGCGCCTGAACGACGGTTATATGGACATACTCATGGTCGATTACCTTTCGAAATTCAAAACGGTGTTCGCCTTTATAAAGCTGATGCTCGGCAGGATAAACGCCATAAAGGAAGTCACCTTTGCCAGGGTAAAACGGGCACGCTTCCAAACGGAAAAGCCGTGCTCCATCCAGGCGGAAGGGGAGATATACGACGGCAGAACGCTGGACGCGCACGTAGTGGAAGGCGGGCTGAAATTTTTTCTGCCGCGGAAAGGTTAAGGTTTTTGCATGATCGAAAAGTTTTACAGAAAAATAATCGACGGGCTGCCCTCCGCCGTGATAGTGGCGGACGGCAACCTGAAAGCGGTGTTTGCCAACGCAAAGTTCGGGCAGCTGTTCCCCTCCGCAAAAAAACGTGGCAGCCTGGGCAGCATTTTTTGCTGCGCGGAGGACGCCGCGCGCTGCGGCACTTCCGGCTGCAGCAGGGACTGCACCGTGCGCGAAGCGTTCGAAGACTGCATATATTCCGGCCGCGAAGTCAGCCGGAGGATATATCTTAAAACCGGCTCGCCGGAGGGCACGCGCGACGTTTCGTTCAGCATAGAGATAAAGCCGCTGGACGGCGGGCTGTTCATGGGCGTGATAGACGACGCCTACGAACTTGAAATAGCGCGCGAGCTCGCCACGGCAAAAAACATTCAGCAGCGCCTGCTGCCGGCGGGCAATTGGGCTGCGGGGCACAGCTATTCCTATATGTACGTCCCCTGCCGCGAGATAGGCGGCGACCTGCCCGACGTTTATTCGATAGGCGACTCGGCGTTCGGCATGATAGCCGACGTTTCCGGCAAGGGCATCTCCGCGGGCATGCTTTCGGCGTTCGTCAAGGCGGCTTACGACAAAACGGAGTTCTCGCCCGCGCAGGCGATACGCAGCCTGTGCACGAAGTTCAACGAACTCAACCTCGACGAGCGGCACTACGTTACCGTTGCCGCCGTGCGCATAGACGGCGACAGCATAACCTATTCGATGGCGGGGCACAACGTGCCCATGCTGTTCAAAACGGCGGGCGGCATAACCCGCATGACGCTGAATTCCCCGCCCGTGTCCAATTGGTTCGAAAACCCCACGTATTTCGAGGATACTCTCGCCTATTCGCGCGGGGACATACTCGTTCTGCTCACCGACGGCGTGACCGAAAGCCGCAACGGCCGCGGCGAGATGTTCGGCAGCGAACGCGCGATAAAAACCCTTTCGGTATCGCGCACGGCAGACGAATTCATAAAGAACCTGCAGCGCAACTTAAAGGACTTCTGCGGCGGAAAATTCGACGACGACATAACGGCGATAGCTTTCGACCTGTAAAACACGCTCCAGCAACGCAAACGCCGCGCGGCTTAAAGCCGCGCGGCGCTTAAATTTTTTATCGGAACGCTTACATGCTCTCTTTGAGTATCTCCTTCACCTCTTCGGGCGAGAGCACTTTATAGCCGCCCTCGTTGATGAAGGTGGACTTTACTATGCCGTCGAGCATGTCTTCGGTAACGCCGAGGTCGGAGATATTCATCACCAGCCCTATGCGGCGCATCCAGCCCTCCATTGCGGCAAGGCCTTCGTTTGCGACGGTCTCGTCCGTCTTGCCCGCGGCGGAAACGCCCCACACGTTGGTGGCGAACCGCACGAACTTTTTAAGCCCGAACGGCATTATATGGCGGTAATACGCAAGCGAAACGGCGGAAAGCGTCATGCCGTGGGTGGCGTCCGTGTGCGCGCCGACCGCCTGGCCGAGCATGTGCACTTCCCAATCGGTCGCCTTGCCCTTGGCGATGAGCGTGTTCAGCGCCCACGTGGCAGTCCACATTATGTTGGAGCGCGCCTCGTAGTCGAGCGGGTTCTTTAACGCCGCCTCCGAACTCTTTATCAGCGAGCGCATCAGCCCTTCGGCGATATAGTCGGAGGTGTTGTCGTCCTCGCCCGAAAAATACTGTTCGAGTATGTGCGACATTATGTCGAAAAAGCCCGCCGTCATCTGATACTTGGGCAGAGTGAACGTAAATTCCGGATCGAGCACGGAAAATCTGGGGAATACGTTTTCGCCGAAGACGTGCCCTACTTTGAGTTTCTGCTTATGGTTGGTGATGACGGAGCCGCCGTTCATCTCGCTGCCCGTGCCCACCATGGTGAGCACGCAGCCCACGGGGACTATCTTGCAGCCGTCGTCCACGTCGTCGAACTTTATAAAGTACTTTTCCCACGGATCCTCCTTGCAGTTCACCGAAACGGACACCGCCTTTGCGTAGTCGCACACGGAGCCGCCGCCCACCGCGAGTATGAGATCCGCCTTGCAGTCGCGCGCGCGTTGCACGCCCTCGTAAAGTTTTTCCACGGTGGGGTTGGGCATAACGCCCGCGTCCTCGTACACCGTTTTTCCGCATTCGCCGAGCAGCGCCAGCACCTTATCGTATATGCCGTTCTTTTTTATGGAGCCGCCGCCGTAAACGAGCAGCACGTTTTTGCCGTATTTGGGCAGCTCCTCTTTAAGACCTTCGAGCGCGTTCCTGCCGAAATAAAGTTTCGTGGGGTTGCAATAAGTAAAATCGCCTAACATCGTTACTCTCCTTTCGGTGCGGCCGCGCCGCACCCTTACGATTATTCATAACCCGCCGCAAAGGCGGTAAAACACGCGGCTTTACGCGTTTATTTTTCTGATGACCTTTGCCGGCACTCCGGCAACGACCGCGTTTGCCGGAACGTCCTTTGCTACCACGGCGCCAGCGGCTATCACGGCGTTGTCGCCCACCGTAACGCCAGGCAGTACGGTGGCATGCGCGCCCACCCACACGTTTTTGCCGAGCGTTACCTTTGCCGCACGCATCCCGGCGCGCCTTTCGGGCGCAAGGTCGTGGTTGAGCGTGGCTATCACCACCTGATGCCCTATCATGCAGCCGTCGCCCAGCTCTATACCGCCCTGATCCTGAAAACAACAGCCGGAATTTATGAACACGTTTCTGCCTATCGCCATATTCTTTCCGAAATCAAAGTATATCGGCGGAAAGAGCCTGAAACCTTCGTCCAGCTCGTAACCCACCAGCTCCGACATCAGCCTGCGCAGCTCCTCTGCGGTGCGGAAGCCGCAATTTATGCGCGCGGTAACGCGCTGCGCCTCGCCCGCGGCGGCGTGCATGAATTCGTGGAGCTCGCTCCCGCCCGCTATATGACCTTCCCGCGCGACCGTGCGCCTGTATTCCTCTGCGTCCAAAATCCCGCCTCCTTACGTAAAGATGTTAACGCGCGAACGGAAATATGTCAAATACCTATGTGTAATATCATTCCATACTTGACAGGCATACCCGATGCCTGCTATAATCTGCGCGGGAGGGAACGCAATGGAATTACGCGAACTGAAATATTTTCTTGCCGTTGCGCAGGAGGGCAGCATATCCGCCGCGGCGGAGTACCTTTACATGACGCAGCCCAGCCTTTCGCGGCAGATGCAGCGCCTGGAAAGCGAAGCGGGCGGAGCGCTGTTCGTGCGGGGCAACCGCAAAATAACGCTTACCGAACGCGGCAGGCTGCTTAAAAAACGCGCCGAAGAGCTTTTGGAACTTTACGAAAAGACGGTATCCGAAATGAGCGCCCCGGAGCAGGACGTGAGCGGCGAGGTGGTGATAGGCGGCGGCGAAACGCCCGTGATGAGGCACGTGATAAACGCGGCGCTGGAGGTGGCGCGGCTGCACCCGAAAGTAAAGTTCCGCTTTTTCAGCGGAGACGCGCCCGCCGTTACCGAAAGGCTGGACAAGGGGCTTTTGGACCTGGGCGTGGTAATAGACCTTGCCGACCTTTCGCAATACCGGTCCGTCAGGCTGCCCGAGGGCGACAGATGGGCGGTGACGATGCGCCGCGACGACGAACTCGCGCAAAAGGAACGCATAACGCCGGAAGACCTTAAAGGCAGGCGGCTGATACTGTCCGGCCAGTCGTATGTGCGCGGGCTGATATCGGGCTGGCTGGGCGTGCCCGCGGAGGATATGAACGTTGCCGCCACTTACAACCTTTTATACGTCGGTTCGCAGCTGGCGGCTGCGGGCGCGGGATACGCGCTCTGCATAGAAGGGATAGTGAACACGGAGGGCACGGAGCTGGTCTCGCGCAGGCTGGAGCCGGAACTCGTTACCCGCGTGGACGTTATAAGGAAAAAATACGGCGTGTTTTCGCGCCCGGCGGAACTGCTGT
>CALVLW010000075.1 GCA_944341315.1 uncultured Clostridia bacterium
CTCCAAGAGCAACGATCTGACCATCACCCGCTGCGGGTTGGAGCTCAAAAACGAGATAGAAAAAATACGCGAACAGGTGCAGAACGTTGAATAGGCAGAGAAATGTGCTCGCCGTCATCTCCGGGCCTTCGGGCGTGGGCAAGGGCACCGTCATAAAGGAGATGTTCAGGCAGCGCCCCTCGCTTACGGAGAGCGTTTCGTGCACCACGCGCGCGCCGCGCGCCGGCGAACGGGACGGCGTGGATTACTTTTTCGTGAGCCGCGAACGCTTCGAAGAGATGATAAAAAACGGCGAGCTGCTGGAATATTCCGAACATTTCGAAAATTACTACGGCACTCCGCGCTCCTTCGTGGAAAAGGCGCTGCTCTCGGGCGACGTGATATTGGAGATAGATGTGGACGGGGCGCTGAACGTAAAGGCCGCGCACCCTTCGGCGGTGCTTATCATGATAGAGCCGCCGAGCACGGCGGAGCTGGAACGGCGCCTTAAAAACCGCGGCACGGAGAGCGACGAAAAGATAGCGCTGCGCATCTCCCGCGCCGAATACGAGCTTTCAAAAAAGGACAAATACGATCACCGCGTCGTAAACGACGACGTCGCCGCCGCGGCAAGGCGTATTTTGCAAATAATCGATGCAGAAAAGGAGGTTTTACGATGATAAATAAACCTGCGGTGGACAAACTCATAGACAAACTCTCGGCAGACGGCCACGACGCCTCGCGCTACGAACTGTGCGTGGTGGCTTCCAAGCGCGCCCGCCAGATAATCGAACAGAACAACGGCAAGGAGCTTGCCGACAGGAAAAAGCCCATAACCGTTGCCTGCACGGAGATAGCGGCCGGCAAGGTGATAAGCGCAAAGGATTAACTCTTTTCAGCCCCGCGCCCCGCGCGGGGCTGAAAATTACTCGGGCAGCCGGGGGAACCGTTTATGTACGCACAGGTGATAGTTGACATTGCCCACAGCCAGGTGGACAGGATATTTGAATATTCCTGCAAGGACGGCGTTCCCGCGGGCAGCCGCGTAAAGGTGCCGTTCGGCGGCAGGGTGGTGGACGGCTTTATCGTGGGGCTGTCGCAGGCGAGCTCCTTCCCCGCGGAAAAGGTGAAGCCCGTGGGCTTCGTTTACGACGAGCCGCCCGCCCTCGTGCCCGAATGTTTTTCGCTGATGAACGAGCTTTCGGAGCGCTACCGCGTGCCCAAGGCGGTGTGCCTGCGGCTGTTTTTGCCCTCGGAGATGCGTTCGGGCAAAGTGCGCGAGCTTTACAAAAAGCTCGTAAAGTTTACGGGCGCGGAACTTATCTTTTCCAAAGCGGCAAAAAAACAGGCGGAATTTTACGCCTTTTTAAGGGACGCGGGGCAGGCGGATTACTCTTCGTGCTGCGAAAAGTTCGGCCGCGGCGCGGTGAACGCCGTAACGGAAAAGGGCGGCGCGGAGCTCGTAAAGGTAAAGGTGAACCGCTCGCCTTCGGGCTTTTTTCAAACGGAGGAGGCGGGCAGGACGCTCACTCCCGCCCAGCTCTCCGCGCTGGAAAGCATACGAAAGGACGGGCGCACCGTGCAGCTCGTCCACGGCGTTACGGGCAGCGGCAAAACAGAGATATACTTAAACGTGATAAGCAGCGCGCTCGCCGCGGGCAAAACGGCCGTCTTTCTCGTGCCGGAGATCTCGCTCACGCCGCAGATGTTTTCGCAGCTCAGGCGCCGTTTCGGCGAAAAGGCCGCCATACTGCACAGCGGGCTTTCGGCGGGCGAGCGGTTCGACGAATGGTGGCGGCTGCGCACGGGCGAGGCCAGGATAGCCATAGGCGCCCGCAGCGCGGTGTTCTCCCCGCTGGAAAACATAGGCGCCATAATAATGGACGAGGAGCACGACGGCTCTTATTTTTCGGAATCGGCGCCCCGCTATTCCACGCTGGAAGTGGCGCTGCTGCGCGCAAAGCACAACGGCTGCAAACTCATCCTCGGCAGCGCGACGCCCTCGGTGGAGAGCTACGCAAAGGCCGTCGCGGGCGAATACGGGCTGATAACGCTCAAAGAGCGCATCAACGGCAAGCCGCTGCCGCACGTCACCATGGCCGATATGCGCAAGGAAGTAAAGCGCGGCAACAACACCGCCTTTTCCTCCGCCCTGCGCGAACGGCTGCGGGATACCCTCGGGCAGGGCAATCAGGCGATAATATTCCTCAACCGCCGCGGCTATTCGCGTTCGGTCGTCTGCCAGGACTGCGGTTACGCGCTCAGATGCGAAAATTGCGACGTCGCGCTTGCCTACCATTCGGAGGAGGACTGCCTTAAATGCCACTACTGCGGCGCAAGGTACCGCATGCCGCGCGCCTGTCCCGAATGCGGCGGGCTGCACCTGCGCTACGGCGGCACGGGTACCCAGCGCGTGGTGGCGGACCTTAAGCACGACTTCCCCTCGGCGCGCATACTGCGCATGGACAACGACGCCGCGTCCGGCAAGGAGGGGCACTACAAGATACTCAAAAAGTTTGCCGAAAGGCAGGCGGACATACTCGTGGGCACGCAGATGATAGCCAAGGGGCACGATTTCCCCGCGGTAACGCTGGTGGGCATACTCGACGCCGACATGAGCCTGCATTTTTTTGATTACCGCGCGGGCGAGCGCACCTTTCAGCTCGTAACGCAGGTGGCGGGGCGCAGCGGCAGGGCGGGCGAGGCCGGGCAGGTGGTGCTGCAGACTTATTCGCCGGAAAACACCGTGCTGCGCTATGCGGCGGATTACGATTACGAAGGTTTTTTCCAAAACGAGATAGCGCTGCGCAAAGCCACGCGCTTTCCGCCGTTTTCGCTGATATGCAGGGTGATGGTCACCGCCGAAGAGGACGGCGCCGCCCTGGAGGCGTTAAAGGGCGTATATTTCGGGGCGGCGGAGCTGCAAAGGCTGCGGCCGCAAAAATTCATATTCCTGAACAAGATGCATTCGCCCATCAAAAAAATACAGGGCAGGGTGCGTTACCAGGTGCTCATGCGGCTGGAAGACGGCGAACTGCTGCCGGAAATTTACGCCCTGGCGGTAAAATTTTCTTCGCCAAAGGCGCTCGTCTATGTGGAAGAAAACCCCGTAAATCTTTCTTAAAGCGGGCAAAGACACGCATATATAGCGGAAATAATAAAAAAGAGGTAAGGATATGGCACGGAGATATGTGGTGCAGGAGGGCGATCCCGTCCTGCGCGCGGTGTGCAAAGAAGTAAAAAATTTCAACGGCGAGCTGGCCGCTCTGCTTGACGACATGAAGGAAACGGTGCGCGCAGAAGACGGCGCGGGGCTTGCCGCCCCTCAGGTCGGCGTGGACGCGCGCGCCGTGGTGATAGACGTGGAGGAGGGCTTTTTCGAGCTGGTCGATCCCGTGATAGTCTCGCAGAAGGGCGAACAGACGGGGCCGGAGGGCTGCCTTTCGGTAAAGGGCAAGCAGGGCACCGTCACCCGCCCGGAAAAGGTAAAGCTGGTCTACCGCGACAGATACGGCAAAAAGCACAAGCTCACGGCGGAGGGCTTTTTCGCGCGGGCGGTGTGCCACGAGCTCGACCACCTCGACGGGATACTCTACACGGACAAGGCCACGGATATAGTGGACGTAAAAGAGGAGGAAAGGTGAAAATAATTTACGCGGGCACGCCGCAGTTTGCGGTGGAGCCGCTCAAAGCGCTCGTAAACAGCGGCGCCGATATAGTCGGCGTGGTCACTCAGGAGGACAGGCCCTTCGGCAGGAAGGGCGTGCTCACCCCGCCGCCCGTAA
>CALVLW010000076.1 GCA_944341315.1 uncultured Clostridia bacterium
GTCGTCCGCGTTTACGGCGGCCTTTGCCGTGTCGTAAGAAAAGCCGCGGGCAACGAGATATTTTAACGCCTTGTAAAGATTTTCGCGCGTGCGCAATTTGCCGCGCAGATATTTTTCCGCCACGGCGCGCGCCTCCTCCGCGCTCTCTTCCGCCTCCGCAAGGGCGCGCTCTATGGCTCTGCGGTCGGCGCCGCGCCTGACGAGGTCGGCTTCCAGCAGGCGCTTGCCGCGGCAGCTTACGCTTGCCATGTACGCCTTGCAATAGGCGTAGTCGTCGATGAAACCGTAATAGCGCATGCGTTCGAGCACGTAGTCGCACACGGGCGCGGTGTAGCCCTTTTTTGCAAGAAAGTCGCGTATCTGCTTTTCCGTCTTCATGGAAGCGGAGATGTGGGTGAGCGCTTTGTCGAGCGCGGTCTGCTTTTCCGTTTCGAGCTGGATCTCGTCGAGCTGCTCTTTTTCTATGTGCATGCCCGCTTTAAGGCGGTATTTTACCGCGGTCTGCAGAGTGAGACCGCAGTAAAACCTGCCGTCCACGAATATGCTGCAGCGCGTCTTGTCTTTCAGCTGAGGCTGAATGGATGTTATCTCTGCCATGTTACACCTTTTTACCATTTTAACACGGTTTGCGAATTTTTGTCAACAGTCGTTTGACAACGGCGGGGCGCGGGTTTATAATTATTGAAAGACAGATGAGGTGATTGTATGAAAGCTGAACTCGACTGGAAAAATCTCGGCTTCGGTTACATAAAGACGCCCTTCCGCTACGTAAGCGATTTCAAGGACGGCAGGTGGGACGAAGGCAGGCTTACGGCAGACGACAAGGTGGTAATTTCGGAATGTGCCGGCGTGCTGCAATACGCGCAGACCTGCTTCGAGGGGCTGAAAGCTTACACCACGGCGGACGGGCGCATAGTTACCTTCCGCCCCGACCTGAACGCCGCACGCATGACGGACTCGGCAAGGCGGCTGGAGATGCCCGTATTCCCGGAGAAACGCTTTTTGCAGGCGGTGGACGAGGTGGTCGCCGCCAACCGCGACTTCGTGCCCCCTTACGGCAGCGGCGCGACACTTTACATACGCCCCTACATGTTCGGCTCGTCCGAGGTGATAGGCGTGAAGCCGGCAAAGGAATATCAGTTCAGGATGTTCTGCACGCCCGTGGGGCCTTACTTTAAGGAGGGCGTAAAGCCGATAGTGATACGCGTTTCCGACTTCGACCGCGCGGCGCCCCGCGGAACGGGGCACATAAAGGCCGGGCTGAACTACGCCATGAGCCTGCACGCCATAGTGGACGCGCACAAAAACGGATTCGAGGAGAACATGTACCTCGATCCCGCCACGCGCACATTCGTGGAGGAGACGGGCGGCGCAAACTTTATATTCGTGACGAAGGACGGCAAACTCGTCACGCCCCTTTCGGACAGCATACTGCCTTCGATAACGAGGCGCTCGCTGTGCTACGTTGCCGAACACTGCCTCGGCATGAAGGTCGAACACCGCAAGGTAAAGCTGGACGAGGTAAAGGACTTTGCCGAATGCGGGCTGTGCGGCACCGCGGCGGTCATCTCCCCCGTGGGCATGATAGACGACCACGGCAAGCAGATAAAGCTGCCCTCCGGCATGGACGAAATGGGCCCCGTGACGAAGAAGCTGTTCGATACGCTGACCGGCATACAGATGGGCACCATAAAAGCTCCCGAAGGCTGGATAAGGGAGATAAAATAAATAAAAAAAAGCAGCGGGCGCGGAGAACATCTCCGCGCCCTTTTGATTTACCCTTATATATGCCGCAGCGAACGACGCTACGGCTTAAAGCCGCACACAAATTCGCGCAGTTTCTTTATCCTGATCCTGCCGTTCAGCCTGTCGATGATCGCAGCGTTGAATTTTTCGGCCGGCTCCTTTTTTACGGCGACGATAAAGGTCACGTCGGAGGAATACTCGACGCCTTTCACTTCGCAATCGTTTTGAGAAAAGTAACGATTTAATATATCCACGCTGCCGTAGTCCGCCGTGTATGCGTACTCTTCGCACTGGACGTACATCAGTTTGGGGGCGGACTCGAGGTTTTCCGCCGCGCAGCCCGAATAGGCGCGCACCAGCCCGCCCGCGCCAAGCTTTATGCCGCCGAACCAGCGCGTTACCACCACCGCCGTGCAGAACAGCCTTTTGTTCTTTATCACCTCTAATATGGGCATGCCCGCCGTGCCGCCCGGTTCGCCGTCGTCCGAAAAGCGGGGCGCATTGCCCGTCGGATCGGCTATATATGCATAGCAATTATGCGTTGCGTCTTTGAATTTTTCGCTTACGCGGGCGATGAACGCGCGCGCCTGCTCCTCCCCCTCCGCACGGAAAGAGGTGGTGACGAAGCGGGAACGCTCTATCACCTTTTCGGTGACGTGCTCGCCGCTCACCGCAAGATAGCCCGTCACTTTAAGATTATCCTGACGTGCTGTTTTTTGCCCTTGTGGATGACGTCGCCGCTCTTTACGGGCGCGTTGATGTCTGTGACCTTATTTTCGCCCACGGACACGCCGCCCTGCTGAATGAGCCTGCGCGCCTCGCCGTTGGAGGAGCAAAGCTTTGCCGCGACGAGCACGGGGATTATTGCGGGAATTTCCACGCTTATCTCGACTTCGGGCAGTTCGCCGCCTCCGCCGAACGCCGCCTTTGCCTGCGCCATCGCCTTTTGCGCCTTTTCTTCGCCGTGGACGAGCTTGGTTAGCTCGAAGGCGAGTATCTCCTTTTTTTCGTTGATGCGCGAGGCGTCCCACCCCTCCATCTTTTCTATCTCTTCGAGCGGGATAAAGGTGAGCATCTTTATGCACTTCATCACGTCGGCGTCGTCGACGTTGCGCCAATACTGGTAAACCTCGTAAGGCGTGGTCTTGTTTTCGTCCAGCCACACGGCGCCCTTTGCAGTTTTACCCATCTTTTTGCCCTCGCTGTTCAGAAGCAGGGTTATGGTCATGGCGTAGGCGTCCTTGCCGCTCTTTTTCCTTATCAGCTCGGTGCCGGCAAGCATGTTGCTCCACTGGTCGTCGCCGCCGAACTGCATGTTGCAGCCGTAATGTTCGTTGAGATAATAAAAGTCGTACGCCTGCATTATCATATAGTTGAATTCCAGGAAGGAGAGCCCCTTTTCCATGCGCTGCTTATAACATTCGGCGCGCAGCATATTGTTTACCGTAAAGCAGGCGCCCACTTCGCGCAGCAGATCAACGTAGTTGAGCTTTAACAGCCAATCGGCGTTGTTCACCATTACCGCCTTGCCCTCGCCGAACTCGATAAAGCGCTCCATCTGCCTTTTGAAACATTCGCAGTTGTGCGCTATCACCTCGTCGGTCATCATTGTGCGCATATCGGTGCGGCCGGAGGGATCGCCTATGTGTCCCGTGCCGCCGCCCACCAGCACCACGGGCCTGTTGCCCGCCATCTGCAGCCTTTTCATAAGACAGAGCGCCATAAAGTGGCCTACGTGCAGGCTGTCTGCCGTGGGATCGAAACCGATGTAAAAGCGCGCGCCGCCGCCGTTGACGAGCTGCCTTATTTCCTCTTCGTCGGTGACCTGCGCGATAAGCCCGCGCGCTTTGAGTTCTTCGTAAATGCCCATAGTAAAAACTGTCCTTTTTGAAATGTACTACATAATTTTATCATTCAAAGTGCAAAAATGCAATTAAATAGGGCACTCAATCGGTGATAAAATCCTCGCGGCTGAGGCTTGCGCGCGCCTTTTCTATCGCGCGCTTTTCTATTCGGGAGATATACGAACGGGAGATGCCCAGCTTTTTTGCCACCTCGCGCTGGGGCAGAGGGCAGCCGTCGGCAAGCCCGTAACGCATGGAGATTATCGTGAACTCGCGCTCGGTAAGCAGCCGCGAAAGCTGCTTTATGAATTTTTCGCGGCAGACGGATCGCTCCACCCGGGCAAAGACGGTTTCCTCCTTTTCGGCGAGCAGGTCGATAAGCGTGAGCTCGTTGCCGTCTTTATCCACGCCGACGGGATCGGAGAGCGACACGGTGTTTTTGTGCTTGCGCGAGGCGCGGATGAGCATGAGTATCTCGTTTTCTATGCAGCGCGCCGTGTAAGTGGCGAGCCTGGTGCCCTTGCCCTCGCGATAGGTATCGATGGCTTTTATCAGCCCTATCGAACCGACGGACATCAGGTCGTCGGTCTCGGCGGCGCCGTTGTATTTTTTTACTATGTGCGCGACGAGGCGCATATTGTGTTTGATGAGTATGTTTTTCGCCTCTCTGTCGCCCGCGCGCGCACGGCGCAGGTATTCCCTCTCCTCCTCGGGCGGAAGAGGTTTAAGGAACGAGCCCTTGCCCTGCACCATGCCCGTGAACAGAAAAATTTTGCCGAACAGCAGACTTAAAAAATCAAAGAACATACGTCCCTCCTTTACGGATTTAACATATGTTCTTTAAGGTTTGTACTATTCGGGGTTCGCGCCGTCGTCTATCAGGCAGAAGCGCTTGCCTGCCTTTACCGCCCTATTCAGAGCGACCGCCGCGCCGCCTTTGCGCGTGACGTAAGCCACGAGCATGTCGCAGTTGTCGACCAGCCACTCGTTCCTCTTTTTTATCGCCGCCTTGGGATATACGTCCGAGCCGAACGGGACGAGCACCTCCTGATAATATTCTTCGTAATCGGCGATGTCCGCCACGGGATACGGCAGCACGAGGATCAGGCAGCTGTTCCCGCCGCCGAGTTCGCGCCGGGCGCGCCTTACGGCCGAAGCCGCCATAAGATCGAACGCGCCGTTCCTGCCCATATAAAATTCCACGTACTCGTTGCCTTCGATAAGGCCGGCAACGACGCCGTCGATCTGCCGTTCCACGGCGGAAAAATCCGCCACCTCTCTGTGACCGATGAACGCGACCTTGAAAATACACAAAAGAATGCCGCCCCTTTGCAAGGACGGCACCGCAGAACATACCATCCTTCGCTTTAAGCGCCAACCTAATCGAATATACCCGGACAGAGCAATTCATGCGAAGAAAAGAGTATAGTCCTACCGAGACTATGCCCTGCCTGAGTTCAGATTATTCAATTAGGTCGGCAACATATATTTTAGCAGACGGCGCGCGCAAAGTCAAGGTTATAAGGCACTGCGGGCAGCGGGGCGGCGCATTATATAAAAACGCCCCTCCCGGACGGGAAGGGCGCGCTTTGCGGCTCGTTTTTTATAAGTCCGCGCATGCACGCGCGTATCATTCCTTTACGTGATCGAAAATTTTTATGAGCAGCGACCGGAACGACTCCTGCTCTTCCTCCGTGAGCGCGTCCATTATCATTCCGTCGCACTCGTCGTACAGCGCCTTGTTTTTAAGGCAGAGCTCTTCGCCCTTTGCGGTGAGGCAGATAAATTTCGTGCGGGCGTCGCCTTCGGCGTGGTCGCGCGTTACGTAGCCGTTTGCGGTAAGGTCTGCAAGCAGCGCCGAAACGGAGGACGCGCGCAGGTTGAGTTCGCGCTCCACGTCGCGCTGGCACACGGGCGTGCCGGACAGCGCGTTTTTATGAACGAAAACGAGCGCCTGCAGCTGTGCGCCCGAGATGCCGAGAACGGCAAGATTTTCGCTGTTGCGACGGGCAAGCTCCCTGTGTACGTAACACATAAGCCCGAATAATTTTTTGTTCTTCATGCTCCTCCGCCCGGGCCGCAAGAAACGCGGCGTGAAATACGGTTAGACGGCTAACGGTTTTATCGCGAATAATTCTACAACAAAGAAAAGCCGGCTGTCAAGCAATGCCGGCGCCGTTGTAAGGCGGGCAAAAAAATGTTACTTGCACGGTAAGAAATGTTAAATTCCGCGCAATGCGTAAAAACGCAAAAAAAACAGCAAACCGTGCGCGTTTTTGCTTGCCAAGCGTGGCGGCCGTGTGATATAATCAACAGCGTTAAAAACGTGGCCTTGTGGTCAAGCGGCTAAGACGGAGCCCTCTCAAGGCTCAATCCCGGGTTCGATTCCCGGCAAGGTCACCACGCCAGAATAATCCGAACCTCGGAGCATATCCGAAGTCCGGATTATTTTTTACCCGCGATTATTTCGGTCTGATCATTCGCTTTGAATGATTGATTCTGCCACACCCTCCGAATTTGTGCTTTTTCGGTCGGCTATGGTAGCATAGTTCCTCGCGGAAATCAACGGCCGCAAAATCGTCGCTTAAAACACCTATAAAAGGCTTTCAGAGCCGAGCAAGGATTATTTCCCTTGCTCGGCTCTTTTTGCTGTCCTGTAAGCTATTTAGCGCACCTCTGACGCAACGATTTTGTCTTTGTCCCGTTGACTTCCGCAGACCGACAGAGAATTTGCTTTCTTTTCACCGTCCTATGCACCTCCGCCTGTTGCCCGAAAAAGGCAAATACAAATTCAGAGGTGTTAAAATGGAAATGTTGGTAACTAAGTTCTCAAAAGGAAAGTATCGCAACGAAGGCGAGTTGTTCGACGAGCCTATCTCTGCCGATAATGTCAAACTCATGGGTGAGATGATCGCATTGCAGGCGCTTCGCACCGTAAAAAAATTCGATTTGAAAGTAGCGGACAGGTTGTATATCGGTTTAATCAAAGACCTGCACCATATGGGTGAGATCGATTATATCGTGTCGGACGGTTACGACGTAGCGCAGACAGCCATCTGCTTTCTGTATCAATTCGTCGGACACACCGTTCATGAGATTTACGGAAAAGACCGCAGAGGCAAGGACGTTACGATAAAAATTGCTTGCTATCGTGAAGTCGACAATGAACTTATGCGCTTCCGAAGAAAAGCTGAAAAGACGGAATACATAGATTTTACGGACTACAAGGCCTTACCCATGGATCCCGTCAACTGTTTTGAAAAAGAGCAAACCAATTACAGCAAATACGATGAGCTTACAGAGGCGTTACAATTATCCGCATTAGAACTTGCAATCCTGAACTGTTATATGAACGGTATGGTACAATCGGAAGTCTGCGCCGAACTCGGTATCGGCAGAGGTAAAATCAACAGCAGAAAAGCAAGCATCCGCCGGAGATATTACGACATTTACGGCGCATTTTGATAGAATGCACATTTCATACAAACAAGTATAGAAGGCGGCCTGTCACTTATAA
>CALVLW010000077.1 GCA_944341315.1 uncultured Clostridia bacterium
CGCAGGGCGTTGCTTACTGCACGATGCTCACTGGCGACAATCCCGCGCGCGCCGCGGCGGTGGCGGAGGAGACGGGGCTGGACGGCTTCGAGGCGGGGCTGCTGCCGGGCGATAAGCTGGAGTGCGCCGAAAGGCTGAAAGAGCGCGGCAAGCTGATATATGCGGGCGACGGCATAAACGACGCGCCCGTAATGGCGGCGGCGGACTGCGCCGTTTCCATGGGCAAGGTCGGTTCGGACGCGGCGATAGAGGCGAGCGACGTCGTGCTCGTCACCGACGACCTAATGCTCCTGCCCAAGGCGAGGCGCATTGCAAAGGGCACGCGCGCGATAGTTTTCCAGAACATAGCGGGTTCGCTGGCGGTAAAGCTTGCGGTGATGGTGCTCGGCATAGCGCTGGCTTCATTCCCGCTGATGGCCGCGGTCGCGGCGGACGTGGGGGTGATGCTGCTCGCCGTGCTCAATTCGCTCAGGACGAAAATAATAAGGTGAATTTTTGCCGCAGGCGCGGGGCGCACGCTTCAAGCGTGCGCCCCGCGCGGCGTTTTGTGCGCAAAAAAACAAAATATTTGATTTTTTTGCAAAAAAGCGATTGCAAATACGCCCCGTAATGTAGTAAAATATTAAACGGATTATAACGCTCCGCAAAGGGGCTTGCCAAAAAAATCATTCCGTTTTTTCATTCGGTCTACGCAAGGAGTATAAATGGGACTTATTAGCTACATTCTCGGCTCCGACAGCAGGGCGGCGGTAAAAAAGCTGAACAAGCTCGCCCTTAAAGTGGAGGAGCTCGAACCCGTGTATCAGAGCATGTCGGACGAAGAGCTCAAAGATCAGACGCGCGTCCTTAAAGAAAGGCTCGCCAAGGGCGAAACGCTTGACGACATAATGTTCGACGCGTTCGCGGCGCTGCGCGAGGCAAGCTGGCGCGTGCTTAAAATGAAGCACTTCCACGTTCAGATAATGGGCGGCATCTGCCTGCATCAGGGGCGTATCGCGGAGATGCGCACGGGCGAAGGCAAGACGCTCGTTTCCACGCTGCCCGCATACCTGAACGCGCTCACCGGCAAGGGCGTGCACATCGTAACGGTAAACGATTACCTTGCAAAGCGCGACGCCGAGTGGATGGGCAAAGTACACAAGTTCATGGGGCTCACCGTGGGCGTGGTGGTGCCCGGCATGGACGACAGGCAAAAAAAGGAAGCTTACGCCTGCGACATAGTTTACGGCACCAACAACGAGCTCGGCTTCGATTACCTGCGCGACAACCTTAAAGTTTCGCTCTCCGCCATGGTGCAGCGCGAACTCAACTTCTGCATAATCGACGAGGTGGACTCCATACTCATAGACGAGGCGCGCACCCCGCTGATAATCTCCGGCAGGGGCGGCGAAAGCTCGAAACTTTACGAGGACGTGGACAGGTTCGTGCGCACGCTTACGGGCGGCTTTGACGACGACAAAAAGGACGCCGAAAAAAAGGCGCCTTCCCGCCGCAAAAAGGAACTTTCCGCCGAGGAGCAGGAGGCTGAGCGCAGGCTTGCCGCCATCCTCGAAGAGATGGAGAACTGGGACTATATAATCGACCGCAAGGAAAAGTCGGTCACGATAACCGAAAAGGGCGCCGAAAAGGCGGAAAGGTTCTTCGGCATAGCCAACCTTGCCGACATAGAGAACGCCGACCTCAACCATCACATACAGCAGGCGCTCAAGGCGCACGAGCTGTTCAAGCGCGACGAGGATTATATCGTATCCAACGACGGCGAGATACTCATAGTCGACGAATTTACCGGCCGCCTTATGAACGGCAGGCGCTACTCCGACGGCCTGCACCAGGCGATAGAGGCAAAGGAACACGTGAAGGTGCGCAACGAAAACAAGACGCACGCCACCGTAACGTTCCAGAATTACTTCCGCCTTTACAACAAGCTTTCGGGCATGACGGGCACGGCAAAGACGGAGGAGGCGGAATTCCGCACCATATATTCGCTGGACGTCGTGGAGATACCTACCAACAAGCCGGTGTGCCGCAAGGACTACGCCGACATGATCTATTCCACCGAGGACGGCAAGAAGCGCGCCATCGTAAACGAGATAGTCGAGCGCCATGCCAAGGGCCAGCCCATACTTATCGGTACGGTGACGGTGGACAAATCGGAAGAGATCTCCCGCCTGCTGCACCGCAACGGCGTAAAGCACAACATACTTAACGCAAAGAATCACGAGCGCGAAGCCGAGATAGTCGCCCAGGCGGGCAGGTACGGCGCCGTTACGATAGCCACCAACATGGCCGGCCGCGGCACCGACATCTTGCTTGGCGGCAACCCCGAATACCTTGCCAAAAAGCGCATGAGGGAGGAGGGCTTCGACCACGACATGATAGAGGTCGCCATCTCTTACGCCGACAGGGAATTCAGCGAGGAAGAGACGGCTGCGCGCGAACGTTACGCCGAGCTTTATAAAAAGTTCAAGGCGGAAACGGACGCGGAAAAGGTAAAGGTCATCGAGGCGGGCGGCCTGTGCATAATAGGTACCGAGCGCCACGAAAGCCGCCGCATAGACAATCAGCTGCGCGGCCGTTCCGGCCGTCAGGGCGATCCCGGCGTTTCGATATTCTTCATTTCGCTGGAAGACGACCTTGCAAAGCGCTTCGGCGGAGAAAGGATAAAATCCATCTACAACGCGTTCAGGCTTGACGAAGACCAGTGCCTGCAATCCAAGATGCTCTCCCGCGCGATAGAGAACGCGCAGAAGGCCATCGAGGGCCGCAACTTTGCCATCCGCAAGCGCACGCTGCAATACGACGAAGTAATGAACGAGCAGCGCAAGACCATCTACGGCGAGCGCCTCAAAGTGCTCAAAGGCGAAGACGTGCACGGGCAGATGCTCAAATATATCCCCGATTATATAGAAAAAGTGGTGGGCGAAACGGTCAACACCGACGCCATGCCCGAAAAGTGGGACGAAGAAGCGCTCAACGAAGCGCTTAAAACGAGGGTTTATCCCGACGAGTGCACCTTCGAGATAACGCGCGACATGCTCGAACACTGGGATTATCAGAAGGCGATAAACAAGATCTCCAAAGAGGTCATCGCCGCCTACGAGCAGAAGATAGTCAACATCAAAAACGAAACTCACGGCCAGGTGGATTATCACCAGATAGAGCGCAACGAACTGCTGCGCGGCGTGGACCGCAACTGGATAGACCACATCGACGCGATGGACCAGCTGCGCAAGGGCATAGGCCTGCGCGGCTACGCACAGCAGGATCCCGTTATAGCCTACAAGCAGGAAGGTTACGACATGTTCACCGAGATGATCGACCGCGTGCAGACGACGACCATCTCCCGCCTGTTAAAGGGCAGGATAGTGCGCGTGCGCCCCGGTCAGGTGCCCGGCAGGCCCGCGCCCGCGCCCGCACAGGAGGCAAAGGACGCGGAGGAAAAGCCGCAGCAGGAAGAAAAACCCGCAGAGCCCGCGGCACCCGCCGCACCCACGGCCGCGCCTTCGGCGCCCATCAACTTTCACGGCGCGCAGGGCGGACTTTCGATGAAGCCGCAGGAATTTACTCCCAACCCCGTTGGCCCGCAGGCGCCGCTCGTAAAGGGCAAAAAGAAGGAGCCCGGCCGCAACGATCCGTGCCCCTGCGGCAGCGGCAAAAAGTATAAGGACTGCTGCTATTGGAAAGATCACAGATAAAATGCGATAGTTGCGGCATATATGCCGCGTAATTACGGGTAAGCGCCGTGCGGCGCCTGCCGCGCAAAGGGAATTTATGTTCAAAGCAGACGATTACAGATTAAGGCTCAAAGCGCTTTCGGAAACGCTTGCGGAGGCGAAATACGCCCTCGACATAGACAACATCGGCGAAAAGCTCAAGGAGCTGCAGGCCGAGCAGGAGAAGCCCGAGGTGTGGAACGATCTGGAAAGGTCCAAACACATCGGCAGGGAGATCTCCGTTATAGAGGGCAAGATAGCCTCTTACAAAAAGGGCGAAAGCGCGCTCAAAGACGCGCAGGCGTTCGTCGACCTCATAGAGGAGGCGGACGACGAAAGCCTCGTGCCCGAGCTGGAAAAGATGATAGGCACCGCCGAATCCGACATAGAGGAGATGCGCATAAAGGCGCTGCTCAAAGGCAAATACGACGCCAACAACGCCATTTTAAGCCTGCACGCGGGCGCCGGCGGCACCGAGGCGTGCGACTGGACGCAGATGCTTTACCGCATGTATCAGCGCTATTGCGAAAAGGCGGGCTTCAAAGTTACCGAACTCGACAGGGAGGACGGCGAAGAGGCGGGCATAAAGAGCGTCAGCTTCAAGGTGGAGGGCGAAAACGCTTACGGCTTTCTTAAAGCGGAAAAGGGCGTACACAGGCTGGTGCGCATCTCGCCCTTCGACAGCAACAAGCGCCGCCACACGTCGTTTGCCTCGCTGGAGGTGATGCCCGAAGTGGACGACGAGGGCGAGGTGGAGATCCGCGACGAGGACATAAGGATAGACGTTTACCGCTCCTCCGGCGCGGGCGGCCAGAAGGTAAACAAGACCGAAACGGCGATACGCATAACGCACTTCCCCACGGGAATCGTGGTCACCTGCCAGAACGAGCGCAGCCAGCTGCAGAACAAGGCGATGGCGTTCCAATACCTGCGCGCAAAGCTGGTGGAAAGGCAGATAGCCGAGCGCGAGGCGGCCGACGCCGAGCTCAAGGGCGAGATAAAAAAGATAGAGTGGGGCAGCCAGATACGCTCTTACGTGTTCTGCCCTTACACCCTTGCAAAGGACCACCGTACCGGTTACGAAATGACCGACATACAGGCGGTGATGGACGGAGATATCCAGGGCTTTATCATAGACTATCTCAAAAAGACGGGCTGATATGCCCCGACCTATGCAAAAACACGACGGAAAAAACGCCGCAAACGCGGACGAAACCCATAAAGGAGGGAAAGACATGTCTGCAAAGACAAGCACTGCGGAAAGATGCATGGCACTTTCGCAAAAGGTGCTCGCGCTGGACGTGGGCATAAACAGCAACAAGGGCGCACAGAACATATTCAACCAGCTGTGCGAATACACCGCCGAATTCGGGGCGGACATGATAGCGCTCAACTATCTGCCCACCCGCACGCTGCGCGCGCAGCAAGCGGTGGATTGCGTAAAGTGCGGGCAGAGGGTGATATACCTGCTCAATCTCGCCCTGCGCGAGGGCATGTTCGAGTTCAAGCCCGCAAGGGCGGCGCTGCAGATGGCCATCGCGCTGGAAAACGAGGCCAACAAGCTCGTCAGGGCATACGTTGCCGTGCCTGCGCCCGCTCCCGCGGCCGAACCCGAGGAGGAGCCGGAGGAGACCGTTGCCGAAGAACCTTTGCCCGAGCGCGTTGCCGTGCCCGAACCCGTTCGCAGGCCCGCTCCCGCGCCCAAGCCCGATCCCGACGGGTTCGACGCCCCGTTCGAGGGCGACCTTTAATAAAGGCGGGCTCCGCAACTTATTGCCGCAGGGCAGCGAACTGCGGCAGGGCTTTTGCGGCAAAATACGTAAAAACCGAAGTGCGGCGCATGGCGCCGCACTTATCTTCTCGGAGCGATATGTACGATATAAGCAAATTCAGCATAAAAAAAGAGCCGGTCATACTCGGCATCGAATCTAGCTGCGACGAAACGGCGTGCGCCGTGCTGCGCGGCAGAAAGATCCTTTCCGACAGGATAATCTCCTCCGCGGCAGAGCAGGCTATATACGGCGGAGTGGTGCCCGAGATAGCCTCGCGCATGCACACCGAGGCGGTGGACGAGGTGTGCCGCCTTGCGCTTGCCGACGCAGGGCTTGCCCCGGGCGACGTGGACTGCATTGCCGCCACTTACGGCGCGGGGCTTTTGGGCGCGCTGCTCGTTGGTCTGTCGTTTGCCAAGGCGTTCGCCTTTGCGCTCGGCGTCCCGTTCGTGGCGGTCAACCACATCCGCGGGCACATAGCCGCCGCTTACCTCGACAAACCCGACCTTGAACCGCCGTTCGTCACCCTGCTTGCAAGCGGAGGACATACCGCCATACTGCACACCGAAACGTTCAACGCGTTCAGGGTGCTTGCCTCCACCTCGGACGACGCCGCGGGCGAGGCGTTCGACAAGTGCGCGCGCGTTCTGGGACTGCCCTATCCCGGCGGGCCTTCGGTGCAGAAACTTGCGGCGCAGGGCAGGCCCGTCGTAAAGCTGCCTTCGGCGCTCGTCAAAAATTCGGAAACGCTCCGCTTTTCTTATAGCGGCTTAAAGACCGCCGTGCTGAACACCGTGCACAACGCAAGGCAGCGCGGCGAATGGCCCGAACTTGCCGATATCGCAGCCTCGTTCCAATGCGCCGCGATAGATCCGCTCGTAAAAAAGACGGTGGAGCTTGCCTTAAAGTGCGGCGTTAAGACCGTTACCGCGGGCGGGGGAGTGGTCGCCAACGACTATCTGCGCTCCACGCTCTCCGCGGCGTGCAAAAAGGCGGGGCTTGCGCTCGTGCTGCCCGAAAAGCGCCATTGCACCGACAACGCCGCAATGATAGCTTCGGAGGGACTCAACAAATATATGGCGGGGGAGTTCAGCGGGCTGGACGTGAATGCCGCGGCGGCAATCGCTTTGTGACAACATTCTTTTTTAGCCGCTTTCCTTTGAATAAGCGGCGCATAACATTGTCGCCGTTACGGGTGTTTTCGGTCACGTACGTCTGTGTACGCTCCCTCAAACCTTCCGCCGGCAACGAGGCGCGGGTTTGCATTACGCCCGGTGGGAGGCTTATTCTTTTTGCGCCGCGGAGCGGAATGCGAAAAAACGCTTTACTTTCGCGCAAGGTTTGGTTATAATGGTATCGATAACTTAATATCAAAGGCAACGACGGAGGACAACCGCCGCTGCGTCCGCCCTTTCAGAGAGCTTTCGTTCGGTGCGAGAAGGCAGGAGCGCGCAGGGGATATCGCCTCCCAGCTTATTTTCCGAACGCGCGTTTTGCGCCATTAAGAAGATACGGAGTCATGAACCGTCATCCTCATGGCAAATCTCAGTTTGTTTTGGTGGTATAAAAGCACTCGTTTTCGGTGTCCGAAATGACGGGCGCTTATTTTTTTGCCGCCGCAAGGAGCAGTTATGTATAAAAAGGTGGACACTACGCTCGATTTCCCTGCAAGGGAGCAGGAAGTCATCGATTTCTGGAACGAAAACAAGATATTCGAACGTTCCGTAAAGAGCAACGAGGGCGCCGAAGAATTTTCCTTTTACGACGGCCCTCCCACAGCCAACGGCAAGCCGCACATAGGCCATATCCTTACGCGCGTGATGAAGGACCTTATCCCCCGCTACCGCACGATGAAGGGCAATCACGTCCTGCGCAAGGCGGGCTGGGACACGCACGGCCTGCCCGTGGAGCTGGAAGTGGAAAAGACGCTGGGCATGGACGGCAAGCAGGATATCGAAAAATACGGCATAGAGCCCTTTATCAAGCAGTGCACGCAGTCCGTGTGGAAGGATAAGGGCGAATGGGAGCGCATGTCCGAACGCGTCGGCTATTGGGCGGACATGGAGCACCCCTACGTAACTTACGACGATAATTACATCGAATCGGAGTGGTGGGCGCTTAAAACCATGCACGAAAAAGGGCTGCTGTATAAGGGGCACAAGATAGTGCCCTACTGCCCGCGCTGCGGCACGGCGCTCTCCTCGCACGAGGTGGCGCAGGGCTATAAGCTCGTAAAGGAAAATTCGGTGGTGGTCCGCTTTAAGGTAAAGGGCTGCGAAAACCGCTATATACTCGCGTGGACGACCACGCCGTGGACGCTGCCCTCCAACGTGGCGCTGTGCGTGAATCCCGACGAACCCTATGTGGAGATCGAAAGCGACGGCGCGCGCTATATCCTTGCCAAGGCGCTGGCGGGCAACTTCTTTGAAGAATACGAGGTGCTTGCCGAAAAGAAGGGCGCCGAATTCGAGGGGCTGGAATACGAGCCGCTGTTCGAAGAGACCGCCGAGGAGATAAAGCGCATATCGCCCGCGAGCGCGCCCGCAAAGGCGCACTACGTGGTTTGCGACGGCTACGTTACCATGGGCGACGGCACGGGCGTCGTGCACATAGCGCCTGCCTTCGGCGAGGACGACTACAAGGTGGGCAAGCGCTACGGCCTGCCCGTGGTGCAGCTCGTCAACGAGCGCGGCTGTTTTGACGGGCGCTTCCCCGCGGTGGACGGCGTATTTGCCAAAAAGGCGGACAAGACCATAATAGAGATGCTCGAAAAGCAGGGCAGCCTGTTTAAGGTGGTGCCCTTCGAGCACGATTATCCCCACTGCTGGCGGTGCGACACGCCGCTCCTTTATTACGCGCGCTCGAGCTGGTTCATAGAGGTCACCAAGGTAAAGGAGGACATCAAGGCCGCCAACCGCTCGGTGAATTGGATGCCCGAGACCATAAAGGAAGGCCGCATGGGCAACTTTTTGGATAACGTGATAGATTGGGGCCTTTCGCGCGACAGGTATTGGGGCACGCCGCTGCCCGTATGGGTATGCCCGGACTGCGGCGGGATAGAGGTGATCGGTTCCAAAAAGGAGCTCAAAGAAAAGTGCGGCGTCCCCGAAAACGAGGATATAGAGCTGCACCGCCCCTATCTTGACGAGCTGACTTGCACCTGCCCCGTGTGCGGCGGAAAGATGAAGCGCACGCCCGAAGTGATAGACTGCTGGTTCGATTCCGGTTCCATGCCCTTTGCGCAGTATCATTACCCGTTCGAAAACGCCGACCTATTCAAAGAGACGTTCCCCGCCGACTTTATTTCCGAAGCCGTCGATCAGACACGCGGCTGGTTTTATACGCTGCTCGTGGTAAACACCATATTATTCGGCAGGGCGCCCTTCAAAAACTGCATAGTGCTGGGGCACGTCAACGACAAGAACGGCATAAAGATGTCCAAGCACAAGGGCAACGTCGTCGATCCGTGGTCGGTGCTCGACAAGCAGGGCGCGGACGCCGTGCGCTGGTATTTTTACACCTCGTCGGCTCCCTGGCTGCCTTCGCGCTTTTACGAGGAGGCGGTGTCCGAGGCGCAGCGCAAATACCTGGGCACGCTGTGGAACACCTACGCGTTCTTTACGCTGTACGCGGAGATAGATAAATACGATCCCTCCGGATATTCGCCGGAAAAGTGCAGGCTTTCGCTTATGGACAGGTGGATACTTTCCAGGCTGAACAGCCTCGTCAAGCTGGTGGACGAACACCTCGCCCGTTACGAGATAACCGAAAGTTCGCGCGCGATACAGGACTTTGCCGACGTGCTGTCCAATTGGTACGTCCGCCGCTGCCGCGACCGCTTCTGGGGCAGCGATATGACGGAGGACAAGGCGGCGGCTTACACCACGCTATATACCGTGCTCGTCACGCTTGCCAAGGTAACGGCGCCCTATACCCCGTTCGTGGCTGAGATGATTTATCGCAACCTCGTTCCTTCGTTCTTCATGGACGCGCCCGCGTCCGTTCATCTGTGCCGCTTCCCCGAGGCGGACGAAAAGCTGATAGACGGGGAGCTGGAGCGCGGAATGGAAAACGTGCTGAACATAGTGGTGAACGGCCGTTCGGCGCGCAACGCGGGCAACCTTAAAAACCGTCAGCCGCTTGCCGAAATGGTGGTCGTGGCGGAAAGGCCGCTCTGCCTTTCGGAAGAGGAAAAGGCCATCGTGCTCGAAGAGCTCAACGTAAAAAAGATGACGGTGGCGGAGGACGCGTCGCTTTATATAAGGCACCGCTTAAAGCCGCAGCTTAAAACGCTCGGGCCCAAATACGGCAAGCAGTTGGGGGCGATATCCAAATTCCTCGCCTCGTGCAACGCGGAAGAGGTGCTTGCGGGTATAAAGGCGGACGGCAGCTTTGCCGTGCCCGGGCTCGACGGCGTTGCGCTCGCGCTCGAAGACCTGCAGGTGTTTTCGGAAAGCGCCAACGGCTTTGTGGCGCAGTCGGACAGGGGCATAACCGTCGCGCTCTCCACCGCACTCACGGAGGAGCTGCTGGACGAGGGCGCCGAACGCGAGATAGTTTCCAAGATACAGAACATGCGCAAGGAGGCAGGGTTCGAAGTTACCGACCGCATAACCGTGCGCTTTGCGGCCGAAGGGCGCGCGCTGCGCGTGCTTAAAGCGGGCAACTTTGCCGCGGACGTGCTTGCCGACGAGATAACGGAGGGGGCCGCTCCCGAAGGGGCGTTCTGCAGGGAGCAGAACATCAACGGCGAAAAGGTAACGCTTGCGATAGCAAAACTCTGACCGCTCCGGTTTTTCAACGTAAAAAACGATCGCGGCGCAGGCATAGCCTGCGCCGCGTCTTCATACCTTATCGTATGACGGTCTACGATCTCAAAGAGGGCGAAAGCGCCCGCATATCGGCAGTCGGCGCGGCGGGCGGCGCGGGCGAAAGGCTGAGCGCGCTCGGCTTCGTAAAAGGGAAAACGGTTACGGTGCTCGGGTTTTCGCTGCTTAAAAGCTGCGTGCTGCTCGGCTGCGGCGCGGTGCGGCTGGCCGTCGGCAGGCCCGTTGCGGAAAAGATAACGGTGGAGCGCGCGGCATGAAGGTGGTGCTTGCCGGCAACCCGAATGCGGGGAAGACCACCCTTTTCAACGCCCTCGCCCGCGCCGGGCTGCCCACGGGGAATTGGCACGGCGTTACCACACGCCCCGCCCGCAAGACGGTGGACGGGATCACCTATGCCGACGTGCCGGGCATGTATTCCTTTAACGGCTACACGATGGAGGAGGCGTCCGCCGCGGAGGAGATAAAGTCCGCCGACGTGGTGATAAACGTCGCGGACGCGCTCACGCTAACGCAGTCGCTCTCGCTCACGCGGGCGCTGCTTGCCGTAAACGGGCGGCTGATTTTATACGTGACCAAACTCGGGCAGCTGAAAAGGCGGGGCGGCAGGCTGGACGCGCAAAAATTGTCGCGGGCGCTGGGCGTGCCCGTGGCGACCGACGTAAAGCGGTTAAAACGGCTGCTGCGTTCGCCCCTTCGCGGAGAGCCGCGGTGCGCAGACTTTTCCGTATCGGCGTTGAACGGGGCATATTACGGGGGTAATTGTACGCTTACCCGCGCGGAAAGGCTGTTTTATAACCGCGCGTTCGCGCCGGCGTTTTTTATATTGGCCGTGTTTGCTATGTTCTTTCTGGCGTTCTTTCCGCATATGCCCGGCGCGGCGCTCAAAGAGCTGTGCGAGCGGCTTATCGTGGAAAGGTTGGGCGGCGCCGTGCGCGCGGGGCTGCCGGAGGGCAAGCTGCGTTCGTTCGTGTGCGACGGGCTGATAGGCGGCGCGGGCGGCGTGCTCGCGTTCGTGCCGCAGCTTGCGGTGCTGTATCTGTTCCTCACGCTGCTCGACGAAAGCGGCGTCATGTCGGCGCTGTCCTTCGTCACGGACGGGGTTTTCGGCAAGGCGGGGCTGTCCGGCAGGGCGGCGTTTTCGATGATATCCGGGTTCGGTTGCACGGCGGCAGCCATACTCACCACCCGCGGCTTTTCTTCGCGCGCGGCGCAGCGGCGCGCCGTCGCCGTGCTGGCGTATATCCCGTGCGGCGCAAAGCTGCCCGTGTTTTTAACTCTGCTTTCGCCGCTGTTCGCCGATCCCTTTCCGGCGGTGTGCGCGCTCTATTTTGCGGGAATAACGCTTGCGCTCGCCGTCTCCGCCGTTACGGGCGGCGGCGGAGAGGTAATACTTTCCGAAGTAACGCCCGTCGCGCTGCCTTCGCCGCGCGCCGTGCTTAAAAAGTTGTGTTTTTACTTAAAAGGGTTTATAATCAAAGTAGCCACCGCGGTGCTCGTTTTCTGCGCGGTCAGCTGGCTGCTGTCCAACTATACGTTCGCGCTGCGCCCGTGCGCGCCGGAAGAAAGTATGCTGGCTGCGGTAAGCAGGGCGGCGCTGCCGCTGTTCGTGCCGATGGGCGTAACGGATTGGCGGCTTTCTTATGCGCTCATATCCGGTTTTGCCGCCAAAGAAAACATTGCCGCGACGATAGCCGTGCTTATGCCGGAGGATACGGGCGCGGATATGGCGGCGGGGCTCGCCGTGGCGGCGTTCGTGCTCGCCTGTCCCGCGTGCGTGTCCGCCTTTTCCGCCGCCTGCAAAGAGGTGGGGACGAGGTATGCGGCAAAGGTGTTCCTGCTGCAGCTTGCCGGTGCGTTTTTGCTTGCATACGCGGTGCGTTTTGTGGTCGCGCTTTTTTGAAAGGGCGGCACATATGCCTTAAACAATACGGTTTTCGGGTAAATTACGGGTAACTTGCATGAAGAAATTTACGGTGCGCGACGCGTGCAGCCTTAAAACTTTTACCGACACGACGTATCCGCAGGGCAGTTTTGCCTTTGCGGCGCTGCTGCGCGCCCGCGACGTAAAGGTAAACGGCGTGCGCGTAGGCGCGGACGTCGCGCTTGAAGCGGGCGACGAGGTGGCTTATTACACTACTCCCGCGCAGGAGGCAAAGCGCAGTCACGACGTGATATATGCCGACGAAAACGTTTTGATATGCGACAAATATTCGGGAGTGTCGTCGGAGGCGCTCTCCTGCGAGCTCGCCGGGCTCGGCGCGCTGCCCGTGCACAGGCTGGACAGGAACACCGAGGGGCTGATGGTTTACGCCGTCGGCAAGGCGGCGGAGGAGGAGCTGCTGCTTGCGTTTAGGGAGCGGCGGGTGCATAAGACTTACCTTGCGCTGTGCAAAGACGCGTTCAAAAGACAAAGCGCCACGCTTACCGCTTACATTAAAAAGGGGACGGACGGGGTGCGGGTGTTCGGTGCGCCGCATGCGGGCGCGCTTACCGCCGTTACGGAATACGAGGTGCTGGAACGCGGGGACGGGCTGGCGCTGGTAAAGATCGCGCTGCACACCGGCAGGACGCATCAGATACGCGCGCATATGGCGTTTATCGGCTGCCCCGTGCTGGGCGACGAAAAATACGGCGACGTCGGGCTGAACAAAAAGTTCGGCGCGCGCAGGCAGCGGCTGGTTTCAAAAACGCTGCGGTTCGAACTTTCCGGCAGGCTTTCTTATCTCAACGGAAAGGAGTTTACGAGCAGATTTGTGCCGCATATCTGAACAAAAAAACTTGATTGGTGCGCATATATGGCGCAAATAACTGCGTTTCCTCCGGGCGGTACCGCTCCGGGGGATTTTTGTGCCGCAAAAACGCGTTGCCGAATATAATGGAGTAAGCGCATATGCGCTTAAGAGGTGACGATGTTTTTTTACGATAAATTTTGCTGCCTTTGTCCCGTTCAGGGCATAAAGGTGGAAAAGATAGTTTACCCCACGGGTATCCCCGGCCTCGGCCCGACAGGCCCGACGGGTGCGACGGGCATAACCGGCCCGACGGGTGTAACGGGCCCGACGGGTGCGACGGGAGCCACGGGTGCGACGGGTGCGACGGGAGCCACAGGCCCGACGGGTGCAACGGGTGCAACGGGTGCGACAGGTGCAACGGGTCCTGCCGGTGCAACGGGAGCCACGGGTGTAATAGGTCCGACAGGTGCGACGGGAGCGACAGGGCCGACAGGTGCAACAGGCCCGACGGGAATAACGGGCCCCACGGGAGTGACAGGCCCGACGGGTGCTACGGGTGCAACGGGTGCGACAGGTGCAACGGGCCCTGCAGGTGCAACGGG
>CALVLW010000078.1 GCA_944341315.1 uncultured Clostridia bacterium
GTCTATCGCCTTTTCCATGTCCGATTTTTCCTCGGACATCTTGTCGTAACGTTCCTTTACCTCTTTATATTCGGCAACGGCGTTGGGGTTTACGGCGCCGAGCATGGTTATCTGGCGTTTGAGCGAAGAAGCCGTGCCCGCCGCGGAGGCCACGTCGAAGTCCTCCACCTTGTATTTGAGGCAGCCTTCGTAATCCTCGCCGTATTCCTCCGAGATGCGCTGCTGCATGTTCTCGAGGTCGGCGTCGAGCTTGGTGAGCGCTATCTGCGAACCGTTGCGCCTTTCCATAAGCTCCTGCCTGCGCGTGTCCACGCTTAGGCGCTCGACGTCTATCTCCTTTATGCGGCCGTTGAGCGCCGCCTTGTTTTTAGTGGTCTCGTCTATCTGCCTGCGCAGATCGTCTGCCACGGCCTGTTCCTCCGCGGTGAGCGTGGCGTGCTCCGCCTGAAGGTTGAGCTCGTCAAGTTCGCGCTGGATGACGGGGATCTCGGCGCGCGTGCGCGCTATCTTGCCGATGAGCGTCTCCTTTTCTGCTCTCAGCCTTTCCACGTTCTCCCCGCCCGACTTTACCGCCGCGTCCAGCGAAGCCTTTTCCACTTTTGCGGAATTCAGCTTTTCCAGCTTGGAATCGCGCTGCTTTACGAGCACGTCGTACTGCGTGGTGATGTTCTCTATCGCCGAAGAAGCCGAAGCGGACTGCTCGTTGAGGTCGCTTGCGCCGCGGGAAGTCTGCGAATACCTGTCGTCGAGCGCGGCGAGCCTGTCACTTATCATGCGCTCCGTCTGCGAAAAGACGGAAAACCTGCTCTCTTCGCCGCTGAGCTGTTTGAGAAGGCTTTCGGAGAGCTGTTCGTTGGCGGCAAGCTCGGTACGGGAGTTCTGGAAACGTTCGCGCAGCTTTTCCAGCTCCGCGCTCTTTTCCGAAAGTTCCGCCTGGGCCTTGTCGCGCATCGTTTCCGCACGGGAGAGCGCCGCCTTTTTGTCGGCTATTGCGTCCTCTATCTCCTTTATGCGGCGTTCGTTTGCCAGCAGGTTGCCGGCGTTGTCCTTGCGCGAGCCGCCCGTCATGGAGCCGGAACTGTTTATCACGTCGCCATCGAGCGTTACTATCTTGAAGGAGCGCGGGTAACGGCGGGAGATCACGGTGGCGCTTTCTATGTTGTCGCACACCAGCGTGTTGCCCAAAAGATATCTTATTACGTTGTCGTATTTTTTATCGTATTCAACGAGGTCCACCGCAAAGCCTATCGCGCCCTTCTCCTTTATGGCGGAGCGTATCTGCGGCCCCTCCGTGCGGGGAGCGAGCGCCTCCACCGGCAGGAACGTCACCTGGCCGCCGCGGGTGCGTTTAAGATGCTCGATGAGCGACTTCGCGTCCTCGCGCGTGCGCGTTACCACGTTCTGCATGGCGCCGCCGAACGCCGTTTCTATCGCCACTTCGTATTCGCCGGAAGTGGAGACTATGTCGGCGATAAGCCCCTGTATCTTTGCGGATATCTCGGGATACGCCTTGGCGTCCGTCATGAGGCGCTTTACGGAATATATGTAACCGTCGAAGCGGTCGCGCAGCGCCTTTACGGTGGCGAGGCTGTCGTTTAAGCCGTTTATCTGCGAGCGGGCGTCGTAAGCCCTGCCCGTGTACGTCTGCACCGATTCTTCGCAGCCGCGCACTTCAGCCTGAGCCCTTTCCATCATGTCGTTTTCAGAGGAGATGAAGTCCGTGAGTTCCCCCCTCTTTTTTATGCAGGCGTCGTATTCTTCCTTGTAAATCTTGCGCTGCCGCTCTATCTCGGCAAGCGTCTGTTTTACCTCGGCAAGGCGCTCGTTGAGAAGGTCGCGCTGCGCCTCCATGGAGCCCATGTCCTTGTTTATGTCCGAAAGATCGCGGAAGGTCTCCATCACCTTTTTGCGGTTTTCGTCGTTCATCGCCTCGAACTGCCCTATCTCGCGCGAGAGTTCGGCAAGCTCGGTCTCGAGCAAGGCGCAGTCGGCGGCAAGTTTTTCCGCGCGCGACGAATTCTTTTCGCCGTAAGCCTCCGCCCTGCGGATCTCGCGCTCTATCTCGTCTATGCGCTTGGTGGAAAAAGTTATATCGTCCTGCGCGGCGCTCAGCTTGGACCTTACGGAATTTGCCTTTTCCTGCAGCACCCTGCCCTCGCCGGACTTTTGCTGGATGCCTACGGTGTAACGCAGCAGCCTGTCGTTCAGGTCGGCAAGCTCGCCGTCCGCGCTGTTCACCCTGTCGCGGCAGTCCTCGTATTCGCGCTGTATCTCTTCGGCGCGCGCCGTGAGCTTGTCTATCTCGGCGGTGCACTGCTCTATGCGGTCGGTTATCTTCTGCTTGCGCTCCGCGCTGGTGTCGTGCTGATATATGTAAGAATTTATCTCGCAGGTGCGCAGCTTATCGTAAAGCTCTTCGTATTTAAGCGCGCTCTCCGCGGCCTTTTCCGCGGGGCCGAGCTGGCGCTCCACCTCGTGCATGCGCTGCAAAAAGACGTAAAGGTTGTCGCGCGCGGCGGAAAGTTTGCGCTCGGCGTCCGCCTTTCTGTCCTTGAACATGGGGGTGCCCGTCGCCTCTTCGAATATGGCGCGGCGGTCTTCGGGCTTGGCGTTCATTATCATTTCTATCCTGCCCTGACCGATTATCGAATAGCCCTCTTTGGCGGCGCCGGCGCCGTGCAAAAGCCCCGTCAGCACCTTCATTCGCGAGGGCTGGCGGTTGAGGAGGTATTCGCTTTCGCCGCTGCGGTAAAGGCGGCGCGTCATCTCCACTTCGTCGCAGTCGATGTCGAATATGCGCGAAGTGTTGTCGAACGAGAGCGTGACTTCGCAAAAAGTAGTGTGGCGCCTCTTTTCCGTGCCGTTGAAGATGACGTCGAGCATCTGCGAGCCGCGCATCATCTTTGCGGACTGTTCGCCCAGCACCCAGCGGATGGCGTCGGCAACGTTGGACTTGCCGCAGCCGTTGGGGCCGACTATGCAGGTGACGCCGTCGGTGAAAGGTATCACCGTTTTGTCAGCGAAGGATTTGAACCCAACGAGTTCGATCTGTTTGAATGTTACCATAAAATTGAACCCCGAGCCGCAAGAAAGGCTGCCTTACGGCGGTTATTTTTTAATTGAGCCGCATATATGCGCAAATCAACGCAAAAAAATCACTTCCTGAAAAGGTTAAGGAGGGCAAGGTTGCGCTCTTCCGAAGAATTGAAAGTAACGGCGCTCACGTCGGCAAGCTCCGCCGTCATGTGCCCGTCCGGTTTGCCGTATTCGTCGATCAGCTGCATGCGGAAAGTGTCTATGCCTATCTTTTCGATAAAACCGTGTTCGGTGAAAGCGCGCTCGCCGGCAAGCTCCACCGTGCAGACGAACCTGTTTGCCGTCACGAAGTCCATCACCGCGCCGAACAGCCCCGATTCGCCGAATTTGATAGGCTTGCGCTCGGTGTGCTTTGCAGCCATCAGGTCGGCAAGCTTTTCGAGATACTGCGTGCCGTACTGCAACATAACTATCTCGTCGGAGAACACCAGCCTGTAACCTTCGTGCCCGCCGTCCGGAGAGATGAGCTCTATAAGCGCCCACTCCTCGTCGGACGCCAGCACGTAACCGACGTCGAACTTTCTGCCCGAGCCGTCGAAATAAAATTCGTAGAGTATATCTTTTTCCGTAATATTCTTTAACGATTCCATATCAGATAAAAATCACCTAAAAAACCGATCGGACGCGCCGTGCCGCGCGGGCTGTTACCTGCCGAACGCCTTTAACGCCTCCGCCGCGGCGCGTTTTTCCGCCTCCGCCTTGCTGCCGCCGCTGCCGGAAAACGTGCGGCCGAGCACGCTTACCCTGCTTTCGAATACCGGCTTGTCCGAAGCTCCGCCCGTGCGGCGGGTGTCGTATTCGGGCAGCTTTTCGTGCAGTTCCTGAACGTATTCCTGCAATTCGCCCTTTACGTTGCGCGGCGCGCTGACGTGAGCGGCGAGCAGGGTGCGCGCGACGAATTTTTCCGCCTCGGCAAACCCTCCGTCGGCATATATCGCGCCGCAGACCGATTCGTAAACGGACGAAAGCGCCTTTTCGCCGGCGGGACCTTCGCTTATCATGCAGCCGTGCAGCCCGAGTTCGGCGGCCGCCTGTTTGAGCGGCTCGTGCGAGACCAGCCGCTGGCGTTCCGCGGTCATCGCGCCTTCCGTTCCGCCCTTTTTATAAAGCCACGCGGTGACGCACAGCTGCACCACCGAGTCGCCCAGAAATTCAAGTTCTTCGTAATTGTCCCCGCCCGAGGCGGAAGCGTGCGTGAGGGCGCGGACGAGCAGACGCCCGTCGCGGAACGCATAGCCCAGCCGCCCTTCCAGCGCGCGCAGCCGCGCGGAGGAAAGCTCTTCAATCCTCATCGGGAACGAGGTTTGCCCAATCTACGGCGGCAAGCTTTTGCTCCACCTTGCCGATAAGGTCGTTGCGGTATATGGACGCGGCGTTCTGAACGGCCGCGGTTATCGTTTTCGCCTTGGAGGAGCCGTGGCTCTTTATTACCACCTTTTTTACGCCGAGCAGCAGCGCGCCGCCCACCGCCTCGAAGTCGAGGCTTTCGCGCATATGCCTGAAACCCTTCATCAGGAACAGGCTGCCTATCTTGGAGGAAAGCGAGCTCGTAGCCTCCTTTTTGAGCACGGCGAGGATGAGTTTTGCGCAGCCTTCGATGGATTTGAGGGCTATATTGCCCGAAAACCCGTCGCACACGGCCACGTCGCAGTCGCCTATCATTATGTCACGCCCCTCGATGTTGCCGCCGAAGTTTATGGCGTCCATCCTATTCAGCAGCTGATAGGTCTGCTGATGCAGCGGATCGCCCTTATGTTCCTCCGTGCCGTTGTTCAGAAGCCCGACCTTGGCGTCCTTTATGCCGAACGCCGCGTCTGCATAGGCGGAGGCGAGCACGGCGAATTGGCAGAGCATGGAGGGCTTGCACTCGGCGTTGGCGCCGCAGTCGCACAGCAGCGTGTAGCTGCCGCGGATGTTGGGAATGGCGGGGCAGAGCGCGGGGCGCTTTACGCCGCGTATCCTGCCGAGCAGCAGCTGCCCGCCCGCAATGGCGGCGCCGGTGGAACCGGCGGTGACAAATCCCGCCACGGAATCGTCGGTCTTGAGCAGCTTATACGCCTTTACCATCGAAGATTCCTTTTTGCGGATAGCCTCGGTGGGGATGTCGTTCATGTCAATCGCGTCGCGGCAGTCCATTATCTCCACGCGCGATTTATCGTAAGCGAACTTTGCAAGCTCGGCCTCTATCGCTTCGGCTTTGCCTGCAAGTATAAGGTAAAGGTCGCTGTCCGCTTCGAGCGCCTTTACCGCGCCCTCTACGGGCGCCGCGGGAGCGTTGTCGCCCCCCATCGCGTCAACTATGATTTTTACCATACCGATATCCTTGAAAACGATTATTTTATATGCCGGAGAGCGGCAGCGCAACGCAGGCGCGCGTTAAAATTCCAGGTTGCCGACGGTGCGGGGGAACGGTATCACGTCCCTGATGTTTGCCACGCCGGTCAGATACATTATCAGCCTTTCGAAGCCGAGGCCGAAGCCGGAGTGCACGCAGCCGCCGTACTTCCTAAGGTCAGTGTAAAAACCGTAATCTTCGGCTTTCAGCCCGCATTCCGCCATCCTGGCTTCGAGCACGTCGAGGCGTTCCTCCCTCTGGCTGCCGCCGATAAGTTCGCCTATGCCAGGCACGAGCAGGTCCGCCGCGGCTACCGTTTTGCCGTCGTCGTTCAGGCGCATATAAAACGCCTTTATCCCCTTGGGATAGTCGGTGAGGAACACCGGCTTTTTATAGACCGTTTCGGTTAGGTAACGTTCGTGCTCGCTCTGCAGGTCGCACCCCCACTCCACGGGATATTCGAATTTTTTGCCGGCGGCAACGGCGTCTTTGAGTATCTCTACCGCCCTGGTGTAAGTAAGCCTTACGAACTCGCCGCCCTTTAACGCCTCGAACCTTGCGTTAAGCTCCGGGCACACCCTTTCGGTAAGGAAGTCCACCTCGTAAGCGCAGGTCTCGTGCACGTATTCCGCGACCGACTTGACCATCGCCTCGGCAACGTCCATGTCGCCAGAGAGATCGCAGAACGCCATCTCCGGTTCTATCATCCAGAACTCGGCGGCGTGGCGGGCGGTGTTGGAATTTTCCGCACGGAACGTGGGGCCGAAGGTGTAAACGTTGGAAAACGCCATGGCGAAAGTTTCCACGTCGAGCTGACCGGACACGGTGAGCGCCGCGCGCTTGCCGAAGAAGTCTTTGGTTATATCCTTTTCGCCGGGTTCGAGCGTGGTCACCCTGAACATGGCGCCGGCGCCCTCGCAGTCGGAGCCCGTTATTATGGGAGTGTGTACGTAAACGAAGCCGCGCTCGTTGAAGAACTTATGGATGGCGAACGCCGCCTGCGAACGGATGCGGAACACCGCGCCGAACAGGTTGGTGCGGGGGCGCAGATGGGCTATCTCGCGCAGAAACTCCGGCGAATGGCGCTTTTTTTGCAGCGGATAAGAGGGGAGCGAAGCGCCGTCCACCTCCACCTTTGCCGCGTGCAGCTCGAACGGCTGGCGCATTTCCGGGGTAAGCACCACCTCGCCGCTTACGGTAAGCGCGGCGCCCACGCCGCAGTGCACTATGCCGTCGTATTCGGCAACGTCCCCGCGGGAGAGCACTATCTGGCAGTTCTTCTGGCAGGCGCCGTCGTTCAGCTCGATAAAGCCGACGTTCTTGCCGTCGCGCACGGTGCGCGCCCAACCGCGCACCGTCACCTGCCTGCCGGAAAACGCGGCGGGATCGACATACAGCTCTTTTATATACGTTCTCGTCATATATACTCCGCGCGGCAGTCCGCGCAAAACAGCGCGCCCGCCGCAATGTAAATTTATATCCACGTTAAATTGTACCATATCCGCGCCGAAAAGACAACCTCTTTGCCGTATTTTTTCATAAAAAGAAACGCGCCCGTTCAAGGCGCGCCGCCCGCATCCTTTCCGTCCTCTCCGCCCTCCGCCCGACCGCTCCTTGCGGGGCGGTACCTGTCCTTCCTCAGCAGCCTGCGCGTGCTCTGCCCGCCGCCCGTCTTTACGATATAACAGCAGCTCTCCACGCCGCCGTCCGCCGCCGTAAAATATTCCGTTTCCAACGAATATTCAAAAGCCGGCTTTTTGCCGTAAATTTCGCAACGGACGTAATAAGTACCCGTTAAAACGCGGATATATACGGGGCAATCGTAAACGTTCACGAATTTCAGGTCGGAATAATCGCCGCTTACCATGGCGTCGCGCGAGGGACTTACGTAACCCACGGCAAGGCTGTGCGGGTGATATTCGGTAACTTTCAGCCCCGCAAGCAGCGCTGCGTTATACAGCGTGGTGCTCACCTGGCACACCCCGCCGCCCGTGCCATATACGAACCTGCCGTCCTCGATTATCTTTGCCTGCTTAAAGCCGTTTTCCGCCGTGCGGGCGCCCACCCGGCCGTTAAAGGAAAACTGCTGCCCGGGGCCGAGCGTGCAGCCGCTTATCTTTGCGCCGGCAAGCGCTATGTTTGCGGCGCGCGGTTCGTTGCCGCAGTCGAAATAGGTGGTGAACGCCGTTATCCGCTCCGTGAGCGCCTTTACCTGCGAAAGCTCCGTTTTGCGCGGCTCCGCCGTTACCGAGAGATACACGGGCGCAAAATCGCCGCCGTATCCGCGCCCCGCCAGCGAAGCGAGGATGTCCGCGCGCAGCCCGTCCGCGTCCGGCAGCGCTCCGTCCTGTCCTTCGTCGTAAACGAACGGTTCGCCGTTGCCGCCGCAAAAATGCGCCGAAGGTTCGCACCTCTGTCTGTATCGGGCGGCGCATATGCCCGAAACGATCTCGTCGAGCCCGTTTACGCGGTAAGTTATTTCAACGCCGTGCTCCCCCGCGCGCGCTATGTTTTTAACGACGTCGAAGGCGTCGTCCGTAAACGTGAGCTGCGGATAGCGGAAGGAATAACTTTCCTCCCCGGCATACACGGTAAGGCAGTGCCGTTTAAGATCTTCGGCTATGTCCGCGCGCACGGCGCGCACGGCCTCGCGCCGCGAAAGCCCGCTTACGTCGGTGCCGCACACCGTCGTACCGCGCGGAAGCGCGCTGCCCGCCCCGCAACCGAAAACGCCCGCGGCGAGCGCGGGCAGAAACATTACGGAAAACAACGTTTTTTTGGAAAAATTCAATTTACGCCGAGCGCCGCAAGCAGCTCCTCCGACGGGACGAACGGCGGCACGCCCACCGAACGGGAACCTTCGGCGTAGTGCGTGTCCGAGCCGCCGGTGACGACGAGCGAATACTTTGCGGCAACCTCCATATAATAAGCCGTCTCCTTTGCAGTATGCCCCGAATACACCGCCTCTATGCCGCCGAGGCCGCAGGCGCGCAGTTCCTCGATAAGTTTAAGCTTTTCGCCCGCCGCAAGCGACAGCCTGCCGGGGTGCGCCAGCGAAGAAAACCCGCCGCACTCCGATATCACTTCCAGCGCGTATTCCGGCGAAGGCCTGCCCGCGCCCGAATAAGCCGGCCTGCCCGGGGCGAGCATTTCGCCGTAAAACGCCGCCGGCGAAGAGGAATAACCTTTGCGCGCCGCGGCGCGCGCTATATACATGGTGTGCACGGGCGAACGCGGGCAGCGGCGTTCGCGGATCACGTCGTCGAAAGTGAGGTTGACGCCCCTCTTTTTCAGTTTGCCGAGTATGTCCGCGGTGCGGGCGAGGGCGCCGTCGCTCGCAAACTTTTCGAACTCGGCGTACTTTGCGCAGCCCGCGTCCAAACCGTAACCGAGGATGTGCACCTTTACGTCGCCCGTATATGCCGATATCTCTATGCCGCGCACGGCGGCGATCCCCGCCGCGGCGCACTCCGCGGCGAACGACGCGCAGCCGTTCATGTTGTCGTGGTCCGTAAGGGCGGCAACGGCAACGCCGTTCTGCGCGCACATGCGCGCTATCTCCGCGGGGGACACGGTGCCGTCGGAATAATATGAATGGATGTGCAGGTCTGCCTTCATCGCTTTATCGCTCCCCCCTCTATCCTTATCTTGTTTATCTGCCTGCCGGAGAGAACCCTTTCTGCGTGCGTGCAGGTGAGTATGGTCTGCATGCCCTGCGCGCGCTGCGCAAGCTTTTTGCGGCGCGGAAGGTCGAGTTCGCTCATCACGTCGTCCAGGATGAGCACGGGGTATTCGCCCGAAAGCTGCCTGAATATCTCCATTTCGGCAAGCTTTACGGAGAGCGCCGCCGTGCGCGTCTGCCCCTGCGAGGCAAAGTTTTTTGCGTCCGCGCCGTTTATGGTTATGTCCAGATCGTCGCGGTGCGGCCCGCACGAGGTATAGCCGAGGCGGACGTCGCGCTCGTAATTTTTCCGCAATTCTTCGAACAGCTGCTCTTTCAGCTCCTCCTCGTCGCCGACGTACCTTTTTTCCGGGCGGACGACGAGTTTTTCCGCGCCTTCGGTAAGGCGGTAATGCTCCTCCTCCGCAAGCGGGGCAAGTCGGGCGATAAAGTCGGCGCGGTGGCGCACCACGGTGGCCGCGTAGCCCGCAAGCTGTTCGTCCCACACGGGCAGAGTGTCGTAGATCAGCCCGGCGTCCCTGTCTTTGAGCAGGTTGTTGCGCTGTTCGAGTATCTTGTTATACCGCAGCAGCGCCGTATAATAGGGGCGGGAGAGCTGCGATATGGATATGTTGAGAAAGCGCCTGCGTTCGTCGGGGCCGTCCTGTATCAGGCGCAGCTCCGAGGGAGAAAAGAACACGCTGAATATGTTGCCCAGCAGTTCGGCGTTGCGCGCTATCCTGTTGCCGTTTACGCGGACTTCGCGCCCGTTTTCGAATATCACGGCGGAGATGTCCACGTCGCCGTAGCGCCCACACGCCTTTGCGGAGATCTCCGCTCGCTGCCGCCCGTGCATGACGAGCTGCTTATCCCGCCGCGCCCGCGGCGAAACGCCCGTGCAGAGGTAAAAGACCGCCTCCGCGCAGTTGGTCTTGCCCTGGGCGTTCCTGCCGTAGAGCACGTTGAGCCCCTCGGTGAACGTAAAACTTTCGTCGGCGTAATTTCTGAAATTTTTAAGCGTTAAATTTTTTATCCACATTTTCGGCAAAAACTCTTCCATTTTGCCGCGGTTTGTAGTATAATCGTTTATACTTGAACCGAGCGGCACTTATATGTACGTTTTATATTTTAACACGTTTTAAGTAAATTTCAAAGGAACTACGGGGAAAACTTATGGCAGACGCAGGAAACTTCGATTTTTTGTACGATCCGATAAAGGAAAAGATGCGCGAAAAGATCTCGCCCATCAATTTTACCACGTTTATCGACAAACTCGTCCCCGTAGAGCTGGACGGCAGGTGCATAGTGCTTGAAACGCCCACGGAGGTGTTCGCCCACTACATAACCACCACCCTTGCCGAAAAAATGCGCGAGGCCATCGCCGAAGCGGACGTGGGCGTTGCCGACTTCCGCCTTAAAGTCGCGGGGGCGGACGGTTACGCATACTCCGGCGAAAAGGAAGAACCCGCCTTTTCCGCGCCCGACAACCTCGATCCCAAATACACCTTCGAAAGCTTTGTGGTGGGGCCGAACAACGAATACGTTTACGCGGCGGCGCGCTCCGTGGCGGACGATCCTGCGGGCACTTATAACCCGCTGTTCATTTACGGCGGCACCGGCCTGGGCAAAACGCACCTGATGCAGGCGATCGCCAACAAGATAGTGCGCGAAAAACCGCAGCTTAAAGTCATCTACATAACGTGCGACAAGTTCGTGAACGAGATAATAGACACCATGTTCGCCGGCCGCGGACAGGAAGCGCGCGACAAGGGCAACAGACTGCGCCAGCATTACCGCAACGCCGACGTGCTGATAATCGACGACATACAGTTCATCGAAAACAAAAAAGCCGTGCAGGAAGAGTTTTTCCACACCTTTAACGAACTCGTTTCCAAGGGCAAGCAGATAGTCATCTCCTCCGACCACTCCCCGCGCGAGCTTGCCGCGCTGGAAGAAAGGCTGCGCACCCGCTTTTCCGGCGGGCTGCTGTTCGACATCCTGCCCCCCGACCACGAGACCAAGGTGGCGATACTCCGCCGCAAGGCGTTCGAAAAAAAGTGCGCCGTGCCCGACGAGGTGATAAACTTTCTCGCAAAGGACAGCGGCGACGACGTGCGCACGCTGGAAGGCAGGCTTACGAAGGTGATATTCGCCTCGCGCCTGCACGAGGAACCGATAACCATAGCGCTTGCGCGCAACGCTTTGAGCGAGGCGGTGCCGGAGGGCGGCTCCGAAGAGATAACGCCAGAAACGGTCGTCTCCGCGGTGACGTCGTTCTTCCGCATAACCAAGGAGGACATAACCGGCAAGAGCAAGAAAAAGGAGATCGTCATCCCCCGCCAGATATGCTGCTACCTGATGTGCGACCTTTTATCGCTGCCGCTGATATCGGTGGGCAAACTGCTGGGCGGCAGGGATCACACCACCGTGCTGTATTCGCGCGACAAGGTGGAAGAGATGTGCAGGATAAACGACAAGATAGCCAAGGACGTGGACGACATAAAGAACATAATCCTTAAAAAGTAAAAACGCTTTTACGACGCGATTGCCGCGGCAATATGCCGCAGCCAACGAAGAACAACCACGATGCCCGGCAAAAGTCGGGCATTTGATTTGGACTAATCATGAACGAATTTTGCGAAGGACAATTTGACGTTGTAGTGGTCGGCGCGGGACACGCCGGCTGCGAAGCGGCGCTCGCCTGCGCGCGCACCGGGCTTAAAACGGCGATGCTCACCCTGAATTTGGACAGCATCGCCTTTATGGCGTGCAACCCCTCCGTGGGCGGCACGGCAAAGGGGCACCTCGTGCGCGAGATAGACGCGCTGGGCGGACAGATGGGCATAAACGCCGACAAGACGGCGCTGCAGATGCGCATGCTGAACGTGGGCAAGGGCGCGGCGGTGCAGTCGCTGCGCTGCCAATCGGACAAACACGCCTACCACACCGAAATGAAGCGCACGCTGGAACACACCCGCAATCTGCGCATATTGCAGGGCGAAGCGGCAGAGATACTCACCGAAAACGGCAGCGTCGCGGGCGTAAAGACCACCTACGGCGGCGTGCTTTCCTGCCGCGCGGCGATACTGTGCACGGGCGTTTACCTGAACGCCGAAACGATAACGGGCGAAGTAAGGCAGCGCAGCGGCCCCAACGGCTTTGCCCCCGCCACGGCGCTTACGGAAAACCTTATAAAGCTGGGTTACTCCGTGCGCCGCTTCAAGACGGGCACGCCCGCAAGGCTGGACGGCAGAACGGTGAACTTTGAAGAATGCGCCGTGCAGGAGGGCGACGAAGGCATATCCCCCTTTTCGTTCATGCACGACGGAACGGTAAAAAACGAGCTGCCCTGTTACCTGACTTATACCAACGCGCGCACGCACGAAATAATATTGTCCAACCTGTCCCGTTCCCCCCTTTACAACGGCTCGATACAGTCCACGGGGCCGCGCTACTGTCCCTCCATAGAGACCAAAGTGGTGCGTTTTTCCGACAAGGACAGACACCAGCTGTTCCTCGAACCTGAGGGAAAGGACACGCTGGAAGTTTACGTTCAGGGGATGTCCTCCTCCCTCCCGCACGACGTCCAGCGCGAGATGTACCGCTCGGTAAAGGGGCTGGAAAACTGCGACATAATGCGCTACGCCTACGCCATAGAATACGACTGCATAGACACGCTCGACCTGCTCCCCACCCTGGAATCCAAAAAGGTGAGCGGGCTTTACACCGCGGGACAGATCAACGGCACCTCCGGCTACGAAGAAGCCGCGGCGCAGGGGCTGATGGCCGGGATAAACGCCTCGCTTAAACTGCGCGGCAAGCCGCCGCTGATACTCGGCAGGGACGAAGCTTATATAGGGGTAATGATAGACGACCTCGTGACCAAGGGCACGGACGAACCTTACCGCATGATGACTTCGCGCGCGGAACACCGCCTTGAAATAAGGCAGGACAACGCCGATTTCCGCCTTACGCAAAAGGGCTTCGACTGCGGGCTTGCGACAAAGGAGCGTTACCGGCGCTACCTCGACCGCAAAGCGCGTTACGAAGACGCCGTGGCGCAGCTGCAGGGGCGCGTCCCCGCGGCGGACGCTGACGCGTTTTTGCGTTCGCTCGGGATGGACGGCACGGAAAAGCCGCTCTCCTTTGCCGACATGATAAGGCGCGGCGCGAGCCTCGAACGGCTGCAGAGCCGCTTCGGCGTGGCAAAGAACTGCGGAGCGAGCGCGGCGCAGTCGGCGGAGATATACATCCGCTACGAAGGCTACCTGAAAAAGGGGCTGGAACAGATAGAGCGGGCGCGCAGGCTGGAAGAAAAAAAGCTGCCGCCCGACCTGGACTACCTTAAAATAAGCGGGCTCAGGCTGGAGGCGCGCGAAAAGCTGGCAAAGGTGCGCCCCGTATCCGTGGGGCAGGCGTCGCGCATACCCGGCGTGAACCCCGCAGACGTGGCGGTGCTCATACTTTACATCAGATAACGGCGCGGCGGGCAGGAATGCCCGCCGTTATTTTTTAGTGTTTACGGCATATATGCGGAGCAATGCATACGTCACCATCCGCCCTGCGGCGACAAAACGGCGCAGATTTTGCAGGCGGGCGGATATTATAATGTGCGTATGCCTGTTAAGATAAAAGTAAAAAGCGCGCTGCTTTACGCCGTTTTTGCCGCGGCGTGCCTACTCGTAAACTTTGCCGCGCGGGGAGTGCCGCTCGCCTCCGCGCTGTATTTTGCCCTGCTGATATGCGGCGGGAACGCCGCCGTCGCGCCCGCCGTCTACGTTGCGTGTTCGGCGGCGCACTTAAACCTTACGGCGTCCCTGTGCGCGCTGTTCGAGGCGCTCACCCTGCTCGCGATCACGCTGTTATACCGCCGCACGTCAAGAAAGATAGGCTGGGAGGCGGGCGTATATCACCTCATCGCGCTGGCGCCTTTCGTGGCGCTGTCCGGTTGGGACGCGCAGGCGCTGGCTTTTTTGGGCAGCGGATACGCCTCGCGCGCGGCGGCAGCGGCTGCATGCGTGCTGTTTTTGCCGTTCGCCTGCAAATGCGTGTACGCCCTGATGTTCCGCGCGGGCAGGTGCAGGCTGTGCGCCGACGAGCTGTTTGCGCTTGCCGTTACTTTTGCCGCCGCGGGCACGGGAGCCATAAACGCGGCGGGACTGTTTGCCTGGTACGCCTTTTCGGCGTTTGCCGTTTCGATGGCGGTAAGGACTTTCCGCTCGCCCTCCGCCCTTATGTGCGCGCTTGCCTGCGGACTGCCCGCCGTGGCGGTAACGCTGGAACTTTCGCCCGCGACCGTGGCGGTGGCGGCGTGCGCATTCGGGCTGTTGTTTGCGCGCGCGGGGCGCGCAGTTCCCTTTGCCGCGGGCGCCGTGTTTGCGCTGTTCTGCCTTTACGAAGGGATGTTCGAAGGGGGAGCCGCGGTAATAGCCGTGCGCGCGTCCGTGCTGGCGATAACCTGCGTGCTCGCCGTTATCCCCTCCGACGGCAGACTGAAAGCGATAGCGGACGCGCTGGCCGTAAAAAAGCTGCTGCCCGACGAGGCGGCGGCAAGGGTACGCGCGCGCACGGGCGAAAAACTGTTCCGTATAAGCGAAGCGTTCCGCGAGGTGGAGTGCGCGTTCAGGGCAATGGACGAGGTGACCGACGAGGCGGGCGCAAAGCGCATGGTGTGCGCCGAACTGAAAAAACGGCTGTGTTCGGGCTGCGAAAAGAGGCAGCGCTGCGAACATACCGTGGTCTACAAGGGGTTTGCGACGCTTACCGAAACGGGCGCGGCAAAGGGCAAAGTAAGCCTTATAGACCTGCCGCCCGCAGTCACGCAGAACTGCGCGCGCCCCGCGGACGTCATTTCCGGACTAAACGCGCTGCTCGCCGATTACAGACGGTTCATGACCGAGGCGGAGAACGTGCGCGCGGGCAGACTGATGCTTGCCGAACAGGCGGCGGGCGTGGCCACTGTGCTTAAACGCGACGCCGCGGAGATGTGCCGCGCGCACCGCGGCGGCAGCGGGACGGAGGAAGCGATAATGCGGGAATTTGCCGCGGGCGGAGTTGCGTGCCCGGAGGCGTGGTACGACGCCGAAGACGGCGTGGCGGGCGTAACGGTGCTCGGCCCCGCGTCCGCGCAGGTGATGCTCGACTGCCTTGAACGCGCCACCTCCGCCCGCTTTCAGCTGAGCGAAAAACAGGTCTACGGCGACAGCGCCTGCTACATATTCTGCCGCCCGCCGAGATACGACGCGGTGTTCGGCGTAGCCTCCGCCGTAAAGAGCGGCGAAAGAGCCT
>CALVLW010000079.1 GCA_944341315.1 uncultured Clostridia bacterium
CCGATTGAGCTACGCCCGCCATATGGTGCGCCTGGAGAGATTCGAACCCCCGACACACGGCTTAGAAGGCCGTTGCTCTATCCGACTGAGCTACAGGCGCAAAATAATTTGCATTAGCCGCAGCGAAGAGAGCAGCTTTGCACGGCATTGGGTTTGGAGCGGGTGATGGGAATCGGACCCACGCAACCAGCTTGGAAGGCTAGTGTTCTACCATTGAACTACACCCGCAAGTGCGCTTAGACCTGCGGTACCTGCCGCCGGCAGAAGCCTGTGCATCAACTCAATGCTTATCGATTATAGCAAAAACGCTTGCGCATGTCAACTCAATTTTCAAACAATTTGTTTATTTTGTAATTTATTTTTGCCGCGCCGACGGGCCGCCTTCGCCGCCCGTCCGCCGACGTAACGCGGTGCGCCTTCCGCCGTAAGCGTTGCTCCGCAAACGGTGCGTAACGTTCGCGCCGGTCGTTATTTGTGGCATATGTGTGGGTGAATACGGACAACGTCGCATCCGTGCAAAGAAATATCGCTCTTAATATTGCATTTTGCACAAACGTGTGATATAATATCCCAAGTAAGGAGGTATCGTTATGGATTGTTATCGTTGCGGAACGGAGAATCCCGAGGACGCTCTGTTCTGCAAAAACTGCGGCACGCGGTTAGACGGCAAGGCGGTGTGCCCGTATTGCGGCAGGCTCGTGCCCGCAGACAGCAGGTTCTGCCCGTATTGCGGCGGCGCCGTCGTAAAACGGGACGGAGGTCCGGCCGACGCGCGCATACCTTTGGATCGGGCGGGCGCGCCTGCGGGCGTTCCGCCGCAGGTTTCTTCATTGGGTGCACAATATGTGCCGGTGAAGCGGATATCGCTTTCCGCCGTGCTCGGACTCGTTTCCGAGGCCTGCGCAATGCTTGCGGCAATGTTCGGCCTTATTTTCGTGTTTTTGATAGGCTGCGTCGGCGAGATATCGGCCCTCGAAACGTCCAAGGTAGATTTCTTTTATTTTTTCGGCGACGCGTATGACGAACTCAAACTGATAACCGACGGCGCCGACGCCGATTTTCTGCGCGCGGGCGCAGTGATGGGCACCGTTGTCACGGCGCTCACGCTCGCGGTGGTCGTGCTGCTGTTTGTTATCTCCGCCGTAAGGTATGTGATGTCGCTGCTCAAAAAGACGGACAAGCCCGTATCTTCGCTTGCTGCTGCAACGTATTTCGCGTATATTGCGGGGGTAATTTTATATCTTTCGTGCATAGGCGGCAGCGGCGACGTCGTTTCGCAGGCCGTGGAAATAAAGATGAACGGCGCCACGATAGCCGGCATAGTGCTCGGCGCGGTGTTCCTGGCGATAGCCGTCGTCACCGGCTTTATCGCAAAGCGCGAAGTCAGCTTTACCGCGTCCTCGCTTAAAGGTTCGCTGTCCGGCTTGGCGGCGGCGGTGTTTGCCGTTGTTCTGCTGTGCCTGCCGGCGTTCGGCGTTATATCGTTCGGTATGGAGGCAAACGGCGTTTCCGTGGACTGCGAAGCCGGCATAATAAATTTGTTTTCGTTGGTTTACGGGCTGGACGGCGGCACGACCATCGGATACAAATCGCTCCGCATAAGCACTACGGTATGCACCGCGATCTATTTCGCCGCGGTTGTGCTGTTTGCCGCCGGCGCCGTTACGGTGCTTTCCGGGCTGACGGTGAATGTCGAGGGCAGGCGCAAGCCGTTCGCGATAGGAATGTCGCTGTTTGCCGCCCTCTGGGCGATAATTGCGGGCGTCATGCAGATAATGTGCTCTTCCGCGGTAACCGATTATATCGCGGATACCGTTCTTGCCGAGGCGAGCGACACTACGGCTGCCATCGTCGTAAATTACGCCGTTCCGATCGTGATCATCGTATTTGCGGTGCTGCTCGTTGCGGCCGGCGTAGTTTACGCCCGCCTTGCAAAAAGCGGCAAAAAGTCCTGAATTTCTCCCGCACGGTCTTCCTGCGGGCAATATCTCAAAATTGCGCGCCGCGCGGCATTAAAGCCGCGCGGCGCCCGTTTTTTTCCGTCATTCACCGCGCCCGTCTTCCGGCTCCGCGGTTATGTTGTTGTAAACGGCAAGCAGCATGGCGGTAAAACCCTGTCTGCCGTGTTCGCTCAGCCCGGCAAGCGCCCTGTTCTCCGCGCGGCGGAAGATCTGCCGCACTTCCAGCGCCAGGCTGCGCCCCTTTGGCGTCAGCTCGACGAACAGCGAACGCCTGTTGCCCGCTCTTTTCTTCCGCTCGACCAGCCCCGACCGCTCCATTCCGTCGAGGACGCTGCCCGCCGAAGCGCGCTCTATCTCGCAGTTCAGCGCGACCGTCTTTTGTTCTACGCCGCCGTTGTCGTAAAGGTAGTCGAGTATCTTGGGCTGCCCTGCGCTCAGCCCCAGCTTTTTTGCCTCGGCCGATACCCGTTTGTTAAAGCTGAAATAAGTAAGCATCAGCGCGTTGTGAAAGCTGCTCATATGCGCTCTCCCAAAAGTAAGGATTATTACTATAATTGTAATAAATATTATAGTAATAATTATTATATACGCTTTTTGCCGCAAAGTCAACCGCAAAGGACAAAGACGTCGGTTTTTGCAAAAAAGGCGCGCGCACTAAAACGTGCGCGCGCCTTCATATGCGCAGAGGTGCAGGCGGGGCGGCTTTACCTGCCGCCGTGCCGCCGCTTCCAATCTTTTACGTCTTTAAGCCTTTGGGCAAAGCGCGCCTCGGCGCCCTCTTCGGTGGGGCGGTAATATTCTCTGCCCGCAAGCCCGTCGGGCAGGCACTGCATCGTGCTAAGCTTGTCCTTTTCGTCGTGGGCGTATTTATAGCCTTTGCCGTAGTCGAGCTCCTTCATAAGTTTGGTGGGCGCGTTGCGTATTACGAGCGGCACGGGTTCGGCAAGCCTTTCAAGGGCGTCGCGCCGGGCGCTTTCGTAGGCGGTGTAGGCGGAGTTGGATTTGGGCGCCAGCGAAAGATATATCACCGCCTCGGAGAGGTGCACGCTGCACTCGGGCATGCCTATAAAGTGGCAAGCCTGATACGCGGCAACGGCAAGCGCCAGCGCGCGCGGATCGGCAAGCCCCACGTCCTCGGCGGCAAAGCGCGTAACTCTGCGCGCAACGTAAAGGGGATCTTCGCCCGCTTCCAGCATGCGCGCCAGCCAATACACCGCTGCGTCCGGATCGGAATTGCGCATCGACTTGTGCAGCGCGGATATAAGGTTATAATGCTCTTCGCCCGTCTTGTCGTATAAAAGCGACTTTTTCTGCGTGATGTTTTCCACCGTCTCTTTCGTAACGGTTATGCCGCCCATTTCGTCCACGTCGCCGTTCAGCACCGCCATTTCGAGGGTGGAAAGCGCGCTGCGCGCGTCGCCGTTGGCAAATTCCGCTATGGCCGCAAGTATATCGTCGGAAATTTCCACATCCTGCCCGCCGAAGCCGCGTTCGTCGGTAACCGCGCGCCGCAAAAGCGTGGCAAGTTCTTCGGTTTTAAGCGCCTGCAGAACGAACACCTTGCAGCGCGACAAAAGCGCCCCGTTCACCTCGAAGGAGGGGTTCTCCGTGGTCGCGCCGATAAGGATTATGCTCCCCTTTTCCACGTACGGCAGAAAGGCGTCCTGCTGCGCCTTGTTAAAGCGGTGTATCTCGTCCACGAAAAGTATAGTCTTTTCGCCGAACCGCCTGCCCTTTTCCGCCTGCTCCATCACCTGCTTTATCTCCTTTATGCCGCTCGTCACGGCGGAAAAGTCTATAAAGGCGGCCTTGGTGCGGTTTGCGATTATCCTTGCAAGCGTCGTCTTGCCCACGCCCGGCGGGCCCCAGAATATCATCGAGCATATCCTGTCGCTCTCTATCAGCCTGCGCAGCGCCTTGCCCTCGCCCAAAAGGTGCTTTTGCCCGACGAATTCGTCAAGCGTGCGCGGCCTCAGCCTTGCGGCAAGCGGCTGGCCTGAATCGTCTTCAAAAAATGTAGGCTGCTCATACATGGCAGGCACCCCCTCAAAGTGCAATAAAACGTATGTTTACTTTATTATACCACCCGCCGCGCCGCGGGTAAAGCATTTTTTTGCAATTAAGGCGCGCCGCGCGCATTTTTGCCGTTGCAAACAAGCCGCATGC
>CALVLW010000080.1 GCA_944341315.1 uncultured Clostridia bacterium
GCGACCAGCCCGACCCGAACAAACAGTATGAGATCTGGTACGACGGCAAGCACCCCATAGCGTGGACGAACAAAAACTACAATATGCTCTACACCAACATGGGGCACAACCTGCAATCCTACAACGACTTCGAAAAGCAGTCCGAAACGTTCTCCTGCAAGGAGCAGCGCCGCTTTATCCTGGACGCGATGTTCGGGTTGGTGTCGGCTTAAAGCAGCAAGCAGCGCCGCCGCGTAAGCGGCGGCGTTTTTGCGCGCGCAAAAACGCAAATCGTGCCGCTTTGACGACCGTGTGTGCCGTTTGGCGTTGCTTTGTCGCGCTTGCAGTGGTATAATACGCATAATAGGGAGTGATATACAAAGGAGAATGTCTGCATGATAAAGGTGGCCGTCGTAGAGGACGAAGAAAACGAGATCGCCGTGCTCGGCGAGGGCTTAAAGAGATATTTCGGCGAATGTGCCGAGCAATACGAACTAAGCGTGTTCCGCAACGGGATGGAGTTTCTGGATGCGTTCCGCGGCGGTTACGACATAATACTCATGGATATCGAGATGCCCATGCTCGACGGCTTCCGCACCGCGCAAAAGATACGCGAGGCCGACGGCGAGGTGTCCATAATATTCGTTACCAACATGGCAAATTACGCGCTTAAAGGTTACGAGGTCAACGCCGTCGGCTTTATGGTAAAGCCGGTCGGCTATTTTGCGTTAAAGCGCAACCTGCGCCGCGCGCTCTCGCGCATAAGGCTGCGCGCCCGCCTTAAAGCGGCAAACGTAACCGTCGTGACGCGTTACGGCGTAAACGTCATCCATTCGGAAAAGCTCGTCTACGTCGAGGTGATGAAGCACAACCTCGCATATCACACCACCGACGGGGTGATAAACGCCCGCGGCGCGCTTAAAGACGTGGAGCAGCGCCTTGCCGGGCTTGGTTTTGCAAGGTGCAGCAACTGCTTTCTTGTCAACCTTGCATACGTGCGTTCGCTGGACAACGACGAGGTTATCCTCCCCGGCGAAAGGCTGTCCGTCAGCCGCGGCAAAAAGAAGGAATTTACCGAAGCCCTGCTCGAATTTGCAGAAAATACCGTGGGGGGGGGTAGTGATGCTCGATTGGCTGGAAGAGATAAACCTCACCGACGTCGCGCTGCAATGCCTGCTGTTTTATGCGGAACTCGTGATAGGAGTGCTGCTGTTCGCCTTATATCTTAAAAAGCGCCGCCTGTTCGCGCTGCGCCTTGTCGGCTGCGTAACGCTGGCGCTTGGCTTTACGGCGCTCGTAGTGTGGCTGGCTTACAAAGTTTACGACGTCGCCGACCTTTACAGTTTTGCGGACATGCTGCTCGTGGGCACGATAGCCGTGGCTTTCCTGTTCTCTTCGCTGTTCGTGTGCGTGGGCATGGTAAAGTGCTGCTTTGCCGCGCGCCGGTGGGAGGCGGTGTTCTGCGGCGTGTGCGGCTACTGCGTTCAGCACATAGTTTACCGCGTGAACATGCTGTTTCAGTATTACGTCTATTTCGGAGTCACGTTCAACGCCGGCAGCATCGTCTTTCTGGTATTCTCCGCGGCGGGCATATACGCCCTCGGCTGGCTGCTGTTCGCGCGCAGGCTGCGCGGCAGGGGCCACATAGACGTGGAAAACAAAAAACTCGTCGGCATGCTGGGCATAGTCGTCGTCGTAATGATGATCTTCGGCGGCATGGGGCTTATCTACACCGGCAGCGAAGAGCTTAAAAATTCGCCGATGATGCTCGTGGAGTGCGGCATGGCGTTCATAGTCTGCATGCTCACCCTGTTTGCCCTGCGCGACAGCGTAAAGGTAAAGGACATGGAGGCGGAAAACAGGCGCCTGCAATGGATGTGGCGCGCCGACAGAAGACAGTACGAAATAAGCCGCAACAACGTGGAGCAGCTCAACTTAAAGTACCACGACTTAAAATACATGCTCCGCGCCATGCGCGGCGACGCGCACACGGAGGAGGAGCTGGAAAACTGTTTAAGGCTGTACGAGGCGACTTTCCGCACCGGCAACGAAACGCTGGACGTCGTGCTCACGGAAAAGAGCATGCTCGCCTCCCGCCGCGGCATAAGCATAATAGTAACGGCAGACGGCGCCTGCCTTTCGCGCATGAAGCCCGTGCACCTGTATTCGCTGTTCGGCAACGCCCTCGACAACGCCGTGGAATGTCTCGAAAAGGTGGAGGACGCCGACAAAAAGACCGTCTACGTAACGGTGTGCCGTCGCGGCGGAATGGCGCAGATCTGCATAGAAAATTATACTCCCCGCACGCCCGACTTTGCCGAAGGTCTGCCCGTAACCACCAAGGAGGACGCCGAAAACCACGGCTTCGGCATGCTCAGCATGCGCAGCATAGCTCAGCGCTACGGCGGCAGCCTGCGCGCAAGCGTATCCGAAGACATCTTTACCCTGCTCGTGCTCATCCCGGCGGAAAGCCGCTGAACCGATCGTGCCTCTTCGGCGGCAGTTCGTGCCCGCTGGGGTTTACCTTTAACAAAACTTGATATATATTGTTCGCGGTCGCTCGGGCGGCCGCAATTTTTTTTATATTTTAAGGAGGTAAATCATGAAGTCAATCAAAAAGATCCTCTCCGTGATGATCGTCGCCGTAATGGCCGTCGCAATGGCGCTCACCGTTGCGGGCTGCGCCGCTTCGCTCGAGAGCATCAAAGTCAGCCATGCGCCCGACAAGACGCAGTACGTGGAGGGGCAGAAGTTCGATCCCGCCGGGCTTGAGATCACCGCCGTTTACAGCAACGGAGAAGAGGAGACGGTCACCGACTACACCTTCGAACCTTCCGGCGAGCTCAAGACCACCGATAATGAGATAACCATCACTTACGAAGGCAAGACCGTCACCCAAAAGATAATGGTCTCCGAAAAGAAGATAACGGACGTCGAGATAACTACTCAGCCCACCAAAACGGCTTATAACGTGGGCGACGAGTTCGACACAACGGGCATGGTGGTGACCGCAACGTATAACGACAAATCCACCGCCGCCATCACCGATTACACGGTAAGGCCCTCCCGTCCCCTGTGCAAAAACGACGAAAATATTTACATAACCGCGGGCGACGTTACTCTCGAAGTTCCCGTGACCGTGACCGAAGAGGACGGCGTTACGTATCCTCAGGCGCAGGTCGTTTACAAGTCCACGGGTTCCACAGAACTCGGCGGCCAGACGGGCAACGTCAACTTCACGTTCTACAGCGACTACACCGTAAAGGGCCTGCTCGATTCCGGCATGGGTTCCTTGGTGGATAACGTAATAGGCAATATCCTTTCCTTCAACGGCGTATGGGACCGCAACGACGACGAGTTCTACGTCGTGATAAACGACTTCGTGTTCGATCCGAGCTCTCTCGAAGGCCTTATGGGCATGATCCCCGAGGATCAGCAGGACATAAAGGACGCGCTCGAGGGCATCGTAGGCATGGATCCCATGGATATAGAGGGCAGCATGGCCGACATCACCGCCGACGCGGAGGGCAACATAACTTACAGCCTTACGATAAGTGTAATGGGGCTCCAGGCTGAATTTGCCTGCACCGGTTACGGCGCTCCCGATTCCATAGCGGTAAAGGCCGGCGAAAAGATCGAAGCCGAGTTCGGCGATATGTCAAAACTCATCTCTTCGTCGACTTCGTCTTCCATAAAGATGCTTGCCGCCAACGAAAAAGCAAGCAACGGATATTGGCTGCAGTATATCGCGGGCGAGGGCAGCGTATGGTCTATGACGCTCGAATCCGACGCCGCAAAGACGGGCGCGCAGATCGCTTTCGCGTTTGCCGCTTCCAAGGGCAACATAGCCGATTACTTCGAGCTTAAAGTAAACGGCGTAAAGGTAGAGCTTACCGGCGAACTTGCAGGTTCTTCTACTTTTGCGGACTGCACCGCAACGACAGACCTCAATGCGGGCGAAAACACGATAGAGCTCGTCTGCATAAATAAGGCAATCATATTCAAGTTCGATTATCTCACCGTCGACGCGGACGTGACCGTTCTCAACCCGTCCCTCGGCGAGCTCTGATAACGTTGGAGGCAGACAGCGATAATGGCAGAAAACAAGACTAAGGCCAAAGTAAAGCGCAAGGCGCTCTGGATAGCGCTCACCGCCGTGTTCACGGTGCTCTTCGCCGCTCTTATTGCGGGCACCGCCGTGGCAAATTACTATTACGTAATAGTCGACCGTTTCCTTAACGTCAGCCGCTCCGTCGTCAAGTATTACGACGAAGACGGCAACGAGGTGGATCCGGACGACAACGTCTCCGGCAGGTTCGTAAGCGAGTTTTCCTCCGACGAGGAGCGCATAAACGAACAGACCGGGGTGAGCGAACAGCTTGTGGCGGAGGGCAGCGTGCTGCTCAAAAACGAAGGCGGCGCTCTGCCCCTTGCCGCAGGCAGCAAGGTGAGCACCTTTAACCAGGCTTCCGTAGACATGATATACGGCTCCGTCGGCTCCGGCGCGATAGACACGTCGGACAGCATGAATCTCAAAGATTCGCTCGAACAGGCGGAGCTGGAAGTTAACCAGAGCCTGTGGAACATTTACAAAAATTCCGGTAAAAAGCGCAAGGTGCCCGGCGTTACGGGCGGCAAGGATTCCAGCTACGCCATAAACGAACTCGGCTGGACTTCCGCCGTGAGCGGCGCGGTAAGCAAGGAATACGGCGACGCCGCGATAGTGGTGCTCGCGCGTTCGGGCGGCGAAGGCACGGATTGGGCGCAGAACATGAAGAACAACAAGGAAAACGAGTTCTCCACCGCAGACGCCGACCACGCCGGACTGCTCAGCCTGACCGACCAGGAAAAGGAAACGTTCGAAAACCTCGCCTCGCTCAAAAAGGCAGGCACCATCAAAAAGATAATAGTTATAGTAAACTCCTCCAATCCCATGGAGTGCGGCTTCCTCAACGATAAGGCTTACGACATAGACGCCGCGCTCTGGGTGGGCAACGTCGGCCAGAATGGCATGAGCGCCGTGGGCAAGCTGCTCACCGGCGAAGAAAACCCCTCCGGCAGGCTGGTGGATACTTACGCCTCGTGCGCGCTCTCCGCGCCCTCCGCGCTCAACAGCGGCGACTTCACGTTCGAAAACGATACGGGCGCGAACAGCGGCAGCAAGTTCCTCGTGGAGGAAGAGGGCATCTACGTCGGCTACCGTTATTACGAAACGCGTTACGAAGACTGCGTAACGGGTAACGGCAACGCGGACGGCACCGCCGGCGCTTACGATTCGGAGTCCGGCTGGAATTACGCGGAGGAAGTGGTGTTCCCCTTCGGCTACGGCCTCTCCTATACCAAGTTCACTTACAGCGGATTCAAGGTGGAGGAGACCGAAACGGGCTTCGATATCAGCGTCAACGTAAAGAACGACGGCAAGGTGGCGGGCAAGGACGTGGTGCAGTTCTACTTCCAGTCCCCTTACACCGATTACGACAAGAAAAACAACGTGGAAAAGGCGTCCATAGAGCTGTGCGGATTCGATAAGACCGACGTCCTGCAGCCCGGCGACGACGTGACCTTAACGGTAAGCGTGGCAAAGGACGAGCTCCGCGCCTACGATTACACCACGGCAAAGGGCTATATCCTCGACGCGGGCGACTATTACTTTGCGTTCGGCACCGACGCGCACGACGCGCTCAACAACGTGCTTGCGGCAAAGGGTTACGACACTTCGGACGGCATGACGGAAAACGGCGACGCTGACTTCACGTTCAAGTGGACCAACGCCGAGCGCGACACCGGGATATTCAAAAACGACGGCGGCGCGGACATCACCAACCGCTTCGACGACGCCTCGCTCGAATATTACGGCATAGACCAGAACGTTCTTTCGCGCAGCGATTGGCAAAAGACGTATCCTACCCCCTACAAGGGTACGTATCACAGCGACGGCAAAACGTTTACCGCCAACGAAAAGATGAAAACCGACCTCGCCGACGCTTACGAGCGCGACACCTCCGTCACGGAGATGCCCGTAATGGGCGCCGAGGGCACCGCCACGCTCGTGGACGCGATGGGCAAGCCTTACGACGACGAGGTGTGGGACGATATCCTCGACAGGCTCACCTGGGACGACATGGTAACGTTCGTTGCCACCAGCGGCTATTCCACGCCCGCGCTGTCGTATATCAATAAGGATTACGTCATCGACTCCGACGGCCCTGCCGGCATCTCCGGCGAGCTTTACGGCGGCGAGAGCGGCATGGGCTTCCCCTCGGAAGTAGTGCTCTCATCCACGTGGAATCTCGAGCTTATAGAGCGCATGGGCGAAATGGTCGGCGAAGACGGCCTCGCTTACGGCGTTACCGGCTGGTACGCCCCCGCGGTAAATATCCACCGCAACGCTTTCGCGGGCAGGAACTACGAATATTTCAGCGAAGATCCTCACCTCTCCGGCAAGGCCGCCGCGGCGGAAACCATGGGTGTGCAGAGCAAGGGCATGTACGTTTACGTAAAGCACTTCGCGCTCAACGACCAGGAGACAAACCGCATAGGCGTTGCTACGTTCGCAAACGAACAGGCCATCCGCGAGATATATCTCGAACCCTTCGAGATAGCGGTGCAGGAGGGCGGCGCGCGCGGCATAATGTCGTCGTTCAACCGCATCGGCTGCACGTGGACGGGCGCTTCGCACGCGCTGCTCACCGAAGTATTGCGCGACGAATGGGGCTTCGAAGGCCACGTCGTTACCGACTTCTCCGGCGCTTCCAGCAATTACATGCGTATAGAAACGGGCCTTAAAGCGGGCAACGACATCTGGCTCAGCACCAGCACGGCGTACGTCACTAAGCTCAACGTTTACAAGGACGATCCCGCAATGGCAACCTACCTGCGCGAAGCCGTTCACAGGGCGCTTTACACCACCGTGAACAGCGCCGCAATGAACCCTTACATCGTGGAAGAGGGCATAACGCCCAAGACCTTCGACGTAACTCCCTGGTGGGAGCCCACGCTCATAGTTATAGACGTGGTGCTCGGCCTGCTTGCCGCGGGCAGCGCGGTAATGCTCGTGCTCACCGTAAGAAAGGGCAAAAAGCAGCAGGCGTAAACGCGTTCCGCAGTTAACGGGACAAGCATGAATTTTCCCCTCCCGCTTGTCGCGGGAGGGGATATTTTATAACGAACGCCGCCTTATGCGCGGCAATATGATAAAAGAGGAAGACAGATATAAGGAATATATCAAAAGGCAACGTAAGTTTTTTCCGCAGGAGCGCCTGCATAGCGCTGTCGTGCTGCATGCTGTCGGCGTTTGCCGCGGCGGGCCTGCCCGTGGTCATAGTGGGCGAAGCTCACTCGCGGCTGATGTATCGCAGCGACGTGGTCGCGGGACATTCGGACGGGGATATAGCCGAAATATTCGCCGAACTCGTAAAGAGGGACAACGTAAAGCAGGTAAAAGATTATTCAAACGTACCCTCGGCGCTCGCCGCGCTTGGCGTGCAGGCGGACGCGACCTATTCACAGCCCGCGGACGTGCTTTCGGCGCACCGCACGGACGAAAGCGGCGATTATTATTACCTGTACAATTATAACAAGATGAGCAAGGAGGACGTAAACTCCACCCTCTGCAGCGGCGGCACCGCGTATCCCTTTATAAACAAGGAAGAAGCCCTTGAAGACAAGAGCGTTACCGTTACGCTGAAAGGCGAGGGCAAACCCTACCTTATGAATGCGTGGGACGGCAGTATTTCGGCAATACCCGTGTACGAATCCACGCAGGACGGCGTAAAGCTCACCCTCGATCTCTCCGGCGACGAGGCGGTGTTCATCGCCCTTCTTACGGACGAACAGGCATCAGCCAACGGCATAAAAGTGCAGGACGTGCATGCGACCGCATTCGACTGCACCCTTGCTTACGACGACGGCAGGCTCGTTGCCAAGTCCACGGAAAACGGCACCGGCTCCGTAACGCTCTCAAACGGCTCCAAGGCCTCCGCCAAAATTTCCGGCGTGCAGGAGGCGTTCGATATATCGTCGTGGAAACTTAAAATAGATTACCTCGAACAGGGCGAAAGCACGCTGTTTTCCGATTCGGTCCGGAAGAGCACGGACGAGGTCGTCTTAGACGAACTCAAAGGCTGGAAGGGCATAAACGACGAATGGGAAAGTTGCTCCGGCGTGGGCACTTATACCGCCACGTTCGAGCTCGACCGCGGCAGTAACGATGGCGGCGGCGCTTACATCGACCTCGGCGAGGTGGAGGACACTTACACGGTGGAGATAAACGGGCACAAACTCCCGTATTCCGATCTGAACGACACCCTGATAGATATCGGGGAATATACCGTAAGCGGCACGAATACCGTGGTGGTAAAGGTGGCGTCCACCCTGTATAACAGGTTCATAAGTTCGGCGGACGGCATGCTCACCACGATAATTTCCGTGCTCGCCGGCGGCTCCGTTCTCGAAAACACTTCGAACGGCCTCCTCGGCACGGACGGCGCGGTAAAGGTCATACCTTATTCCGTTGCCGAAGTCGCAGCCGCGGGCGGCACCCGGGCGATTATCGTTGGATGCGTCTGCGGAGCGGCAGGCGCCGCGGCGGTCGTTACCGTAACGGCGGTCATAATAAAAAGGCGGCGCGGCAGGGCAAACAGGGCGTGATATGCCTTATCCGACGCTTTACGCCGCAACGTAAAGGCAGGATCGCAGGCAAAAGTAAAGGGCACCTTAAAGGTGCCCTTTATAAGTTTTTCAGAACGAAACGAACGCCGTTATCGCGTCCGCGGCAAAGAATGCGGCGCAAACGCAGACGGAAGCTATGCCCGTCTCTTTAAGTTTACCCAAAACCGAGAGCACGGCGGCGGTCGTTCCGCCGCAGCAAACGGCAGACGAGCATATCAGCGACGGCATCAGCCAGATGGTCCGCACGATACGATAGTCCCCGTACGCGTTCTCCATGCGCAACGCAAACCCTTCCGTGGCAAAGAACCCGAGCGATATCATGCCTGCAATGGCAAATACGCAGCAGAACGCAAGCAGGCATATGCCGGGCAGCGCGCTTGCTGCTTTCCGCGGCGCTGCGCCGCGTTCCCTCTCGGGAGCGTTTGCGCGCGCCGTTCCGCATTCAGGGCAGTATTCCGCGCCCTCCGGCAGCGGACTGCCGCATTTAAGACAATACACCGTACGACCTCCCGCATTTAACGGCAAAAAGCCTTACTTTATCGATCGGAATATCTCGTCGAACGGCTTTCTGTCCTTTTCGCGGACGGGATAGCCCTCTTCGGCGTAGCCTGCCGCTATAACCAGCGGGAAGCGGCTGCCCTCCGGTTCGCCCAAAAATCTTGCTATCATCTCTTCGTCGCGTATGCCGAGTATGCAGGTCTGCAGGCCGAGCCATTCGGCGGCAAGCACCATGTGCGCGGCAAGCAGCCCGATGTCGTTGCCCGAAAAGTCGCCGTGGCTGAATCTTTCGCCTATCTTTTCGTCGGATTTTTCGCGGTCGAGCTCTATCACGATAAAAGCCGGGCAACCGTCCGTCCACTTGTTTGCGCCGCCGAGCTGCACGCAGGGCGCAAATTCCCGCGCCTTTGCGCCGTTCACGGCAAACATCTTCCACGGCTGCGAATCCTTTGCCGAGGGCGCCAGCGCCGCAAGGGCGCACACCTCGCGCAGCAGCCCGTCGTCCACCGGCCTGTCCGAATACTTCCTGGTGGACTGCCTTTTTAAGTAAAGCTGTTTAAGATCCATATTTACCTCGCACAAAGGGGCGGGCGCACCGCGCCCGCCCCGTTATTGTTATTCGTTTGCTTCCGCGCCTGCCGCCTGTTTTTCGGCTTCCGCTCTCTGCATGGAGAGCTCCGCCTTTTCGGCAACGTTTTCCTTGGTGAATCCGAAGTATTCGAATACCTGTTTTGCGGGCGCCGATACGCCGAAGGTGTGCATCGCCACTACTTCGCCGCAGTCGCCGCCGTATTTGTACCAGGCAAAGTGGCTGCCCGCTTCCACGCATACGCGCGCCTTTACGCTGCGGGGCAGCACGCTCTCTTTGTATTCCGCCGTCTGCTTTTCGAATTCCTCCATGCAGGGCATGGAAACGACGCGCACTTTTTTGCCTTTTTCCGCAAGGATATCCTTTGCGCCCATGCACAGCTCTATCTCGCTGCCCGTGCCCACGAGAATGACGTCGGGCGTGCCTTCGCAGTCGCTGAGCACGTAGCCGCCGAGCAGCGCTTTAAGCCCGGTGCCCTCGTATTGCGGCAGGTTCTGGCGCGAAAGGATTATCGCCGTGGGGCTGGACTGCGTGAGCGCGGAAATGTAAGCCGCGGCCGTCTCCCTGCCGTCGCAGGGGCGGAAAACTTTAAGGTTTGGTATGGAGCGCAGGCCGATAAGCTGCTCCATCGGCTGATGGGTGGGGCCGTCTTCGCCCACGCCTATCGAGTCGTGCGTCATAACGTATATCACGGGTATATCCATCAGCGCGCTCATCCTTATGCCCGCCTTCATATAGTCCGCAAAGGAGAAGAAGGTGGAGCACAGCGCCTGCAGGCCGCCGTGCAGCTGGATGCCGTTGCATATCGCCGCCATGGCGTGTTCGCGTATGCCGTAATGCACGTTCCTGCCCAGCCTGTTTTCGGGCGTAAAGTAACCGGTGTCTTTAAGTTCGGTCTTGGTGGAGGGGGCAAGGTCGGCGGAATCGGAAACGATGTTTGGCATCATCTCGGAGATCTTTGCAAGCACTTTGCCGCCGCTCGTGCGGGTGGCTTCGGGCTTTTCGAAGTCGAACAGCCCTTCCATTTTTTTGAAGTCGGGCTCTATGCCGCGCATGAACAGTTTATACTGCGCCGCAAGCTCGGGGAAAGCCGCCTCGTAGGCGGCGAACATTCCGTTCCACTGCGCCTCCGCGTCCAGCTTTGCGTCCGCAAGCTTCATGCAGTGTTCCTTTACGTCCGCGGGAACGGTGAACGGTTCCTCCGTCCAGCCGAAAAATTCTTTGGTCTTTGCAAGGTTCTCTTCGCCCATGGGCGCGCCGTGCACGTCGGCGGAGCCGGCAAGGGGCGAGCCGAAACCTATCTCCGTCTTGCAGATTATTATCGAGGGCCTCGTAAGGTCGCTCTGCGCCTTTTTTATCGCGGCGCGCAGCGTAAGCAGGTTGTTGGCGTCGTCCACGCGCAGCACCTGCCAGCCCTGGGCGGCAAACCTGGTGGGGATATCCTCGTTGAACGTGGAATCCGTAGAACCTTCTATCGTTATCTTGTTGCAGTCGTATAAAAGTATAAGTTTTCCCAGCTTCTGCGTGCCCGCAAACGAGCACGCCTCGTAGCTTATGCCCTCTTCGAGGCAGCCGTCGCCGCACAGGCAGTAAGTAAAGTGATCCACCACGGGATAATCGGGCCTGTTGAAGCGCGCCGCAAGGTGCGCCTCGGCAAGCGCCATGCCCACCGCGTTGCCCAGCCCCTGTCCGAGCGGACCAGTAGAGGTCTCCACGCCAGCGGTCTTGCCGTATTCGGGGTGGCCGGGCGTCTTCGAGCCGAGCTGGCGGAAATTCATTATGTCGTCCATGCTCACGTCAAAGCCGAACATGTGCAGCAGGCTGTAAAGCAGCATGGAGCCGTGCCCCGCGGAAAGAACGAATCTGTCGCGGTTGTCCCACTTGGGGTTTTTATAGCTGAATTTCAAAAATTCGGCAAACAATTCGTAACCTATCGGCGCCGCACCGATGCATATGCCGGGGTGCCCCGAATTTGCCTTCTGGATGGCCTCGGCGGAAATGATCCTTATCGTGTCAACGCTTTTCTGCTGTACAGACATAATAAAATCTCCTTAAAATAATTTTGCTTGGTTTGTGTTGTGCAATAACTTATGTAAAGTTTTATTTGCTTAAATCACGGCAAATAATATAAAACTGCAAAGTTTTATGTGTTTTAGTCCGCGATAAACTTTTCCAGCAGCGACCTGTCGAGTTTTTCGAACGGTTCAAGCAGCCCGTTCAGCGCCCGCGCCATCTGCCTGCAACCGCCGGGGCTGTTGCTCTCTATGTTTATCGGGACGATCGCCTCGTGCAGGCTCATCCTCGCAAGCGTCCAGCCGTCGCCGAAGCCCTTTGCAAAGTTTATGCGCACGCCCTCGTGATTGTCGGGGGCAAGCGTTGCGCCGGCTGCGCCCGCGGCAGTCTTTTCCAGCCGCTCTATTATCGTTTTTCCGTATTCGCGGAAGTCCTCGCTCTCTATCTGCAGCCTTATCTCCGCGGCTTCGGCTGGCTCTTCCAGCCCGCTTATAAGGTCGGACAGCCGCTTTCCTTTTTTAAGCTGCCCCGCAAGTATTATTAGAATCTCCGTCACGAGGTAGGCGCCGTCGTCCAGGAAATAATTGTCCTTAAAGGCGCAGTGTCCCGAAGTTTCCACCGCAAGGGGCGAATATTCTCCGGCGGCGTTCAGCCGTTTACATTCGTCTATAACGTTTTTATATCCGCGCATATAACGGTGGTGCCTGCCGCCGTGCGCCTCTATGAACTTCGTCAGTCCGTCGCTCGTAACGGAGTCGGTAACTATGGTGCCGGGGCGCTGCGCAAGCAGCTGCGCCGAGATCAGCGCTATCAGCCTGTTGCGGTTTATCTCTTCGCCGCGCACGTCCACGGCGCCCGCACGGTCTACGTCGGTGTCGAATATTATGCCGAGGTCGGCGCGGTTTGCAAGCACCGCCTGTTTGAGCGCCGCCATCGCCGCCTCGTCTTCGGGGTTGGGCGCGTGGTGGGGGAACATGCCGTCCGGTTCAAGGTACAGGCTGCCCTCAGTGTCCGCGCCGAGCGGCTTGAGCACCTTTTCGGTAAAAAATCCGCCTGCGCCGTTTCCGGCGTCAACGATTATCTTCATGCCCTCCAGCGGCCTTTCCGCAGCGCAGGCGGAACGCACCCTGTCTGCAAGCAGGGCGCCGTATTCGTCCATATAATAATCGCGCGTCAGGCTGCCCTCGCCCTCGCAAAAAGCGCCGCTTTCGGCAACGGCGAGGATCTCGTCCACGTCCGCGCCTTCCAGCCCGCCCTCCGGCGTGAAAAATTTCAGCCCGTTGCGGTCTGCGGGCAGGTGCGATGCCGTTACCATTACCGAACCGTCCAGCCCCCTGTCGCCGTTTTTGAGTATCATGAACATGGAGGGCGTGGAGGAAAGCCCCGTGTAAACGACGTGCGCGCCGCTTTTGAGTGCGCCGCGTTCAAACGCCTCTACGAGCTCCGCGGCTGTTATCCTGCTGTCGTTTCCGATGGCTATTTTAACGCCGCTCTTGCCCGTCTTGTTGCACAGCCAGGTCACGAATGCGCGCGCTATCAGCTCCGTTGCCTCCGCGGTAAGCGTTACCGCCCTGCCGAGTATCGGCGAGGCGACTCCGCGCACGTCCGTGCCGCTTTTAAGTTTTCTGATGTTATAACTAGCCATATACAAATACATTATACATTATTTTCGGTCACAAACACAAGTGTTTGCGTAAAAATTGTTTGCAATTTTGTGCGCGGCGGTCATATTTTTTCGCGGGCAGCGTTCCGCGCCCGCGCGCGCCCCCAAAATTAGCCGCGTACCCCCGCAAATTATTTGCCGCTTTTCCGCCGATATGTTATACTGTCATGGTAAAGCTCCGCAACGGCGGGCAAATACATAACTTACAGGAGCACCGTTTTACATGGCAAACGACAGCAAGTTCGTAAATCAGATAGCCGACATAGAAAGCGACTTTCCCCGGTGGTACACCGACGTGGTGATAAAGACGGGACTGGTCGATTACGGCCCGGTAAAGGGCACCATGGTAATAAGGCCCTACGGCTACGCCATCTGGGAAAATATCCAGCGCGAGCTCGACAGGCGCTTCCGCGCCACCGGCCACAAGAACGCCTACTTCCCGCTGCTCATCCCCATGAGCTTTTTATCAAAGGAAAAGGAGCACGTAGAAGGCTTCGCGCCCGAAGTCGCCGTCGTTACTCACGCCGGTGGCGAGGAACTTGCCGAACCGCTCGTTATACGTCCCACTTCGGAAACGATAATAGGCAACATGTATTCCAAGTGGCTGCAATCTTACCGCGACCTGCCCATCCTCATCAACCAGTGGGCAAACGTCATGCGCTGGGAAAAGACCACCCGTCCCTTTTTGCGCACGTCCGAATTTCTGTGGCAGGAGGGGCACACCGTGCACGCCACCGAAGAAGAGGCGGTGGAAGAAACGATAAAGATGCTGGGCGTTTATAAGGAGTTTGCCGAAAACTGCCTTGCGATACCCGTCATCACCGGCAAAAAGACGGAAAAGGAAAAGTTTGCGGGCGCCGTCGCCACGTACGGCATGGAGGCGATGATGCACGACGGCAAGAGCCTGCAGGCGGGCACCTCGCATTACCTCGGGCAGAATTTCTCCAAGGCGTTCGACATAAAGTTCCTCGACAGGGACGGCGCGTTGAAATACGGGTACACAACCAGCTGGGGCGTGTCCACCAGGCTTATCGGCGCCATAATAATGGCGCACGGCGACCAGCGCGGCCTGTGCCTTCCGCCCGTCGTCGCGCCCGTCCAGGTCGTTATCGTGCCAATCGCGGCAAAAAAGCCGGGCGTAACGGAAAAGTGTGCCGAAGTAAAAGAGCTGCTCGCGTCCGCCGGCATAAGGGTGGAACTCGACGATTCGGATAACAGCCCCGGCTGGAAGTTCAACGAATGGGAGATGAAGGGCGTGCCCCTGCGCATAGAGCTCGGCCCGCGCGACATAGAGGCGGGCAAGGCGCTCGTGTTCCGCCGCGACACGCTGGAAAAGACCGAACTCCCGCTCGAAGGCATCGCGGAGGGCGTTGCCGGGCTGCTTGCCGCGGTTCAGAAGGACATGCTCGAGTCCGCGCGCGAAAGGCGCGACGGCCGCATAGTGTACGCCGAAGACATGGCGGGCATACTC
>CALVLW010000081.1 GCA_944341315.1 uncultured Clostridia bacterium
CGTTATGGAGACCGAATGTACCTTGGGCGTTTCTGCAGGCGGCTCGTAAGTAACGGGCGGGGTGTTGCCGCTGCCCGCCGTGCAGCCGAAAAACGCCGACGTTGCGGCAAAGCAGAAAACGGCGGCGAGCAAAAGCGTTACCGTTTTGAGCAAGCGCAGAAATCTTGTTTTTGCTTTCATTTTTCCTCCCTTTGGAATGTTATTTCCGGACAAAAGCATTTTGAGGCAAACACCATCCGTCCGGTTACTTGTGATTTTAGCACAATAAAACGCGTTTTCAAGCAAAGCGGCACCAAGTTAAAAAGTTCGGTAACCAACTTAAAACGCAACAAGCACGGCACTGAAAAGTGCCGCGCTTGTCTTACGCCGCCCCGCGCCCGCCGCGGGGGAACAATATGTTTATGGTAAAAACGCCGTCTTCCGCGGTGACGGTAAGGTCGCCGTCGTAGCGGTCGCAGACGTATTTTATGCTCTTTATGCCGTAGCCGTGAAAGCGCCTGTCGCCCTTGGTGACGGGCAGGCCGTCTTCGAAGTCGATGGGCGCGCCGAAGTAATTGACCTCGCGCACGACGAGCATCTCGCCCACGGGCTGGACATACAGGACCACGGTGCGCTTTTCCTGCTCGAGGTCGCGCACGGCGGCCATGGCGTTGTCGAGTATGTTTCCGAACAGCGAATAGATGTCTTCGTTGGTCATGAAGTCTATGCACCCGCCGTCGGCGGTGATGTCCACCGATATGCCGCTCTTTGCGCAAAGCAGGCTCTTTTCGGTAAGGATGACGTCGAGGGCGTCGTTGCCCGTCTTTACGTGCGCGTCGTATATGGCAAGCTGTTCCTCTATCTCGCCGAGGGCATTATCCTCCTTACCCCCCCCCATGCGCAGTCTGCCGATCTGGTGTTTCAGGTCGTGATACTTTATGTTTATCAGCTCTATGTTTTCCTTGGAGATCTCGTATTGCTTGCTCGCCTGGTGCCACATCAGTTCCACGGCGCCCAGCTCGTTTTCCAGCTTTTTGTGCTCGAAGGCGCTGAACTGCATTATCATGGAAAAGATGCAGCACAGGATATTGTAGACGCCTATTATTATTTTAAGCACCTCGGCGTCGTCCACCTTTATGCTGACGACGACGGCGTTAAGGACGATATCGACCACGAGCACGGACACGGCAAGGGCAAAGATGAACGTGGATTTGAGCTTTACCGCCTCGCGCGAGCGCAGCCGCGTGGAAAATATCATATAGAACGCGAAATACACCGCCACGTAAGAGCACGCGTAAAGTATCCCCGCAAAGAGATTGGGGAACACCGAAACGAACGTGCCGGAGCCGTAAAACCCGGTATCCTGCGGAAAGCGGAAGGCGAGCAGCCATATGTTGTAAAGCTCGTACGCAAGGTGCTGCGTGGTGTAACCGGCCACGCAGCCGAACGAAACGGTGAGCCAGCTTTCGCGGAAGACCGCCTTGTTCATGAGCACGGTAAACACGAATATCGCCAGGAACATAAAGGAGACGTAAAACGGGTTGGGCGACAGCACGGGCATCAGCCAGGCAAACGCAAAGCTGAGCGTCGCCGCGGCGGGCAGCAGCAGCCAGAAAAACCTGCGCCGCCTGAAACGGAAAACGAACATTGCCTCGGCAAGCAGCAGCTCTATCACGAACTGAAACGATTTGTAAAATTCGAACTGTGTCATACGTGTTCTTCGAGATATTTGTTAAGCTCGTGCACGAACTCTTTTTTGCGCGGGTGGCCTATCGGGAGCTCTTCGTATTCCATGCTGCCGTAAGCCTTTGCAAGGTGGAGGGTATAGCCGTCTATGCCGAGCACGAAGCGGAGATTTACCAGGCAGGATTTGTTGCACTGCGCAAAGCCGTTCCCCGCAAACATCGCGTATTCGTTTTTAAGCGAGCCGCGCTTTTCGTGCGTGCCTTCCGCCATATGATATATCACGCTGTGCTTTATTACTTCCACGTATCTTATGTCGGTTATGCGGACGTATTTCGTTACGCCGTTTTCATATACCGGAACGTGCGGCACGTTCTTTTTGCTGCCGTGCTTTTTTATTATCCGGTCAAGCTTTATCCTGAAGCTGCCGTATTTTACGGGTTTTACTATAAAGTCGTCGGCGTCCACCTCGTAGCCGCTTATGGCGTACTTTGCCATATTCGTGATAAAAACTATGGATACATCGGCGTCCATCCTGCGGATGTAGCGCGCAAGCTCTATGCCGTTCATCGTGGGCATGTCGATGTCGAGGAACACTATGTCGTAATCGGGTTTATACGCCGACAAAAACTTTATCGGCGAGCCGAATCTGCTCACCGTGCAGTCTATGCCGCGTTCGCCGCAGTATCTGTCGAGCACGCCCGCCAGAGCGTCTACGGCCTCCGCCGCGTCATCCACAATAACGACTTTGAGTATCATCCCGCACCTCGCAAAACGTTTTTCCGCAAGCATATTATATCACAGATTTCGCCGATGGAAAGGCGCATATAAGATAATTTGCACGAACTTAAAAATTTCAGACATTAACTTGCGCGGCAGCCGCAAAAAAATGCCCCGCATACGCGGGGCGCGACGGTTATTTTTTTGTTCCGCACGGCAGCCGAAGTCCGCTCCGGGGCGTTATTTTCTTCATATACAACACCGGACAGGGGTTGCCCCGTTCGTCCGACGAGCCGGAAGGCGTGTTTGCGCGCACCGCGGGGCTGCAAAAAGCCTTGTCGCGGCTACTTGATCTTTCCGAGCCCGGACAGGTCGCCGCCGCATAAAAATTCGAGATTTTCCGTTATCTTTCCGGCAGGCCAATCCCACCACTTTAATCGTAAAAGACAGGCGATCGTGTCGTCGTCAAACCGTTTGCGGATGACTTTTATGGGATTTCCGCCTACTATATGATAAGGCGGAACGTCTTTCGACACCACCGAATTTGCCCCGACGACGGCGCCGTCGCCGATATGGACGCCGGGCAAAACGGTTACGTTCTGCCCTATCCACACGTCGTTGCCGACTACCGTGTCCCCTTTAAGGGGCAGATCTTCGAGGCGCGGCGTACATTTTTCCCAACCGCCGCCCAGGATGTTGAAGGGGTAAGTCGTAACGCCGTTCATACGATGGTTGGCGCCGTTCATGATAAATTCCACCCCTTTCCCTATGGCGCAGAACTTGCCGATGATCAGCTTATCCCCTATAAATTCATAGTGGTGCGTGACGTGTTCTTCAAACTTGTCCGCGCCGGTATCGTCGTCGTAATAGGTGTAATCGCCGACGATAATATTCGGACGAGTGATAACGTTTTTTATAAAACAAAGGCTCGGTATCTGCTCGTTCGGAAAAACTTTATCCGGATCGGGCCCGTTCATAATTGCGTCTTTCATAATCGTTTTCTTCATATACAACACCGGATAGGGGTTGCCCTGTTCGTCCGTATCCGAACGCCCGTACGCCTTAAATCCCATATGCTCGTAAAAGCCTACCGCCTGCGGGTTTTGCTCGTTTACCGTAAGCTGCCTCACGGCATGATTTTCAACGGCGTATCGCAGCAGCTTTTTGCCGATGCCCCGCCCTCTCTTTTCTGCGGATACGAACAGCATTTCAAGTTTTTGCCCGTCTATGCCCGCAAAGGCGACGGGTTTGCCGTCCTCTTCGGCAACGAGCAAACGCGAAACGGTTCGCAGTGCCTGCGGCACATATCCCTTTATCCGCCCGATCTCCTCTTCGGATAAAAAGCAATGCGTGGCCTTGACCGAACTTTCCCAGATATCCAGAAGTTCGGAAATAAGACCGGCGGTCCTGTTTTCCGTATTTCTAATTCGAAGCATAGCACGCTCTATTATACCAAAAAAACTCGCCGACCGCAAGGGTTTCGCGGTCGGCGGATCTGCACTATTTCCTTTCGAGACAAACCAATGTTTCGACGTGGCGCAAGACTACAAAAGGTCTCAAAAACGCCCGTTTTCAAAGGGTGAAACTATAAGAATATTGACAAGCCGTGCGATGTATGTTATAATGTGCCTAATATCAGGTTGCCTTCTCGGAAGGAGAGGGCGGATAAGGAGGGCATGTATGAAAAAAGTTGTAATTACCGCCATCGGCACGTTGATG
>CALVLW010000082.1 GCA_944341315.1 uncultured Clostridia bacterium
TTGTCATACCAAAAATATCTAGCTCCTCCGATAAGCACTCATATTGAACATTCAACCCCATTCCATCCCGAGCGATTTCTTCAATTGGTACTCGCTGCGGAGTTGAAAGTGCCTGGGGATAATACTGTTCAAGAAATTCTGTTGCAACCTTATCATAATCATGAAAAGGTATAAACGGCAATAACCTTCTTGCCTGAGAATACATTATTTCCCTTCCTTCCTTTCATCGATAATTTTATTTACCTGTTGCCAAAAATCATCCCCTAACCCTTCGCTTTTAGCTCTACGTAACGCAACACGAGCATTCGGAATAGACTCATCCATAATGTATTCTGGCAAATCAGGGGATACCTGGTTTCTTTCTCTTCCAGCTAAATCAAGCATTTCCACTCTTTCTTCGGCACTCAAGTTGAGTATCTGCGCAAGAGCTTCTAACCCTTCTATATCAGGGGGATTTCGACGACCTTTGATTATGTCCGATAGATAAGTTACAGATACCCCTAACTTATCAGCTATTGGTCTTAACTTGACATCTTTTTCTAACCTTTTTCGAGCGATAAAAGCTCCAAACTCTCCTGCCATTATAAATTCTCCTTTCGCTATTACGCTTATTAGCGTAGTTCTATTATATCGATATATCTCATAATTGTCAACGATTTTCCCAAGTAGTTCAAAAAATTTTTTTACGGTAGAGCTGATAATTTTTGATTCAGGGCATTGCAAAATCAACTTGGATATGGTATAATAATATATGAACGCAAATGAAAGGAGAACTGCAATGGCCCAACACGGAGGTAAGAGAGAAGGCTCTGGACGAACACCCCTACCAGAAAACGAAAGGAAAATCGCCAAAACAATATATTTTACCCCGGCAATGCAAAACGACATAGAAGAATACGCTGTCGGTAATAGCTTCTCGGAAAAATGCATAGACCTAATTTCTGCCCAAATTGAACGCAGAAAACACACTAGGAACAGGATTGTTAGATTTATAGACTTGTTTGCTGGGCTAGGCGGCATCCGCCTTGGCTTCGAGAGTGCATTTAAGGCTAGAGGCTTCACCCCTAGGTGCGTCTTTAGCAGCGAAATTAAGGATTACGCAATAAAGGCATACAAGAACTATTTTAAGGACAAGTATGTTGCAGGAGATATTACAAAAATCGATGCTAACGATATTGAGGACTTTGATTTCTTGCTTGCAGGTTTTCCTTGCCAGCCTTTTTCCGCCGCAGGACTAGGGCTGGGATTCGAGGATACTCGAGGAACACTCTTCTTTGAAATAGAGCGTATCCTTAAAGCAAAACAGCCCTATGGTTTCCTTTTAGAAAACGTAGAAGGCCTAATTAATCACGATAAAGGTCGAACCCTGTCAATAATTATTGACCACCTTAAAAAATTAAACTATTACGTTTCCTATAAATTAATCGACAGTCAATACTTTGGATTGGCACAATCCCGAAAAAGAGTTTATATTGTTGGCACGAAAGACGCACACATTTCCCTTGATAACTTTGAAAACAGTTCTGCTACTTTTGGCGATATTATGGAATGTGGGTTACCAACCGTGGATTCTGACTTCACTAGAAAGCTGTTTTCCCACTTTACACCTGAACAGGTCATAGGGAAAGCGATAAAAGATAAAAGAGGCGGAACAGATAATATACATAGCTGGGAAATAGGTCTAAAGGGTGAAATCACCCCTGAACAAGCAAAATTCTTGAATTTATTACTGCTTGAAAGGCGTAAGCGCAAATGGGCAGCTGAAATTGGAATCGATTGGATGGATGGTATGCCTCTCACGGAAAGGCAAATCTCGACATTTTTCCCTCGTAAAGAACTTAAGCAATTTTTAGATAACCTTGTTTCGATGGGATATCTTACATTAGAACATCCTAGAAAGAAAAAAGGAGGCAGACGCGTTCCGGATGAGACAAAACCTAAAGGCTATAATATTGTAACAGGCAAACTCTCGTTTGAATTCACGAAAATACTTGACCCCAAGGCTCTAGCCCCCACCCTTGTTGCAATGGACGTCGGTCACTTAGGCGTAATTGACGGGAACGGATTAAGGAGACTCTCTATAAGAGAAGGGCAGCGCCTTTGCGGTTTCCCCGAGGACTACGACCTCTCATTCCTCAAAGAAAGCGAAGCCTTTGATTTGTTGGGGAATACAGTATGCATTCCCGTGATTAAAGCAATATCGGAACGACTTGCCGATATGTACAGCAACTAAATTAATAGAGACGGATGCAAATCACCCGTCTCTATATTTTTTGTATTCTAAAATATGCTGTTGTTGTAAGCCAGTCCTCTTCGTTAAAAATAACTTTATAAGGATTTACGATAAAATCCGGTTGATAGCCTGGTTGTTTAATTTTTTCGTAATTCACTAGGCATAGCACATACTGATTTCCCAACAGCTTTGCAACATCCGCCTCATTCTCAGACCAGAAAAAATGTGGATTTCCTATATAGCTCTTAACTTCTATAAAACGATTATACTGCTTATCTTCACCAGACACAAAGGAAACAATATCATACCCAGCCTTTACATCAAAGTCCGATATACGCTTTATTAACCTAGCCTTATCTGGTAATCGCTGTTGTTCAAAAAGCAGCACAAATTCTTCTGCTTCTAACCCTCGCCTGCTCTGCTCCTCCTGCTGTTTAAGAAGCTGATCCAAAGATATTTTTTTCCTTCGCTCACTTAACTGCTCAGTCCAATCAGGCTCATAAACACTGGATACACATATTTCACTATTACTAGCTTTCTCCAATGCTCCGGTCATTATAAGAAAATTTCTGACAGCAGCATATTCTAGCGGGAAAGCCGAACGTTTAATTGTTATATGCCCCTTTTCAATATTAAATCCAGTTGCATCCTTATCAAAAATACCATCTTCCACAAGCCGATTTATGCAAGTCTCGACAAGAAATTCAATTACAGCTTCTCTTTCCTTTTCAGCGACAGCATTTAGCGTGGGCGTAGGAATTACACTTTCACCCTTAAATTCAACCAATCCCAGGTATTGAAAAAAGGCCATAACACCCGGAAAGTTAAGAACGATGTCCTTTTCTAACGCACATCTATTTCTTAACTCTTCCTTTTTTATTTTTTCATTTCCCGCCAATATAGAGATCAAAAAAAACACTCCCTCTATATTGCCAACAGAATTACATCTTTTTAGTTCTGTTAACATATTCCGCAATCAAGGCCTTAATGTCGTCATCTCCAGTTTCTAACCCCGCATTCTCAAAGAGCGGAATAGGCATACTTTCAATAATATCACGCAGCCTTGTCTCCTTTTCAATTAGCCTGTTATGGATTATACCGTCTACAGAATCTTCCGACAATAAATAATAATAGTTTGTTTCTGTGCCAGGCTTAAGACCATATCTGTGTATACGATCTTTTGACTGGATAAAATGTGCAGCATTAAAGCTCCTCTCTATATAAATGGCATTATGGCAAACTTTATGCAAAGAAATTGATTCAGATACTGCAAAAGGGTTAGCTATAATAACCTTAAACGTTGAATCAGGCTTGTGGAATTCAGCTATTATCTTTTCTCTAGTTTCCACATCTTCTTCATTTTCATCACCAGAAGCAACAGGGGTCGCACCATACAACGTCTTGCAAGGAATACCATGTGCAAGCAAATAATGCTCAAAGTCAATTATATTTTTGATATATATAGCCCAAACAACAACATTCTCCCCTTTGGCGATAATCGACTCGATAAGCTCTCGAGCCTTTACAAATTTTGCGGGTGTTTCCGATTTTTCATACTGCAAAACATCTGTTATTAAGGAAGAATCATCTTCTACCTGTGCCAAGTCAAAATCTTCCACTTGAATAAAATCTTTGAGTGGTACACTTAATAAACTTGGGTTAGTAGCCGCTTGCATCAATCGTAGCAAGCGTGCCTTGACTAAATCACGCCGAAACCAGTCGTCTTTGTTAGAGACGATTTCATTCATATACCTTTTTTCTATAATATCGTAAATTCTACGTTGTGTAGCCCCCATGGGCACCACTATCGGTTTATGCTCAGTTGCTGGAGGTATTCCAAGATCGCTCTTCTTTACGCGAATAAAAAAGGGTTCAACAGAGTGCAGCAGGGTATCAACTCGCGCATCTCCCTCCACCCTGCTCATATCCTTTAGCTGATAGACCTCGAATGGAATTATTTTTTTAGTCGGCCAGATAAATCTATAAAGATTATATAAATCCTCATAACCGTTTGGTGCAGGAGTGCCCGTCAACACAACCCTAGCCGAACAGAATGGAGCTATCTGTAGAACAGAAGCGGCCGTTATTCCCCCACTAGTATTTTTAATTTTATGCGCTTCATCAAGCACCACCATAACCTTATTCGTTCTTAGAAAATAAGTCAACTCTTCAAGTAGCGATGGAACTGATGAATACGAAAGCAGTGTTATTTTGGCAGGGCACGGAGAATATAAATACTGCTTTTTTTCATCAAGTGATAGCTTACCATTTAATCTTTTAGTTGTGGGCATACAACCAAAACATTCCTCATATTCCAGCTCCCAAGGTCCAAAAGCGCTCAGTGGTGATATTATCAACAACCTATCGACGTGCTTTATATCTTCTGCTGGCAAATTGGAAAGATAGGCGAAGGCACCATACACCACGCTTGTTTTTCCTGCGCCAGGCACAGAGAAATTACAAGCATTTTGCGAAAAAGCAAGGTGATACGCAGAAAGCAATTGAAGTTCGTACAGGCTTCTGTTTGGCAGATTATTGCTAACAGAATTGACAAAATCACTAAAATCGCCTCTATCGCAATGGTTATCCCTTATTAATCTTGCCTTCTCTGCAAACTCTTTAAACTTCTCCTCTTCTAAGGCATAATTAGCAACTGCCGCAGATACATTTCCAGAGTAAATCAGCTCCCCATCTATATACTCACACAATTTTTTTATGCGATCAATGCTTTTATTTAATTCACCTTCGGTGTTAACTAGTATGCCCTTGTCTGTCCTCGTGAATTGAATAGCATCCTTTATATAGCGAGCTGCTCGTCTGTTCAAAAAGATGGAATCCACGTCACCAGTTATTAACAAATTATTTTCACCGTCATTCGATTCAAGACAAAGTCTCTTCATTCATGGACTCCCTTAAAGACCAAGGATTTCTTTAAACTTGATTACATATTCTTCTAATGATGCAACACACCCCTTAACTTTTTCATCGCTTACAAAACTGGGTTGACTCACATCAACCACCTCAAGTGCCTGACAAGCCTTAATTAGCTGTTGTAACGGTTTAGCAGAATTAGCATGGTTGCTTAAAATATCAAAGCATTGAACATAGTTATCATCAAACGCATCGGAAACGACCTGTTTCCATCGCTGGTCTCTACTTTTGAGAGCACGACCCAAATCAGGAGGGTTTTTCGCCATTATTTCTTCAACAGACTCCTCTTTAACAGCATCCGTTGTCTCAAAGTGCTTATCGCGAAAACGCTCCCACACTTCCTGCTTTGCAAAAAAACTGGAAGCTGGATTTTTAGCTGACGGCACAGAAATAATTGAGCGGAATAGCGTTTGCTCAAAGTTTGCGCGGATATAGTCAAATGCTATGAGTTTCAAATCAGAGACATCCGCTTCAGGATCATATGCCCACATAGATGACACCCCAGCCTTATACTTTTTAAGGGCAGAGTCCAACTTAAGGAAAGAGTCCTCGCTTTTGTCTAATTGTGTATACATTCCCGAATATCCGTATTCATCCAGATACTCGTCCATTAATTGCAGTGCTGATAGCATTACGCGCACTTCACTCGGCTTGCAGTCCATCATACCTGCTATATCATCATCCGTAAAGCCGGCGTCTTTTAAGTCCTTGCATTTTAAGTATTTTTCAATAGGGTTATAATCAACTTTCGCGTCCTCACCCATTTGATAGGTGGTTTCCAACGCAAGTATTTCCTTTTTATCAGCATCTTCAGGAAGAATAATTGCTATGAAAAATTGACAATGGCTCTTGTCAGTAAAAGGGATACTTTCATCCGCCATTATATTATTTAACAGACTCGCTCTGCGATTACCATCTATAATGATGCCATCAGCAGTCACAATACCGTGCTTTTGCTGGTGTTCCTTGAGCAGCCTTTCTTTTGTCTTTTTATTTGCCTCCGGCTTTGAATCCCAGAGAAACTTCTCAAGTAACTTCTTATCGTCAGGGTCCTCGGGATTAAGCGGGTGGTTCTGGCGTTCGTATGACTTAACAACACTTCCAATTCGCCCATTATAGGGGTTGTATACAAGATACTCCAACGGAATGGCATATGCATCCAGGGTAATAATACTTCCGTGGTATGTAATTGGAATACCAGTTCGGCAAGCCTTTTCTGGATGATTAACAAATTCCTTAAGTTTTCCTTTCCTTTCAGCTGCATTCATAATTCAGTTGACCTCCCTCATTAAAACTCATCAATGTATGTGTCTACTATATCTTCCAGCAAGCCCATATTCTGGAAATTTAAAACATAATCGGAACACCTATGAATTTCTCGTAAATCAGCTTGGCGTCCAATCCACCCTGCGCCATCCAAAAAATTGACAAAAACAAGATTTCTACCCTGCGCACGTTGAGTTTTAACAATATCCGACGTTTTTCGTGCTGCCTCTTTTTTACTACCCTGGCTACTTGATGTAGTTACCGCATATGAAACATCTATAATAATTTTAGGATTTTGCGCTGATTCAAGCACAAAGCTGACCGCTCTATCAAGGATTGGAACACGGACATTACTTTGATACTCTAGCCCGTGTTTTGCGCAAACCCTCTTAAGTTCCTTTTCGATATCTGCAAGTATAGCATCGCCGATCATATTACTATATGTGCCCTCTAGCCCTCTTTTTACTAATTGGCGAACGCTCTCCGTATCCTTCAGCTTTGCAAGCGTGTGGGCGTCCATGACCATGTTATCAAGATAAAACGATGGGATGCACGCCTGCATTTTCGGGTCATGCTTGCCGTCCCATATCAAATCGAGAACACTCTCCATCATCGCAGGACTCTCCATCATCGCAGTTCGAATTTTGCTTAAGCCCCATTCAGTAGCAAAAACAAACCCTCTATCCTTTCTTATCATTGACACCATACGCTTAAACCGCTCTTCAGAAATTTCTGCAACAGAGGTAAGATGCCCCAAAGCATCTTTATTGCTCACAATATATTGCTTGAGTGTTTCTTTGCTAGTTATAGTATTAAGTCCGTTCAAAATCTCTGAAGTCTGTGTTTCAATCATTGCCTTTATAGCGTCTTCACACGCTTGGTTCATGTAAAACATAGTAGCAGAGTTAAACAATTCTTCATATGTAAGTTTTTTAGCCTGTACTGCGCTCATGTAATAGACTCCTTTCGATGATGGTTATATTATATCACAGCAACAGACAAAAGGCAATTGAAAAAATACACTTTTTTGCGGAATTTTTATTTCTCCACTACTTTTTCTATAAGTTTTTCATAATCAGCCCTTGGCATAACGCGCTCAAATCCTAGCAGCTAATAATGGAGCGAATTATATTCCTTACCCCCTATAAAACAGACAAATTGGTGTCTTTCAATTATCGAAAAATCTCAACGCAAAAAAAGACCGCTGGCTGTGTTGAGCGAGGTTCGACACGGCAATCGGTCTGTTTTTAATATCAAGTGCCTTGAAAGCGTATTAGTTATAAGGTTTTCAACGGCTTATTCCCTACCATATTTGCGGACTTTCTGTGTCGATATGATTAATCAGCAATCAAAGCTACACGTTGTTTTGCGGCGCACCCCCATCACTCCTCATCCCACGCGCCCATTTCGACTACTTTGCACCCAAGCCAACAGCAATGCACCCATTTCCATTTTGTATCAAAGCTGTCAGCTATTCACACGCAAAAGGCACTGACGAATGTCAGTGCCTTTTGCGTTAATTCCGTTTTGCGCAGTCTTTTCGCACGCCGACGGCAGGAAAAAAGCGTCGGTCGTTGCCGGCGCCTTTTGCGTTGAAAAACCGGATAGCTCCGCATATATGCGGCAAACGTTGCCTTAACCGTTCAGATTTTCCCTTGCGGTGGCGAGCATGAGCTTTATGCGGTTCTCCTGATTGACTTTTGTTGCGGAGGGATCGTAATCCACCGCCACTATGTTTTCGTTTTTATACATGTTTTTAAGCGTGCGGATGGCGCCCTTGCCCGCTATGTGGTTGGGGAGGCAGCCGAAAGGCTGGGCGCACACGATGTTTTCCGTGCCCGTTTCGGCAAGCGCCGCCATTTCTGCGGGGATGAGCCAGCCCTCGCCCATCTTTACGCCCTGATTGAGCACCTTGTCGGCGCAGGCGCGCAGATGTTCGAAGTCGTGAATAGGTTCGAAACCGCCTTTTTTGAATATCTTTATTATATTCTTCTGTATGCGGTGCAGCACCGAATAGAGCAGTTTGTTTACGGTGATGAACGGGCTCTTTTTGCCGTAGAGCCTGCCGTCGTTGATGTTGTTCACCACGCAGTAGAGCACGTAGTCCATGAGCACGGGCACCACCGGTTCGCAACTTTCCGAAAGCAGGAAATCTTCCAGGTGATTGTTGCCGAGGGCGGAATACTTTACGTATATCTCCCCCACTATGCCCACCTTTACCTTTTTTTCGCCGGTGCGCTTTACCGCCGCGAACAGGGAAACTATCTTTTTTATCACCTTTTTATAGCGCATCCAGCCGCCGCGTTCGAAGCGGAGCGTCACGAGATCCATCGCGGCGTCGCGCACGGCGTCCGACGCGCCCGCCTCCGCCTCGTAAGGCTTGGTCTGGTTATAGCACCACATTATCGCGTCGCCGTAAAATATGGCGAACACGAGCTTTAGCATAAGTTTTGCGCCTATCGGAAAAGATGAATCCTTTTCCAGCCCGGAAAAGTTGAGCGAGAGCACGGGCACCTGCGGAAATTCGGCATGGAGCGCCTTTCTTATGAGCGGGATATAGTTGGACGCCCTGCATCCGCCGCCCGACTGGCTCATGAGCACGGCGACGTGATCGACGTCGTATTTTCCGCTCTTGAGCGCGTCGATATACTGCCCCACGGTGCACAGACAGGGATAGCACGTGTCGTTGTGAACGTGTTTGAGCCCCTCGTCTATCACGGCGCGGCTGTCGTTTTTTAGCACCTCCACGTCGTACCCCTCGCCCCGGAGCAGCCTTTCGATGATGGCAAAGTGCCAGGGCAGCATGTCCGGGATGAGGATCTTATAACTTTCCTTCATCCACGGCTGCCACACGGGATAGCCGTTGGTATAGTCCTTTACGTTTTTTGCAACTTCTTGTTTCTTCATAATTTTTCCGCGCGTTTTTTGCCCTCTTCTATGGCGGCGAGCATGCTCCTCAGGCGGATCTTTACCACGCCGAGGTTGTTTATCTCGTCTATCTTTATCTGCGTATAGAGCTTGCCGTTCTTTTCGAGGATGGAGCGCACCTCGTCGGAGGTGATGGCGTCCAGCCCGCAGCCGAAAGACACGAGCTGAACGAGGTTGACGTCCGCGTTCCTGCTTGCAAACTCGGCGGCACGGTACAGTCTTGCGTGATAAGTCCACTGATTGAGGACGTTGACATTTACGAGGTCGGCCTCGTCGAACACGGCGTCCTCCGAAAGGACTGCCAGCCCCAGCGAGGTGAGCAGCTTGTTTATGCCGTGGTTTATCTCGTTGTCCGCATGATAAGGCCTGCCGGCGAGCACGACTATCTGTTTGCCGGCGGCGCGCGCCGCGCGGATTATTTCCGCACCCTTTGCGCGCACGTCGGCATGGTACTTTGCAAAGCGGGCGAAACCCTCCTTTAAGGCGGCGTCCGCCGCACCGCGCCTTATTTTGTACTTTCTGAGCGCGGCGCACAGTTTTTTGACCGTGTTGTCCCACATGTTGAGGTCTATGTAGGGCATTACGAAGTTGTCGTCGCCGAGCCTTTCGTTGTTGGCTTTGAGCAGCTCGGAATAATAAGCGACCACGGGGCAGTTATAATGATTTACCGAATCGTGTTCGTCGAGGTTATAGCTTTCGCAGGGCAGGAATATGAAGTCCACGCCCTTGTCCAGCAGGCTCTCTATATGTCCGTGCATAAGCTTGGCGGGATAGCACGCCGTGTCCGAAGCTACGGTGTGCTGGCCGCGGAAGTACAGCTCGCGCGAGGAACGGTCGGAGAGCACGACTTCGAACCCGAGGCTTTCGAAAAAGCCCGCCCATATGGGGAGCTGTTCGTACATCCCCAGCTGCAGGGGCAGCCCTACCTTTACCTTGCCCTTTACGCCCGTTACGCACTGCGGCAGGCGTTGCTGCTTGTAGGCGTATATGTCCAGCTCTTCCGAAGCGGGTTTGAGCCCCGCGCCCCTTTCGCACTTGTTGCCCGAGATAAAGCGGGAGTGATCGGCGAACGTTATCACGTTTACGTTGCACTTGGAGGTGCAGCCGCGGCAGACGATGGCGTTGGACTTGTAAGAGAAGCCTTCGAGAGCCTCCTCGCCCAGCGTGGAAGAGCTGCCTGCGCTCATCTCCTTTGCGTACAGCGCGGCGCCGAACGCGCCCATGAGCCCGGCTATGCCGGGGCGGATGACCTGCTTGCCCGTTTCCCTTTCGAACGCGCGCAGCACGGCGTCGTTGAGGAACGTGCCGCCCTGCACCACTATGTGTTCGCCGAGCTCGTCCGCGCTGGACGCGCGGATGACTTTGTAGATGGCGTTTTTTACTATCGATATGGAGAGGCCGGCGGATATGTCCTCCACCGAGCTGCCCTCCTTTTGCGCCTGCTTTACCGCGCTGTTCATGAACACCGTGCAGCGCGAACCGAGTTCCACGGGGCGCGGCGCGAACAGCCCGAGCTGCGAGAATTTGTCTATCTCCATGCCCATGGCGCGCGCAAAGGTCTGTATGAACGAGCCGCAGCCCGAGGAGCACGCCTCGTTGAGCATGATGGAATCTATGGCGCGGTTCTTTATTTTGAAGCACTTTATGTCCTGCCCGCCGATGTCGATTATGAAGTCCACGTCGGGGTTGAAGTGCAGCGCCGCCTTGAAGTGCGCCACCGTTTCGACTATGCCGAAGTCGGCCTTTATTGCCGCCTTTATCAGGTCTTCGCCGTAGCCCGTTACGGCGCTGCCCTTTATGGTTATCCTGCCTTCGGCAAGTTTATATATCTCTTTCAGCTTGTCCACTATTATGTCCACGGGCTGACCGTTGTTGGACTGATAGTGCGAATAGAGTATGCGGCAGTCGGGAGTTATGAGTATGAGTTTGGTCGTGGTGGAGCCGCTGTCTATGCCGAGGTATGCGTCGCCCGCGTAAGTTGCGATGTCCGCGAAAGTGAGGTCGGTGGCGCGGTGCCGCTTTACGAACGCGGCGTATTCCTCCTTGTCCTTAAAGAGCGGTTCGCCCGTTATCACCTCGTCGGTGCCGGTGGCGTTTTCTATGCGTTCGGTTATCTCGCCTATGGTCATAGGCTGCACGCCTGCGGAATGGAGCGCGGCGCCGATAGACATAAAGCAGGGAGCGTCTTCCGGGAAGACGGCGTTCTCCTCCGAAAGTTTAAGCGTGCGCACGAAGGCGCGGCGCAGGCCCTTTAAGAAATAGAGCGGGCCGCCCAGAAAGAGCACTTTGCCCTTTATGCGCCTGCCCTGGGCGAGGCCGGAGACCGTCTGGTCCACGACGGCCTGGAAGATGGACGCGGAAATATCCTCCTTGCGGGCGCCCTGGTTGATGAGCGGCTGGATATCCGATTTTGCGAACACGCCGCAGCGCGAAGCTATGGGATAGATCTTTTCCGCGCGCAGGGCGAAGTCGTCCATCTGCTGCACGGTGATGTTGAGGAGCGTTGCCATCTGGTCGATGAACGCGCCCGTGCCGCCCGCGCCGCTGACGTTCATGCGCTGTTCGGTGCCGCCCGTGATAAAGATTATCTTTGCGTCCTCGCCGCCCAGCTCCACCGCCGCGTCGGCGTCGGGATAATAGCGGCGTATGGCAACGAAAGCGGCCTGCACTTCCTGCACGAAGTTTATGCCGCTGCGCTGCGAAAGGCCGAGCCCCGCGCTGCCCGTGATGGAAGCGCAGAACTCGCCGCCGAATCTGTCGCCGATTTTTTTGAGCTCGCCGAGCACCGTTTCGCGCACCTGCGCGTAATGCCTTTCGTAAGAGCTGTAAAGAACCGTTCCGTCCCGTTCCGCCACGGTCACCTTTACCGTGGTGGAGCCGACGTCTATACCCATGAGTTTTGCCATAGTACCTGCCGTTCGGCCGCCCGCGCGGGCGGCGGATCATATCGTTTCTTAATGCATTATAGCACAATAAAAACGATATTTCAATTTTTAACGGCGATTTTTTAAGTTAAATTTTTGTATCCGCCGCAGCGGCAGCCGCTTTTGCACCCGCAGGCGCAGGCGCGTTTTTTACGGCGCAGATATTTGTCGCGCGTTGCCATTCCGCCGCGGATATGGCGTTCGGAGAGGTTTTTGTCGAGCACCCTGCGCACCATTTCGTAAAGCGCGCCGTCGATGTCTTTAAGCCTTTCCGCCACGTCCTTGTGCACGCTCGATTTGCTCGTTCCGAAGCGTTCGGCGCACGCGCGCACCGTGGCGCCCGTGGATATCATATACTCCGCTTCGCGCACCGCTCTTTCCGCGATGACGTCTGAATTTTCAGGCATGACGAATCCCCCATACAGCAAAAATAGTGAGTATATATTTTTATGCCGTATTTTGGCGGATTATGACGGCCCCCTCCGCGGCACGCCGCGGAGGGGGAAACGTTACGCGCAGGTCTGCGCATAGTATTCGGATTGCGTTCAGTCCTTATATTGTACGAGGTTGGCGCCGTCTTCCCACAGCCTTTCCAGGTGGTAAAAATCGCGCATCTCGTCGTTGAAGACGTGCACTATCACGTCGCCGTAATCGAGCACGTTCCAGCGCCCCTCCCTGCCGCCGTCATTGCGTTCGGGGACGAGGCCGTGCTCCTTTTCCAGCTTTTCTTCCAGATTGTCGCACAGCGCCCTTACCGCCGTGGACGACCTGCCGCCCGCTATCACGAAGTAATCGCACAGCGAACTTTTTGAAGCCACGTCTATATATACTATGTTTTCGCCCTTTTTTTGGGAGAGCAACCCGCAGATGAGAAGAGCTTTTTCCTTGCTTGTCATACGACCTCCGATTGATTTTTGCCGGCACGCTCGGCGCGTATATATTCGTAAGCCTGCCGCGTGAGCGGATAAATTTCTTTGCCCTCCGCGCGCAGGTGATCGAGTTCGCGCCCGAGGGCGTGTTCGAGGCAGGCGTCGATATCGCGCGCAAATTCCGCGCGCAGCTCCTCCACACCGTCGAAATCCCTGCCCTCTTCGAGCATGTCCGAAAGGAATATCAGTTTTTCGAGCGGCGACATGCCCGGCCTGCCGCTGGTGTGCCAGCGTATGGCGCTGAGGACGTCCTCGTCCGTGACGCCGAAAACGCGTTCCGCAAGGTAAGCGCCGGCGTATTGGTGCATCACGCTGTCCGGCACGCCCTCCGGCGGAACGAAGCCTTTGAGCAGCCTGTCGGAAAGTTTCAGGTTTTTCGCGGCGTCGTGCAGCGCCGCCGCGGTGACGGCCTTTTTTTCCGGCACGCCCGCCCTGCGGCAGTTCTGCGCCGCCGTAAGCGCCACGCGCAGCGTGTGCGCGGCGCGCTTTTCGTTCATCAGTTTCTGTGCTTTTGCGAGCACGGGATCGAAATAGAGCCCGCGCTTTTTTATATACGCCTCCACGCCGCGCGGGACGAGGCCGGAGATATCGGCGCCCAGCACAGCGCGCACGCGCACCCCGGTGGACGACACCGCGGCGCCCGTATAACCTATCGTTACGGCGTTGACGCCGAACTGCTCTTTAAGCTGCCTGCACGCGGCAGCGACGTCGGCGCTGCCGTGCCTTGCGCACGCGGCGAGCGTTACGTCCTTTAAGATACGCTCGGGATACACCCACTGCGGGAAGCAGGCAAGCATGTCCGCGCCCATCAGAAAATATATGCTTGCGTCGGGATATTCGCGGCGGAGATGTTCGCAGGTGACGTAAGAATAGCTTGCGCCGCCCTTTGCGACCTCGAAATCGGAAACCTCGCCGAGGTCCCCGAACGCTATGCGGCACATCTCCAGCCTGTCGGCGGGAGGCGCGCTTATCAGCCCGCTCTTGTGCGGGGAGACCGCCGTAGGCATTATTATGGCCTTGTCGCACCCGAGTTTTTGCCGCGCCGCTTTGAGCATGGCGACGTGTTCGTTGTGGACGGGGTTGAAAGCACCCCCGAATAATACGATGTTCATGTGCGGATCCTGCGTTTATATGCCGGGATAATCGTCAAAAATATGCCCGTGAAAAGATTTATACCCGTTATTTCGGACGCGCTGCTCGCCGCGCTGTGCACGTTTATGCTCGCGTTCACGTTTGTAAGATACCATTTCGGCGGCGCTTACGGGCTGGCCGCCGCCATACCTTCCGCCGCTGCCGCCGGCACGCTGGCGTTCCTGTACGCCAACGGAAAGCGCAAAAAGACTTCGGACGCGGCGGCGCTGTCGGGAGAGACGGAAAAACTTGCCGCGCACCTTGCGCTGCTGGAACCGCAGAAGGCGGCGGAGCTGTTTGCAAAGTGCCTTGACGGGGCGGAGGTGACGGGGAACGAAGTAACGACGGACGAAGGCGTATACGTCTGCGATTTCGCGCCCGAACCCGCCGACAGGAACGCACTGATGGCGGCGGCGCGCCTGAAAACGGAAGGGAAAAAGCATTTCGCGTGCTGCTCCGCCACGCCGGGCTGCGAACGCTTTGCCGAGGCCGCCGGCATAGAGCTGATCTGCGCCGGGGAGATATACGAAAGGCTTAAAGAGCGGGACGCCCTGCCGGAAAAATACCTGTTGGAGAGCGCCGGCAGAAGCGGGATATTTGCGCGGATAAAAAAGGGATTTTCGCGCAGGCTGTGCCTGCCGGCATTCTGGTCGGGCACGGCAATGCTGTTCTTTTCCTACTTTGCGTTCTATCCCGTGTATTACATCGTTGCAGGTTCGCTGCTGCTTGCGCTGTGCGCCGCCGCTGCCATATTCGGCAAGCGTGCAAAGTAGCGTTGGTTGCGGCATATGTGCCGCTCAATCCAGCTTTATGTGTTCTATTCCTTTACGGGAAGAACGGCGGTAGAGCACCGCTTTTCTGCCGATCACTATCACGCACTCCGCGTTCAGCCTTGCGGCGAGTTCGCAGCCGACGTCGCGGGGGACGCCGTCCGCGTTTTCCAGGATATTGACCTTTATAAGTTCGCGCGCTTCCAGGCAGTCGGAAAAACTTTTGAGCATGTTTTCGCCGATGCCCTCCTTGCCCACCTGCCCCACGGGCGAGATGTTTGCCGCGAGCGATTTGAGTTTGCTCCTCTGTTTGCTTGTAAGCATTGTTTTCACCTTTTTGTTTTAACGCCGGGCGTTTTATTCCACGAAGTCGAACTCGACGTCGCCTATGGACACCGTGTCCCCCTCGCTTACACCCATCTCTTTCAGTTTTGAGATCACGCCCTTTTCGCGCAGGATCTTTTGGAAATACGCCATGGAATCGGGATCGTTGAGAGTGACGTTGCGGCAGAGCATGTCCACGAGGGTGCCCTCCACCACGTAGACGCCGCCGTCCGTGAATATCTCGAAGCCGAGGTCGGAAGGCTTGCGGTAAGTGAACAGCTCGTCCGCCTCCTCCCTTGCCACGGGCGGAAGATCTTCGAGCAGTTTTACGAGTTCGTCCAGCAGCGGTTGCAGACCTTCGCCGCTGACCGCGGTGACGGGGAAGATCTTATATTTTCTGCCGTAAGCCTTTTTGAACTTTTTTACGTTTTCTTCCGCGCCCCAGACGTCGCATTTGTTGAGTGCGATGACCTGAGGCAGTTTTGCCAGCTTTTGAGAGTAACCTGCAAGCTCCGCGTTTATTTTTTTGAAATCGTCTGCCGGATCCCTGCCCTCCGCGCCGGACGCGTCCACGACGTGCAGCAGCAGGCGGGTGCGTTCGATGTGGCGCAGGAAGTCGTGCCCGAGCCCCGCGCCCTCCGCGGCGCCTTCGATAAGGCCGGGGATATCCGCCGCCACGAACGATCTATCGTACACCTTTACCACGCCGAGATTGGGCGAAAGCGTGGTGAAGTGATAGTTTGCTATCTTGGGGCGCGCCGCCGAGATCTTTGAAAGCAGCGTGCTTTTGCCCACGTTGGGGAAGCCGATTATGCCCACGTCGGCGATCACTTTGAGTTCGAGCGAAAGGACGTGCGGTTCTGTCTTTTCCCCCTTTTGCGCAAAATTGGGGGCGTGCCTGCGCGAAGTGGTGAAGCGGGTGTTGCCCTTGCCGCCCCTGCCGCCCTCCGCGATAAGCTTTTTTTCGCCGTCGGAGAACATGTCGGCGATGACGGTGTCCGTTTCGAAGTCCCTTACCACGGTGCCTACGGGCACTTTTATCACCATGTCTTTGCCGCCCCTGCCGAAGCAGAGGTTGGTGCCGCCGCGTTCGCCGTCTTCGGCGACGAATTTGCTCGTAAAGCGAAAAGGCAGAAGGTCGTTAAGCCCTCTGTCCGCAACGATGTAAACGTCGCCGCCCTTTCCGCCGTCGCCGCCGTCGGGGCCGCACGCGGGCTTGCCCTTGTACGACTTGAACGAATTCATCCCGTCGCCGCCGTCGCCCGCCTTTATCGTTATTTTTACCTTGTCGGTAAAAGCGTTCCTATCTGCCATTGTTATATATCCTGAGCCACTCGTCCAGACGGGAGCACAACTCCGCGTTCGTCTTTGTTTTACCCATCATCGAATACAGATTTTCCGCGGAGACCTGCCTGCCGAGCAGCTGGCGCAGCTTGCAGGCGGCGTCCAGTTCCTGAGCGGAGAGCAGCAGTTCTTCCTTTCTTGCGCCGGACGCCTTTATGTCCACCGCGGGAAAAACGCGCCTCTCCGCCAGCTCGCGCGAGAGGACGAGCTCCATGTTGCCCGCCGATTTGAATTCTTCGTATATGACGTCGTCCAGCTTGCTGCCCGTATCGACGAGAGCGGTGGCTATTATCGTGAGCGAACCGCCGTCCTCGGTGTTGCGCGCCGAGCCGAAGAACTTTCTGGGTTCGACGAGCGCCTGCGGATCGAGCCCGCCCGAGAGCATGCGCCCCGAATTGGTGACCGAATTATACGCGCGCGTCAGGCGCGTGAGGCTGTCCATGAGCACCACCACGTCCCTGCCCATTTCCGCAAGGCGCTTGGCGTGCTCCAGAGTGAGCATGGCGGTGTGTATGTGATGCAGCTCGCCGCGGTCGAACGTGGAATATATCACGCGGGCGCCGGGCACCGAACGGCGGATGTCCGTTACCTCCTCCGGGCGTTCGTCCACCAGCAGCACTATCACCTCCGCGTCGGGATAATTTGCCGTTACGGAGCAGGCTATCGTTTTGAGCATGGTGGTCTTGCCCGCCTTGGGAGGGGAAACGATGAGCGCGCGCTGTCCCCTGCCTATCGGCGAGAACAGGTCTATCACCCTTTCCGTGAGCCCGCAGCCCTCGCGTTCGAGCGTGAAGCGCACGTCGGGATAGCAGGGCGTGAGTTTTTCGAACGAGGCGCGCGGATTGAGCGCGTCCGGGCGCACGCCGTTAACGCTGATAAGATAAGTTATGCCGGGGCACTCGCCCTCCTTGCGCTGTTTTGCGCGGCATACGATAAAGTCGCCTTCGCGCAGGCGGAAACGGTTGACGAAAGGCGTATGCACGAAAACGTCGCCGCCGGAAGTGAGCTCGAAATTGTGCGTGCGGACGAACCAGAACTTTTCCGTAAATTCCAGCACGCCGGAATACACCTTTTCGTCGGGATCGCCCGCCTCGTCCTCCGGCTCGTTTACTTCGAGTTCGGGCACGTTGCGGCGCGGAGCGCCGGACGCATAAAAACTTCTGCACTGCGACACGAGCGCGACGAGCTCCCTGTCGTAAACTTCCGACTTGGGCGGGGCGCCTTTGGTGGAGCGCGGAACGGGTTCCGTTTTGCCCTCGGCAATGTCCATTATGCTGCCGATGAGCGGCTCCTTGTTCATGTCCGCGGGGCGCTTTACGCCCACCGCGCGCCCGATCTGCCTGAGATCGTAAATGCTGCGCCTGGCGAGCTCCTCCCTGAGTTTCTGCAACTTTTCGCTAATCATCTGTCCTCCGCTTTGTCCATGACGATCACTCTGGTGGAATCCCCCCCGAGGTCTTCGCGGGAGATATCTATCTCGCTCCCGCCGTCGGTTTCGACCTCCTCCTCTTCGAAAAGATCGGTAAACTCCTCCACGCGGTCCACGTCCAGCTTTTTACCCTTTTCGCGGTAGTGCATGGGAATGACGATGTCGGGCATTATCCTGTCCACGTACTCCTTTGCCTGCTCCGCGTCTATAGTATATGTCCCGCCCACGGGAATGAGAAGCACGTCCACTGGCAGCAGGGCTTCGATAAGCTCGGTGGAGCACTCTTCGCCTATGTCGCCGAGGTGGCAGACCTCTATGCCGTCCATGCTGAACTTGAAAATTATGTTTTCGCCGCGCAGCCTGCCCCCCTCGGGATCGTGAAAGCTTTTGATGGAGTTGATGTCCACGCCGTCGAGTTCGTAACTGCCCTCCTTGTCTATGACGAGGGGGTTGCCGCCGACTTTGTCTGCGGCGTCGTGGTCGTAATGATGGTGCGATACGGTTACGGCGTCCGCCGAAACCTCGGGCATTTCGCTGCCGAGCGCAGACGAGTAAGGATCGGTGACGATGGTCGTGCCCGTGCTCTCTATCAGCTGAAAAGCGGAATGTCCCAAATACCTGATCTTCATAAAATGCGAATATTCTCCCGGGCGTGAGCCCAAATTTTTATTTTTTTGAAATTGCCGTCCGGGCGCCGGTTCAGCAGGCGTCCGCGACGAAGACGAGTTCGGCTTCCTCGCCGCCGAAAACGTAACTTAAACTTACGGTGCAGCCTTCGTCCGTAAGACTGACGCCGAGCGACCGCGTGAACACGGGCAGGGTTAAAACCTTGCCGCTCTCCCTGAGCAGGCACTCGGTCTGTTCGCCCTCCTTAAACAGCATGTCTATATCCGTGCCGCCGCGGTGCCGCTGCCTTACCGTGCCGCCGCGCACGTGAAGCGTGCATTCGTCGCCGGAGAGATAATAATCCACGCTGAAATCGTCTTCGCCTATGTGCAGCTCGCCGAGCGAGGGAACGCTTGAAGTGCAGCCGCCGCGCACGACGGAGATGTTTATCCTGACTTTCATGATGAATGAGACCTATTTCAGCAGCGTAACGGAGGCTTCCCCTTCCGGAGCGGCGGCGCGGCAGGAGGCAAACCCCTCCCTGCCCTTGCGGAGCACGGCGCGCAGCGCCTCTTCGTCGCCCGCCTCCAGCGCCCGCTTTATTTCCGTAAGCCCGGAGATGAGCGAAGAGACGTTGCCGCAGAGATTTTCGGAATTGAGCATATACAGTTCCGCCCAGACGTTTTCGTCCACGCCGGCTATCCTCGTCATGTCCTGAAAGCTGCCGCCCGTAAAGCCGAGGCAGCCGCGGGCTTCGGCGTCCTTTACGTAGGCGTTGGAAACGACGTGCGCGAGCTGGGAGGTGTAAGCTATCTTTCTGTCGTGAACGGCGGCGGAGCACTCGACTATCAGCCTGAACCCCATCGCCTTGGTAAGCCGCCTTACCGTTTGCAGCGCGCCGGCGTCCGTGGAATCGTCGCGGACGATGACCATTCCGGCGTTATCGAACAGATCGGCGCAGGCGTTTTGTATGCCGGAGACCTCCTTGCCCGCCATGGGATGGGTGCCGACGTAAAAAAAGTTGCGCCTGCGGGAAGCCATCTCGCGCGCGATATATTGTTTGACGCCGCAGATATCCGCGACGACTGCGCCGTTTTTGAAGGAATTGGAATTTATGAAATTTACGGCCGCGCGCGGAGGCAGCGCGACGAACACGACGTCGTACTCCGTAAACTTTTCCGCGGCGGCGGAAATTATTTCGTTTTCGAGAGCATAAGAAACGGGCCCGGGCGAACGGTTCCAGCCTTCGGGAGCAAATCCCGCCCTGGCAAGCGCCATGCACATGGAGCCGCCTATGAGCCCAAGCCCCGCGACGCATATCTTCATGCCGGTGACCTAAGGATACTTTTTTGACTATTATATCATATCGCTCGCTTTATTTCAAACGATATTGCCCATTTTGTAAAAAACTTTTTACGGGCGGTGCGGCGCGCTAATTTTTGGCGCTTTTTTGCTTTGCACGGTTGACAAGCGGACGACGATTATTTATAATTGAATCGTGATAAAAAATTGATCAAGGAGATTTGTTTTTATGAACAAAATGTCTGTCAAAGACCTGAAAGATCTTAAAGGCAAAAAAGTCCTCGTGCGCTGCGACTTCAACGTTCCCATGAAGGACGGAAAGATAACCGACGAGAACAGGATACAGGGCGCCCTGCCCACCATAAAGTACCTGCTCGACAACGGCGCCAGGGTAACGCTTTGCTCGCACCTGGGCAAGCCCCACTCCATCTTTTCCGCAGAGTTCAAGCTGAACAAAAAGGACAAGAAAAAGGTGGACGCCGGCGAGACCACCGCAGAGGCGATCGAGGCCAAAGCCCGCAAGGAAGAGCCCGCAAAACTTACGCTCGCTCCCGTTGCGGCAAGGCTGAACGAGCTGCTCGGCGGCAAAGTTACCTTTGCAAAAGACGTTATCGGCCCCGACGCAAAGGCAAAGCGCGACGCGCTTAAAGACGGCGAGGCGGTGCTCCTTGAAAACCTCCGCTTCCATTGGGAAGAAGAAAAGAACGACGAAGGCTTCTGCAAAGAGCTTGCATACGACGCGGAAATATACGTAAACGACGCGTTCGGCACCGCGCACCGCGCGCACGCCTCCACCGCCGGCATAGTTCAGTACGGCATAGTAAAGACCGCCGTGTGCGGCTTCCTCATCGAAAAGGAGCTCACCGTTATGGCGGACACTTTGGAGCATCCCGTGCGCCCCTTCGTTGCCATCCTCGGCGGCGCAAAGGTCGCGGACAAGCTGAACGTTATAAACAACCTGCTCGAAAAGTGCGACACCCTGATAATCGGCGGCGGCATGGCTTACACCTTCCTTAAAGCCAAGGGCTACGAAGTGGGCACCTCCCTTCTGGACGAGGAGAAAGTCGAATACTGCAAGCAGATGATGGAAAAGGCAAAGGCGCTCGGCAAGGAGCTGCTCCTGCCCGTGGACGCCGTTATATGCGACAAATTCCCCGAGCCCATAGACGCACCCATAGAGGTGAAGACGGTGGACGCCGACAAGATACCCGCCGACAAGATGGGCATGGACATAGGCGAAAAGACGAGGGCGCTTTACGCCGACAAGATAAAGACGGCAAAGTCCGTTATCTGGAACGGCCCCATGGGCGTGTTCGAGAACCCCACCCTTGCAAAGGGCACGATAGCCGTTGCGCAGGCGCTTGCAGACGTTTACGGCAAGTGCACCACCATAATAGGCGGCGGCGACAGCGCGG
>CALVLW010000083.1 GCA_944341315.1 uncultured Clostridia bacterium
TGCAGGTGTCGCCTAGCGGTATGGCGTCAGCTTCCCAAGCTGATTTCGGCGGGTCCGACTCCCGTCACCTGCTCCAGACGAAAGGGTGCCTTTGCGGCGCCCTTTTTATTTTCCGCCTTTGAGCGAGCGGAAAAACTCCGCGTTGCCGAGCACGCGGGCGTCGTCCGGCCTTGCCTGGGCAGCGAGGGAATTGCAGCGTTCGGCCTCGGCAACGTCGCCGAGGCGGTAATTTATCACGCACAGCTGCATATACGGGATAAAGTCGCAGTAATCCGCCTGATAAAAGCCGCCGTTCTTTGCGCCGCGCGGCAGGGCGGCCGCGGCCGAATACCAGAACTTTGCCGCGTTCAGATCGCCGGAAGCGAGCAGCCTTTCGCCAAGCATGCAGCAGGCGCGGCTGTCGGGCGCGCCCACGGAAAAGCTCCTCAGCAACGCGCTGAGGGCGCGTTCTTCGTCGCCGAGTGCGGAATAGGCGGCAGACAGAGTGAGGCACGCCTCCGTCCTGTCCGGCGCCCAACCTTCGCCCTTCAAGTAACGTTCGAGCACGGCGGCACATTCGGCGTGCATGCCGTTGAAGTGCAGCTCCCTGCCGTAATAAAACAGATCGCGCGGCGAAAGTTTTGCGCCGCCCGATATCAGTTTCTGATATATGCGCAGGTTGCGCATGGGCTGCGCGGGTTTTGACTTGCGGTGCGTAACGGCGGCGTCCGACCTTCGTATCCTGTCGCGCGGCTCCCCTGCTTTGTGGACGGCGCCCTTCCATTCGAATGCGAACGAACGCCTGAAAATGCGTTCGCGATAATAGCAATAAGTTGCCCTGCCTCCCTCCGAGGCCGCAACGTAGGGCAGCATCGCCACGTCGTAATTTTCCATCTCGCTTTTGAGCGCCGCGATGCGGCGCGCGTCCCGCTCCGACACCACGTCGTCGGCGTCCAGCCACATCACCAGCCCGCACGTCGCCTTGGAAAAGGAAAAATTGCGCGCCGCGGAAAAATCGTCGCGCCAGGCAAACGAATATACTTTTTGAGTGTACTTTTCCGCTATGCGGACGGTGCCGTCGGCAGAGCCGGTGTCAACGACGATTATTTCGTCGGCAAACGGCAGAACGCAATCGAGGCAGCGGGCGAGAACGAGCTCTTCGTCCTTTACTATCATACACAGGCTAAGCGTCATACCCCATTATATGCCCGACCGCCGCGCGCCGTCTGCGCCGCAGCCGGTTTTTTGCGTTGTCTGCGGCATATGTGCGGGGCAATTTATTTTTTGCACAAAAAAAAACGGGCTGTTCTGCCCGTTTTCGTTATTGCCGTCAGCCGCCGAAAAATTCGCGGTAGATGGCCCTTATGCACTTTTCGCAGTCCTCGTTCCTTACGCCGACGATTATGTTCAGCTCCGAAGAACCCTGGTCTATCATCTTTACGTTTACCGACGCCTCCGCCATCGCCTTGAACAGCCTTGCAGAAGTGCCGACGGAAGACGACATCCCGTGGCCGACCGTTGCGATGAGCGCGATATCCTCGGTTACCCTGAGCGTGTCGGGGCAGACGGCCTGCTTTATGTCCTGCAGAATGAGTTCGAGCTTGCCGTCTTTTAAGGCGGCGCTCTCCACCACCACAGACATGGTGTCTATGCCCGAGGGGATATGCTCCACGGGGACGTCGTACTTTTCGAGCACGGACAGCACCTTGCGCACGAAACCTATCTGCGAATTCATGAGCGATTTTTCGATGAAGATTACGGTGAAGTCCTTTTTGCCGGCAATGCCCGTTACTATGTTGCCGCTGGGCGTATAATAGACGCTGGGCAGTATGAGCGTGCCCGCGTCCTCGGGGCGGAACGTGTTGAGGATATGGATGGGAATGTTGGCTTTGCGCACGGGGAAAATGGATTCGCTGTGCAATACGTTTGCCCCCATATAGGAAAGTTCGCGCAGCTCCTTGTAAGAGAGAGCCTTTATGCGCCTGGGGCTTTCGACTATCCTGGGATCGCAGGCGAGAAAGCCGCTGACGTCCGTCCAATTTTCGTAAGTGGTGGCGTTGACCGCCCTTGCCACTATTGCGCCGGAGATATCCGAGCCGCCGCGCGAAAACGTTTTTACCCTGCCGTCCGCTCCCCTGCCGTAAAAGCCGGGGAACACCGCCCTTGCCGCGCCGCGCACGGCTTCGTTTATCGCCCTGTCCGATCTTTCGGCGTCGTAAGCGCCGTCCTTATCGAAAAAGACGACGTCTTCGGCGTCCACGAACTTTGCGCCGAGCACCTCCGCCATTACCCTTGCCGAAAGGTATTCCCCGCGCGAGGCGGTGAAATCTTCGCTCTTTTCGCGGTTGATGCGCTCCTCCGTTTCGTCCAAAACGGAATTTATGTCGAAATCTACGTTGAGTTCCTTTACTATACTGTTGAAGCGGTTGCGGACGAGCGCGAACGCCGCCCCGCACGAACCTTTCTGCTCCACCTCTTTATAACATTCGTAGAGCATGTCGGTGACCTTTACGTCGCCCGAATAGCGCTTGCCGGGTGCGGAAACGACGACAAACTTTCTGTCTTTGTCGCCGTCGATTATGGACTTTACGCGGTTCATTACGTTGCCGTCCGCCATGGACGTGCCGCCGAATTTGCATACCTTTACAGCCATACGGATATTCCCTTTTAATTTACTTTATGCGTTTAGCTTCGATATAGTACCTCTTTTCGCTGCCTTCGCCGAGAGAGAAAGTTTTCTGCGGCAGGTTGCCGCCGCTTTCGACGAGCGGAAAGAGCTGCTGTTTTTGTATCTGCGGGACGAGTATCCCCACCCCCGCGGGCGAGAGCCGCTCGAGCTCCTCCCTGCCGTGGATATAGTCCGCCTCGCCGCCGTGTGCGGCGATAAACTCCGATATGTAACCGTCGAGAGCGCGTATTCCCGCAGGCACGTCCTGCGGAAAGGGCACGCGCACCCTTCCGCCGCGGAACACGAGCTCCGCGCCGGCCTCGCCGCAGAGCTTCCAGCCGGAGACGAACTCGTCGCAAGATCCCGTCTTTACCAGCCGGTGTATAGGATGAAAAGTGAGCGCTTCGTCGTATATGTTCACCGCCTCGCACAGCGCGTAGCGCGCGGGATGCGACAGCCGTTCGTTGGGCGAAAGCCCCTTTTTTATTTCCTCCCAGCACAGCTTTGCGGCGGCTATCGAATGGTTGCCGTCGCCCACGGCGAACAGCATGCCGCCCTTGCGGCACAGCCCGCCGAACAGGCTTTTTACCTCGCCGGAGTTATCGACGAACGTGCCTTTGACGTGCCCGCCGCCCATGTTCAAATCGAAATCGTAAAGCACTTCGCCGCGCCGCACAGCGGAGAGCACGGAGCCGTGCGCGTCGTCGTATAAAAGCATGGCGTGCGGCAGTTCCAGAGCGGCGCCGCTGCGCGCCGCCACGCGCGGAGGCAGACGGTCGAGCACGGTGGCCTCGGTGGAGCGGACGAGCGCCTTTTCGCCCGGGACGAACGAATAACATTCGAGGTCTATGCCCAGCACGATGCCCCTGCGGACGCCGTGCGGCAGAGTGCGTTCCACCAGCACGAAACCCCTTTTGAGCTGCCTGAACGCGCCGCCGGAAAGATACGCACGCATGTTGGCGGCGATGCGTTCCGTGCGCCCGGGCAGGTCGTCTTTAAGATAGATCTCCGGCAGGATGAGGTGATACGCGCTCGGCTTTCCGCGGGCGATGTCCTCCACCTGCCGCCAATAGTCGGCGTCGCTTGTGAACTGGTCGCAGGCGTTGACCGCCCACGCATACATATCGTCCGTCTGCGGAAGCAGTATTTCGGGGATATATACGGCCCTTTCCGGCAAAAACTCTTCTTTTGCAGTCATTGCGGCACCGCCTCAGCTAAGGTTTATGAGCAGTACGGTGAGCGCCGCAAGCACTATGGCAAGCACCTTTATGGGCAGGTAATCGGTGAACAGGCTCTTTATTATCTCTTTGAACTTTTTCATTCCTTTGCCTCCGCAGCCAGGTCGTCCCAATAATAGTCGCTGAGCGCGTTTTTAAGGTCTGCCGCGTCGGCATATTTCTTTTTTATCGCGCCGTTCTTTACTATCGAAATTATGCCCGTCTCTTCGGAGACGACGAGCGCCGTTACGGACGCGACCGAAGTCACGCCCAGCGCCGCGCGGTGGCGGCTGCCCATCTCCTTGGGGAGGTTGTCGCTCTGTGCGAGCGGAAGGAAACAGCCCGCCGCGTATATTTTGCTGCCTTCGACTATCATGGCGCCGTCGTGCAGCGGGGCCTTGGGATAAAACACCGTTTCTATCATCTGGGCGGAGATCTCGGCGTTTACCACCGTGCCGCTTTCGATGATGTTTTCGGGCAGATTTTCGTTGGAGAGCACGATGAGCGCGCCTATGTTGTTCTTGGACATGTTTTGCAGGGCGCGCACCATTTCGTCTATGATGGCGTCCACGCCGCTCGCGCTAACTTTGGGGCGGTCGCTTTTTGCCTTTATCATATTGTCGAGCAGCACGCGCTTTATTTCGGTGTTATACATCGTGAAGATGAGCACCGAAAGCATTATTATGACGATGAGCAGGAACTGCGACTCGATGTTCTTTGAAAAGGCGAACGCAAAGCCGCACCACACCACCGACACAAGAAATATGACTATGAATTTATAGTTCTTGTTGGACTGCAACACTTTGAACACGTAATAGAACAGCACGGCGAAGAAGATGAACTCCATAACGTACGAAACGCCGTTGGTCGCAAACCCGTTCCAGAACGCCTGAACTTTTTTAACGAAATCCTGCCAATCCACCCGTAAAGGACCCCCGCTGTAAATTCACGCTGCGCGCGGCGGGCGCGCGCAAAGTTTTATACTCAATATTATATAGTTTTATCGGCAAAAAATAAAGCGTTTTTCCCTGCCGATTTCAGCCGGCAGGGAAAAAAATTTGCGCACATACCAATTTATAGGCTCCGTCCTGCGAAAGTTCGCCGCATTTGACCGAAGATATCGCCGAATATATGCTGCGGCACAGCGCCGCTGCCCGCCCGGATCCCATGCGGCGCGCCTGCTCGCGCGAGCGCTTTACGCCGTATTCCCTGATGCCGAGCGCCGCGGCAAGCTGCGCGTCCGACAGATCGGAATCGCTTATCGTGCAGAGATTGCGGAAATAAGAGAACAGACTGTTGAGCAGCGCCATCGTGTCCGTACCCTTTGAGACGAGCTCGTCCGCTATGCGGTAAAACGCCGAATGATTGCCCGCGGCAACGGCGTCCGTCATTTCGTATATGCGGTAATCGGCGTCCTTATATACGAGTTCCTCCGCCTCTTGCCCGGTAAGCGTTCCTCCGCCCTGTTTTAATATCGTTATCTTTTTTACTTCCATGGACACGCGCGCCATGCTGCACAGACACCACCGCGCTATGTTCATGCACGTTTCCGCGTCGGCCGCCACGCCCGCACGCTTTAACGTGAGGTATATCCATCGCGTGACCGTCTCTTCGTCCGCCCTGCCGCAGTCGACGTAATTCACGCCGTGCTTGCGCTTTAAGTCGCAGGCGCCCTTTTTTGCGCCGCGATTGACTATTATAAGCAGCGCCGAAGAAGGGAAATCGGCAAAAAAATCTTTGAGATAGCGTTCGTAATCCGCTTCCGACGGATAAAAACCGCTCACCTTTACCACACGCTTTTCGCCCATGAACGGACAGACGCAGAGCGCGTCGGTAAGCTTCGTCAGGGCATTCCCCTTTAAGCTTTCGCCTTCGAACGAGGCAAAGTTGAGCTCGGGATTCTGCAGGTACGCGTCCTTTAACATGCGTTCGCCCGAGGAGAGGAAATATTCGTCGTCGCCCTGCAGAAGAAAGACGCCTCCGCCGCCTTCGGCTATGAAATTTTTGAGTTCGGTAAACTTCATGAAACACCTTAAAGCAGCGCGCCCTTGCGGGATATGCTGCCGACGGAAGATATTTTACCATCTTTTGCGGCAAATTGCAAGTCGCCGCAGTCGTATAAATTGAGCTCGCCGTTCACCTTGGAAAAATATACCGCCGTGCCGCACTCGCAGGAATGAGCGTCGTTTGCAGCAAACAGCAGATCGCAACCGTCTATCGTTACGTAACTGCCCGTGCTTACGCCCGCGCTTATGCCTGCGGCGCGGACGACCACGTCGTAGCCGTCGCAGTATTCGAACTCCATGCCTGCAACGGCGAACGCCTGCTCGTAGTGAACGGTGACGCCGGAATAGGGCTGGAAAGCAAGGTTCTCGTGCCAGACGTAAACGTCGGGACATTCCGTCCCGGAGAGAGTGTAGGCGAGCACGCTGTCGTAGCCGCCGAGTATGACCATGGCCTTTATCCCGCTGCCGCCGGCCGAGGCGACGAGATCGGCAACGTCGTAAGCCGTGGGCGTTTCCGAAATGACGAGAACGCTGCCCTCCGCAGTCGTAAAGAGCACGGCGCCGCCGTCGTCGCGCGCGGAGGCAGTTATCTTTACGCCGCCGGCAGGCACGTAATTTGCAAGCGCTATGCCCGCCGCCATGACCGCGGCGAGCAGCCCGGCGGCAAGCATGCGGAAGCGCACCTTTATGTTCACGTGGCCGGAGATCACGTACGCCGCAAGAAAGTACGGCAGCGCGAACACGCCGAAGGTGAACCCGCTTATGAGCACCTCTTCGGCACGGATGACGGCGAGCGCGGCGACCACCGCCTCCGTAGGAACGGCAAACGCCGATATGAGCAGCTGAGCAAGCGGCGGAACGGCGAACGCAAACAGCGTAAACGCAAATTGGACGGTGAATATGCCCGAAAGAACGGGCACGAACACCACGTTGAGCGCAAGCGAAGCCCAGCTTACGTAACCGAAGCAGGAGAGCAGTATCGGAAAGGTGGCTATCTGCGAAGAGAGCGTCATTGCCGCCGCCGTGGCTATCACGTCGGGCAGTTTTATGCGTTTGAGTGCACGCGTTATCGGAGCGCAGAACAGCGCTATCCCCGCAACGGCGGCGACCGAGAGCTGAAAGCCGACGGAGATGACGTTGAGCGGATCTGCCAGCAGCACCGCGACGAAAGCCAGCGCGACCGACGCGAGGCCGTCGTATTTGCCTCCCGACAGCCTTACGGCCGCCGCCACCGCGCACATTATGGCGGCGCGCACGGCGGACAGCGTGAATCCGCACATGCCCGTATAGAAAAAGACGAGCGCGACGCTTATTGCCGCAACGGGTATCCTGCCCAGCCGCAGACGGTCGAGCACGAAACTTACGGCGCCGTAAACGAGCACGATGTGCATGCCCGAAACGGCGAAAACGTGCGCCACGCCGCCATAACGGAAGCTGTCCATGGTGGAAGTTTCGATATAATCTGTGTTGCCGGTGTACATGGCGTAAACTATTGCCGCGGTATCCGGGCTTAGGTTATCGAAATAGAGCCCGCGCACCGCGGAATTTATGCTGCCGAACAGCGAAAACCCGTACTCCGATCGCAGAGCGTCCACCGGAGTAGCGGAATAGCGCACGTCCTGCAACAGCCGTTCGGAATTGGCCTCGCCGTATTCGAAGGGCTCGTAAACGTACACCACGCCCAGAAAGCGCACGTCGTAACCGACTTCGGCGTACTCGCCGTAATCCTCGTCGAGGTAGACAATCATGCAGCCGTCCACCCTTTCTCCCTCCGCGGTCACGTCTTTAAGTTTTATGTATTCGCCCCGCTGCATGCGGGACTTTTCGAACACGGTGCCGCTTACGGAGCAGACGGAGCCGTCGGCTATCGTGGTGCGGGCGTAATCGCGCAGCCCGAGCATAACGCCGAGCGCGCCGTATAAAAACAGCAACGCGGAGAGCGCCGTGACGACTATGCCGGCGGCGCTGTGCTTTGCGATGAACGTTACGATAAACGCGGCGGTGACGGGAACGACGGCTATCAGCCACCAATGCGGCACGCCGTGATACGCCGAGAGATAGGAAAACCCCGCGCCCGAACCTATCGCAAAGGCGAGCACCACCGCAACGCGGATGTTGAGCAACCTTTTCATATTCTTTTGCAAAAGGCCGTAGCGCTTTTCAAGCGCCGCGGCCCGTTACTTTTTTTAAGTGAGCGAAATTTTATCCGAGATGCTGCGCACGAAGATGCCTTTGGACGCGCCGTAGTCTATGCACGAATTGACGTACGCCGCAAACTTGTCGGAGATGCGGGGCAGCCTTAATTCGCGCTGGACGGCAACGGCAAGCTCGTCCGAATACATGCTTACCTTGCTAAGAAGTATGCTCTTGACGAGCGAGATCACGTCGTAGGGCGTGTAATCGCTTTCGGAGGTGCGCAGCTGCGCGCCCTCTTCCACGCGGTACCTGTCGAACGCGGAATATTTGTCGGAACGGAAATAATACCTTGCCCCGAGGATATCGGCGTGGCGGAAGCCGCAGCTTTCGATAAGCGAATTCAGCTTGGTTTCGAGCTTTACGCCGTGCTTGTATATGCCGTAAGCGGAAAGGACGCGCCTTATCAGGAAGGAAGCGGATATCGGCTCTTCGGCGGCAACGACGGCCTTTATCGCCTTTACGAGTTCGGCGTCGTGTTCGCCCGAAAGTATATACTGCGCGTCCGCAGTCTTTTCTTCCAGCTTGGCGGCGCGGTAAGGGCGCTTGTAGCCGGAAGTCACCGTTTTGCCGCCCGAGCACAGCCTGTCGAGATATTCCTTTATCTTTTTTATCTCGCGCTTGGGGTTGTTGAAGAAATTGATGGAATACAGCCTTATGACGTTCCAATTGTTGCGCTTTAACGTCTGCACCTGCATGACCGTGCGGTCCTTTACGGAGAAGCGGCTCTCGCCGTCGCACAGTATGGCAAGGATAAAATTGTGCTTGTTTTTGGGATCGACCACGGCGACGTCTATCTTGAAGTCGGAAACGCCCACGTCGCAGCGGCAGTCGTAACCGTAGTTGGACAGTTCCGCCGCCACGTACTTGCCTATGCCCGACTTGTTGATTATCATCTCGTCGTTCTTTACGGCGATGCTCGTGCGGCCCTTTTCGGCAAATTCGAGGAAGGCTTTAAGCCCTGCCACGCCGCGCGAATTGGTGCGCGAGAGATCTATCATGGAATAGCGCATGGAGGAATAAACGAGCATCTCCTCCCTTGCGCGCGACACCGCCACGTTGAGCCTGCGCCAGCCGCCGTATTGGTTGAGCGGGCCGAAGTTGAGCGAGATCTTGCCCATCCTGTCGGGGCCGTAGCACACCGAAAAGATTATGACGTCGCGCTCGTCGCCCTGAACGTTTTCGAGGTTCTTTACGAACAGCGGTTCGTCGCGCTCGTACGCCGCCTCCTCCAGCCTGTTCTCCTGTATGGCCTTTGAAAGCAGCCTTTCGATGTAGTTCTGCTGGGGCGTGGAGAAGGTGACGATGCCTATGCTCGAGCGGCGCAGCTTTTCGTCTTTGAGCCTGCGCACCACTTCCGCCACGACGGCGTCGGCCTCCTGTCTGTTGCACTTGGTGGCGCCGCGGTCGTACACGCCGTCGGCGATGTAGTTGAGCTTTACCTTGCTGTCGAGCGCGTCGGGCGAGGGGAACGTGCACAGCTTGCCCGAATAGTACATTATGTTGGAAAAAGCGATAAGGCTTTCGTGCTTGCTTCTGTAATGCCAGCTGAGATGCATCTGCGGCATGCCGAGGGCGAGGCAGTCGTCGAGCACGCTGTCCAGGTCCTCCGCCGCCATCTCCTCCTCGTCCTGCCCGAGCGCCATGAAGAACGTGGTGGGCGAGAGCTGTTTGGGATCGCCCACGATGACGGCGCTCTTTGCCCTTGCCAGCGCGGGGACGGCTTCGCAGGTGGGCATCTGCGAGGCTTCGTCGAAGATCACGACGTCGAAAAGCTCGGGATCGGGCGCCAGGTACTGCGAAACGGTGAAGGGGCTCATCATCATGCAGGGCGCCGCCACGCCTAAAAGCTGAGGTATCTCGGCAAACAGCGAACGCAGGTTTATCCTGCCCACGTTGCCGCTCGTCTGCCGCCTGAACGCCGTGAGTTCGAGCGTCAGCGGGCCCTCGGTATCGGGCGAGGGCAGACGGGAGATGAGGTCGTGCCTTATCTTTGCGCGCGTCGCCGCAGCAAACCGTTCGGTGAGCATGGCAAACTTTGCCGCGCTTTCGTCGAGCATGCTTGCCGAGAAGTGCGACAGCTCTTCGTCGGCGGGGATGTTGGTCTGCACGAAGTTGCGGTAGATGTTCTTGCGGAAGGAAGCGAGTATCTGTTCGCCGCTTATCCTGCCGCTCTCCATGGCGTCGGTGATGAAGGTGAGGCCCATACCGTTGAGCTGCTTTGCCGTGTTCTTGTAACGGCACCAGCCGTGCAGCATGTCTATGTTGTCGATGAGCGCGCCGCACTTTGCGGTGTAATATTCGAAGATGTCTTCGTCGGCGGAGAAGGTCTTGTCGGCGGCGGTCACCTTGTTGAAGTGTTCCCTTGCCGATATGAACGAACGCGCCGCAGACACCACGCCGCTGAGCAACGGCTTTGCGTAACCGCCGAGTATGTGGTTGCACACGCTGTTGAACGCGTCGGCGTTATAGTCCATGAACACCTGCGCGCACAGTGCGTGCAGGTCGTAGAGAGGTTTTAAGAACGCCTCCCTCTTTTTTTCGTTTATGCCGCCGCCGAGCGCGGTGAAATTCTGCGAAAGCGGAGTGTTTTTGAGTATCCTGCCCTCCGCCTGCCACAGCTCGTAGGCGCGCTTTACCCACTCCTGCTCCTCCTTTTCCGGTATGCGGGCCTTTGCGCACTTGTTTATGCGCTTTATAACGGCGAGCACCGTGCGGGACGAGCGGTAATTTTCGCCCCAGTTGTCGAGCTCGCGCTCGAGGTCGGGGGCATACCTGTCTATGTCGGGCAGCGAATTGAAGCGCGTGAACCACAGCCTGCATACGTTGTCGTAGAGCACGTTGGCGTTGTAAAACTTATAGAACTGCTCTTCGTCGCAGGCGAAGAACCTGTCGAGAGCGCCGCTGCGCAGCGTGTTGACTATCTCTATGAAATTTTCGAGCTTGCGCGCGGTGAAGGTGCTCACCTTCTGGTTGAAGGTGTCGAGGAACAGCCCCATGTAGTTTTTGAGGTGTTTGAGCTCGGCAAGCACGACTTCGGCGGCGCACAGCACGGCGTCTTTTACGTCGCCCGAGCAATCGGTTATGTTCACGTTTTCGAATGGCGAACGATATACGCCGCCGCATTCCTTGGCGGCTATCTGCGCCTCCACGAGCATCTTTTCGCACTTTTCCAACCTTTCTTTGGTGAGACTGTCGTAAAAAGTGCTCTCTATGTTAACGAGTTCGGGGGCGGATCTGTTCTGCAGGTAATAAAGTATCCCCTCGTAAACGGACACGCCCAGCCTGCGCTTTTTGTGCAGCGCGGCGTACGGACGGGAGAGCTCGCCGCGCGTTTCGGCGATCTCCCTGCCCTCCTCGGTGAATTTTTCCGCGGAGTAATCGTCTTTGAGCGCGAGGGTGTTTTCTATCGTCTTTATTATCGCCGCCTTGTCGGCAGTCCTGCCGGTGGAAAATTCCAGGCAGAAATCGCCTATGCCTATGGCGTCGAGGCGCTTTTTTACCACCGAAAGCGCCGCCTGTTTTTCGGCGACGAACAACACGCGCCTGCCCTTGGAGAGCGCGTTTGCTATCATGTTGGTTATCGTCTGGCTCTTGCCCGTGCCGGGAGGGCCGTGCAGCACGAAAGTGGTGCCCTTAGAAGATTCCGCCACCGCGTCGAACTGCGAACTGTCGCAGGGGAGCGGCACGAGTATGTCGCAGGGATCGGCGGCGTCTTCGTTTTCGCCGTTGAGTTTGTTGCCGGCGAGCTTGTTGGTGTTGGTGAGCAGGCTGGATATGAGCGGGTTGCGCTTGTACAGCGCGAGGTTGTTCTTTACGTCGCTCCACATGGCGTAGCGCGCGAAGGTGAACTGGGCGCAGTAAACGTCTTCCGTTACCTCCCAATCCTTTACGTCTGCCGTCTTCGAGCGGAAGAGCGCGAGCATCTCGCTTACGGAAAGCCCCTTGCCATCCATCCCGCGTATGTCTATGCCGAACTCCTGTTTGAGAAATTCGAGCAGCGTGGTGTTGACCGTAAGATCTTCGCCCTTTTCCAGCGTTACGCCCTGCTGGCGGGTGCGGCGCAGCCTTACGGGCAGCAGCGCGATGGGCGCGTATTTGAATTCCGACTCGTCGCCGTGTTTCCACTTTAAGAAGCCGCAGGCAAGGCAGAGCGTGTTGGCGCCCACCTCCTCTTCCGCCGTGCGCGCCTTGCGAATGAGCGAGGAGGCGTTTTCGGAGAGCGACGCGGCGCCTTCGAACGTGCGGATGATGCCGGAGGAAAGCTCTATGTCGACGAGCTCTTTAAGCGCGCGCACGGAGGGGCTGCCGCCGAAGTAAGCGACGTCCTTTACGGGCGTTGCATACGGCAGTATGCTGAATTTATCGCCGTTTTCCAACCCGCCGACAAAGGCTGCCACGTCGGCGGAGACGATGTGCAGGCAGTCGTGCCTGTACCTGAAATTGAGCAGATTGTTTTTAAGCGAAAGATCCAGAAGGCGGCGCTGCCAGGTGAGCTCCTTGGAGGCGTCCTTTTCCAGCGAATATTTGGCGGTGTCGATGAGTTCGTCCGGCTTCTGGTCGTAAGAGAGCTGCGCCTCGCCCAGCAGTTCGTACCTGCCGCCCTGCCTGACCTTTATGGGAACGGGGAACACGCCGCCTATGCGGCAGCGCCTGACGTCTACGCACGCCTCGTATTCGCCTTGCTTCAGGCGGGAGGCGAAATGGCTCTGGCTGGTGGTGAAGCTGGCGTTTTTATGCGAGAACAGATCGTTGACGTCGAACACGGCAAGGTTGTTCACGCCGTCCTGAACGTACTTTTCTATGACCTGCATATCGTCCTGCACGGTAGTGGTGAAGCAGCTTTCGTAAAGCCATACGCCCGCGGCAACGCTGTTTTTGCCCACTATCACGACGGGGTTGAGCTTTGCCGCTTCGAGGCAGGAGGCGTACAGGAGCGCCATCTCGAGCGGGGTGGCGGATTTGGAGGATATTATCTTTGTTATCGCGCCGGCGTTTACCGCGCCGTCCATGGGAGGCTGCGGCTCCGCCTCTACGTTCTGCCTGTGTATGGCGGAGAATATCGCCGCCGCGGCGCCGCGCACGGCGTTGCGGTCGTTGCCCGAATAGCCGCTCCATTCCGAGGAATAGCCCCACGTTTTTAATTGCAGGCCGGCTTCGGCAAGTATCTTCTGGCAGTCGGCTATCCTGGGGCGCACGAGCGAGGCGAGCATTTCCGCATTACCCGAAAGCCCTCCCCAGAAATCTATGGGCAGGCAGTTGACCTGTGCGGAAAGTTCGCATACCTTTATTTTGCCGCCGGTCACGGTTATCATTACGGTGCACTGTTCGGGCTGTTCCAACTCGGCAAGATATTTGGGATTGAGCAGCTTGTCCACCGAAAGTTCCACGCTGCTTTCGGGCGGCAGCTCCTGCACCTGCACGGTGCGGGGAAGTATGAGCGCGGTGCTGCCCGTAACGGCAACGGAGAGTTCCGTCACCGCCTCTTCGCCGCGGTTGTGCAGCCTGAACGCCGTGAACAGCGGCATCCGGCAGTAATACGCGGCGTAGCTTACGGTATCCAAAAGCTCGCCTTCGAGCTCTATGGCCTCGGCAAGCTGTTTTGCTTTTTTCGTGATTGCCATGATCTGATTTTCACCTCCCCGTTATTATACACCATACGGCGCCGCCACCGCAAGGGTATGGGCAAAAAAATCGAAAGAAAACGGAAATTTTATTTTTTTGCGCCCAAACAAAACGCCCGCCGCCGGGAAAGGCTGCGGACGAATACCGATACGAGCGCATATATACCGCAAACAACGCGTCTTACCTTATTACGGCAAGCTCCTTTAACGCGCGGGTGTACGCTATATATTTTTCGTTATCCGTCATGTCGGAATCGGCAACGGCGACGGCGGTAAATTCCAGGCCCTTGCTTTCGTAGACCGTCATGAGATTTATTTTTGAACGCGATATCCTGCCAGTTTCGCGCAGGATATTGTAATTTTTGCGGGAAAATTCCTTTAAGCGGGCTTCGGAAGTTATTACGGCTTTAAGGCCCTTTACCGGAGCCAGCCAGCCGCCGACCTTGCGCGGCTGCAGGCAGACGATCTCAGAACCGTCGCAGCCGACGGACTGCATGTCTATTTTAAGTTCCCGCGCGACGAAATCGACTATCTGATTGGTGTTGCGGTAATTGCGGTTGAGCGTGTAGACCTTCTGCTCCACCGCCGACCAATCGCGCAGCCCGCGACAGGGCGTTATGTTCTGCATAAGGTCGCCGAAGACGTTGAACCGGGCGCGTTCGTTGACGTGCCTTAAAACGTAATATTCGCCTTCGGATATGTCCTGTCCTTCGTCCACGAACACGAAAGAGTGCTTGGGAGCGAGGTCGAAGCCGAGCTTGCAGAGCATAAGGCAGAGGGCGTAAACGTCGGACGGATACAGCCTGCCCGACTTTACTCCGAACTTTTTGCGCGCGGCCTTTACCGTTTCGCCGTAAAAATAGCGCGCCACGTCTACGCTGCCCGAGCATTTGCCTATCGCAACGAAGCTGCTTTCGCCGCGCAGCACCTCCTCGAAGTCGAGCGCCGCGGAAAACAGCCCGCCTATCTCGCGCACATAGCCGATGTTGGAGGCTATTTCTCTTTTAAGCTGCCTGCGCTTTTCCATGCGCTCGGCATAGGTGAACACCTCCGTCCCGCCCACGTTCATCCTGTAGCGCGAAAGGTCGCTTATTTCCCTGTCCACGGCGGCGTCGAGCGCGGCGAGATCGCCTTCGGCGTCGGCGCAGATCTTTTCCGCGTATCTGCCTACGTGGCGCAACGCCTTGTAAAAAGTCAGCAGCTGGCGGTAAAAAAAGCCGTAGTCGCCCATGCGCGGATCGGAGTCCGCAAGCGTGAGAAATTCGAGGATATCGCCCACGCAGTTGAACAGTTTGCGGAAGGGCTTGGTGTAATACAGTCCGCCGCCCTCCTTTTCCTTAATCTCCCCGAGCACGCACCGCCTTACGCGCAGTCCCGCGTTTTTGACGCGCTCGTAAAGCTCCGTCTGGCGGCGGCAGCACGCGGCGACCTCGCCGGAAAGCTGCCTGCACTCCTCCGAGGCGAACAGGCCGTGCACGCCGTCGAATATCTTTGCCAGCTTTTTTTCCACGTCGGAGACGAACGCGGGAGAATAGATATACGCAAGGTAGCCCTGCGGCGGGCGTTCGTTGCGCTCTATGCGCCCGGAAACGTCTATGCCCGCGCTTTTGAGCAGGGCGGTGAAATAACTTTCGATGGTGCACGTCTTTACTTTGTCGAGTTCGAGCACGGCGGAGAGTTCGTCTATGAAGGCGTTGAAGGAATCGGACGGCGTGATGACGAGCACGTCGTGCGGCTTTACGCCCTCGTTGTTGTACATTATATAGGAAAGGCGGTGCAGCATTATCATGGTCTTGCCGCTGCCCGCTATGCCCTGCACGGCAAAATGAGCGTCCTCCGGCAGCGTTATTATCTCGTACTGCTGCTCCTGAATGGTCTCTATTATGTCGGTGATGCCGCTCTTTTCCTTGCGGCTATTTATCACCTCGCGCAAAAAGGGATCGAAGATCACCCCGCCCTCGCAGCCCGCCGTTTCCTCGGGAGAGAGATAGTCCTTTAAGGAGAGATACTCGTCCTGCATGTCCACAACTCTGCCGCTGCGCGTGCGTACGGCGCGGCGGAGCACCAGGCGGTAATCGTAATCGTTTATGGAAAAAGCTATGCGGCTCTTCTGATAATACCTGCGCGCGAGCGGGGCGCGCCAATCCACTATCTCCAGCCCCTCGTCGCCGCGCTTGCCTATATAATAACTGTTGTAACCCTCCCTGTCGTCAACCACGTCCATCCGCGCGAAGTAGGGTTCGTCGAAAAACGGTTTGTAGCTTTCTATCTTTGCACGCGCGGCGGCCACCTGCGCCCTGAGCCGCAGTATTTTTTTGTAACTTTCGGCATTGTAATCGGGATCGGAAGCGAGCGCGGCGATCTCCTCTTTGAGCGACGCTATCGTCCTTTTGAGCCCGTTGATATAGATATGCCGCAGCATGGACATCACGGCCGAGATATGCACGTCTTCGTAAGCCTTCTGCTTTGCGCCGTCGAGCATGTCCAGAAAAAACCGTTTGTCCGGCCGCTTGTGCGGATCAATTATTTTTTTGATATCGTTCAGGTCTGCCATCGCCGCTCCGTTTCCCGCCCGAGCAGGGTAATATATTTAATTTTAACACGGAACGCAAAAAAAATCAATACCCCCGCCCGAATTTTATGCCGCACGAAAACGGGCGGCCGTCCGGCCGCCCGTATATTACAATATATCTTTGCAAAATAAACATATTATGACAATATATATTTACAAAATCAACTTTTAAGTTTATTCTTTATGCACGCCTCGTAAGTAAGCACGGTGGCGGCGACGCCCACGTTGAGGCTGTCGCACCTGCCGAGCATGGGAATGGCTATCATGCTGTAAGCACCGTCGTACCACTCGCGGGAGATGCCGTAGCGCTCGCTGCCGACGATGAGCGCGGTGTTTTTTCCGAAAGGTTCGTCGTGATAAAAGCGTTCCGCGCGGGTATCGGCAAGGTAAACGGTAAAGCCGTGGTCCCGCAGCCAGCCGCGGCAGTCCGACACGCTTTCGAACTCGAATACCGGCACGGTGAGCACGGCGCCCTGGCTTGCCTTTATGAGCTTGGGGTGCGTCATGCGCACTTTGCGGTTGCAAAAGAACACCGCGTCCGCCCCCGCCCCGTCGGCCATGCGCAGCATCGTGCCCGCGTTGCCCGGGATCTCCACCCCGTCTATGACGAGGATGACCGACTTTTCCGGCGGAACGAAGTCCGCAATGTCGCGCACGGGCAGCGCGGCAAGCGCCATAACGCCGTCCGGCCTGTCCTTTTCGGATATCTTTTCGTAAGTCTTTGCCGACACGCTGAAGCGCTCGCGCGTGCGTGCGGAAAGCTTTCGGATAAGTTCCGCCACTTCGGGAGTGCGCACGTATTCGGAGCAGACTATAACGCTTTCGATATGGGTGCCGAACCGCTCGCACATGGAGGCGAGCCATATGCCCTCCGCCGCGAACAGCTTTTGCGGATTGGGTTTGGCGTTGGAGATTATGCCCTTTACGCGCTTTATTATTCCGTTGTGCTCGCCTATCGGCTGAAAGCCGAGGCTGCCGAGAAGTTCGTTGACGTCTTCCATTATTCCCACTCGATGGTGGCCGGCGGCTTGGACGTTATGTCGTAAACTATCCTGTTGGCGTGCTTTACTTCGTTTACGATGCGGTTGGAGATCGTTTCGAGCACGTCGTAAGGGATGCGCGCCCAATCCGCGGTCATGGCGTCTACGGAGGTGACGGCGCGGATGGCTATCACGTTTTCGTAGGTGCGGAAATCGCCCTGCACGCCCACGGTCTTGCTGTTGGTTATCACGGTAAAGTACTGCCAGATCTCCTCGTCCAGCCCCGCCTTTGCGATCTCTTCGCGCAAGATGTAATCGGAATCGCGCAGCGTTTCCAGCTTTTCTTCGGTGACCTCGCCCATTATCCTTATGGCGAGCCCGGGGCCGGGGAAGGGCTGGCGCATTACCACGCTCTTGGGAAGGCCGAGTTCGAAGCCTACTTTCCTTACTTCGTCCTTGAACAGGTCGCGCAGAGGTTCGACGATCTCCTTGAAATCCACCACGGAGGGGAGGCCGCCCACGTTGTGGTGGCTCTTTATCACGGCGGACTTGCCCTTGCCGCTCTCTATCACGTCGGGATAGATGGTGCCCTGAACGAGGTAATCGACTTTTCCTATGGCTTTTGCCTGCTTTTCGAACGAGCGGATGAACTGTTCGCCTATTATCTTGCGCTTGGTTTCGGGATCGCTTACGCCGCGGAGCTTTTCGAGGAACACGGCGCCGTCGTCCGCTTTTATGAGGTTCATGCCGAGGCCGTCTTTGAACACCTTCATCACCTCGTCCGCCTCGTATTTGCGCAAAAGCCCGTGGTCGACGAACACGCAGGTGAGACTGTCGCCCACGGCGCGGTGGATGAGCGTTGCCGCCACGGCGGAATCCACGCCGCCCGACATCGCGCAAAGCACCTTTTTATCGCCTATCTTTTCTTTGAGTTCCTTTATCTTTTCGGCAACGAAACCGGACATCGTCCATTCGCCGTGCGCGCCGCACACTTCGTAAAGGAAGTTGCGCAGCATCTGCGTGCCGTATTCGGTGTGCTTTACCTCCGGGTGGAACTGCACGCCGTATATCTTGCGTTCTTCGCACCCGAACGCGGCGAACGGGCAGTTATCGGAATGCGCGAGCACGGAAAAACCTTCGGGAAGCCTGGTTATCCTGTCGGTGTGGCTCATCCAGCAGACGGATATTTCGGGCACGCCGCGGGTGAGCGGGCTTTGCCTTGCAAAGACTTCCGCCTTGCCGTATTCCGAGGTGCCGGCGCGCTCCACCGTGCCGCCCAGCAGGTGCGCCGCAAGCTGGCAGCCGTAGCAGATGCCGAGCACGGGTATGCCGAGGGTGAATATATCGGGGCTTACCTTGGGGCTGTCTTTATCGTAAACGCTGTTGGGGCCGCCCGTAAAAATTATGCCTATGGGCGCATATTCCTTTATTTTTTCTATGGACATATCGCAGGGCACGAGGTCGCAGTAAACGTTCTGCTCGCGCACGCGCCTTGCTATAAGCTGATTGTACTGACCGCCGAAGTCGAGTACGAGTACTCTTTCTCGCTGCATATAATAGATCCTCTTTTGAATTTTGCCGTTAAATATTTTACGGCGGAAGCAAATAAACTTACTTCCGCCTGTAAAGCTCCGTCAGTGCTCAGCCCTTGGGCGAGTAGTTGGGCGCTTCCTTGGTGATGTTGATGTCGTGGGGATGCGATTCGGTGAGCGACGCCGAAGTCATCTTTACGAACTGCGCCTTGGTGCGGAGCTCGTCTATGGTGTGCATGCCCGTGTAACCCATGCCCGCACGCAGGCCGCCCATGAGCTGATAGATTATATCGGCGAGCGCGCCCCTGTAAGGCACCCTGCCTTCCACGCCCTCGGGCACGAATTTTTTTGCGCCCGCCTGGAAGTACCTGTCCTTACCGCCCTTTGCCATTGCGGGGAGCGAACCCATGCCGCGGTAGGACTTGAACGACCTGCCCTGATATATCTCCAGCTCGCCGGGGGATTCGGTGGTGCCGGCGAACAGCGAACCTATCATTACCGCCGCGCCGCCCGCGCCTATCGCCTTTACTATGTCGCCGGAATACTTTATGCCGCCGTCCGCGATGACTTTTTTGCCCATCTTGTCGGCCTGCTCGGAGCAGTCCATAACGGCGGTGAGCTGAGGCATGCCTATGCCCGCCACTATCCTGGTGGTGCATATCGAGCCGGGGCCCATGCCCACCTTTACCACGTCCGCTCCCGCGTCGATGAGCGCCTTGGTTGCCGCCGCCGTAACGACGTTGCCCGCGATGAGCGGCAGACGGGGATACGCCTTTTTGACTTTGTTGACAGCCGCTATTATGCGGGAGTTGTGGCCGTGCGCCGAGTCGAGCACCACTACGTCGACCTTTGCGGCCACGAGAGCCGCCACCCTGTCGAGCACGTCGGGAGAGTCGCCTATCGCGGCGCCGGCAAGCAACCTGCCGTTTTTGTCCTTTGCGCTGTTGGGGTACTGGATGGCCTTTTCGATATCCTTTATGGTGATGAGCCCTTTAAGGTTGAAGTTCTTGTCGACGATGGGCAGCTTTTCTATGCGGTGCCTGCCGAGGATCTTCTGTGCCTCCGCAAGCGAAGTGCCCTCCGGCGCGGTGACGAGGTTTTCCTTGGTCATCACGTTGGAGATGGGCTGCTCGAAATCCGTTTCGAAGCGGAGATCCCTGTTCGTGAGTATGCCGACGAGCTTGCCGCCCTGCGTGATGGGCACGCCGCTTATGCGGTACTTTTCCATAAGCTCCACGGCCGCCTTTACGGGCTCGTCGGGAGTAAGAAAGAACGGATCGGTTATAACGCCGTGTTAGCTCCTTTTTACCTTGTCTACCTGCGACGCCTGCTCTTCGATGGACATGTTCTTGTGGATAATGCCCACGCCGCCTTCTCTTGCCATGGCTATCGCCAGCTTGCTCTCCGTAACGGTGTCCATTGCGGCGCTTATGAGGGGTATATTGAGTTTTATACCCGGCGCCAGCACCGTGCTGAGATCCACCGTGGAGGGCAGGACGTCGGACGCTGCGGGAATAAGCAGCACGTCGTCGAAAGTCAATGCTTCTTTGACAATTTTACTCATTTCTACGTCTCCTGTATTCTAAGTCTGTATGTGTAAAAATATGATACCGTGATTATCAGAGCTCCGCAAGCGCCGCGAGCAGGGTATCGAGATAATCCCGCTCCTCCTGCAAGACGGGAGCGACGCCGCCGAGCACGGCGGACAGCTCCTCCGCCGCCCTGCCGTCCCGGCGCTCTATCACTTCGAGCGCGAGCGTGCCGAGGGCGTTGTTCACGGGGAAGTCCGAGCATTCGAACCCGCCCGAAAAAGCTTCGCGGTCCACTCCGCCGTCGAGCGCCTCCGCGGCGTAACCCATAGCAAGGTCGAGATCGCCGCCGCGATAGACGGCGCACGCCGCCTGGCCGTAGATATACTGCCTGTAACTGAACGAGGGCAGCTCTGCCATGCCCTCGTCGCGCAGGGCGCAGTATTCGCCGAAGTCCTCGTGGTCGGCAAGGCGGGTGCAATATTCGATTATATATCTGTCCTTGCCCGAGAGCACGCCGTCCTCCGCACAGCGGGCGAGATCGGCGACGTTGCCGGTGTAAGTATAGCTGAGCGAAGCGTACTTTACGGCAAAACCGTAATTGCCGAGCTGTTCGCACCAGCCGCACAGCGTGGACGGAAATCCGAAGCTGAGCACCGCAAACACCACAACCGCGCAGCCCAGCATGATGCCGAGAGTCGTTAGGGCGGACCTTATTATGATCTGTTTCAAAATATTTTACCGTGCGCCCGCGCGCGGGCGCCTGATGGGTATTCTTGTTTTATTTTACTTATTTTATCACACGCCAAATCAAAAAGCAACTGTTTGAAAAAACATTCCGCGGCGCGCCGCCGCGGAGTAATATATTTTTTTGCGTGCAATATAAATGTAATATGAAGATATATCGTTTTGCGCCGCTCGTTGCGGCATTTTGCATTGCCGCAGGCTGCGCGGCGGAAGTAAATTACGGCGAGTACGTTTCGGAAAACCGCTACGGGCTTTACCTTTACGAAGACGACGGGATAAAGATAAAGCTGAGCACGGCAAAAAAGGAATCGCCCTTCGTTGCGGACGGGATATGCGGAAAGACGGGCGACCTGACCGAAATAACCGTTAAAACGGAAAAAAGCCATAGCCAGGCGCAGATAACTTCGCAGAGCTTTACGGGCGGCGACATGAGTTATCTGTCCGCACGGGACGCGTGGTACATAAGTTTCGGCGGCGCGCCGGAGGGCGGCGAGATAAAAGTAACGCTCACGCTCGACGGCGAAAAAACGGATTACACGCTGCAAAGCGTGCTGACAGACGAAGTAATGAGCGGCGAAAGCGCGCTCGGCTGCGTGCGCGAACACGCCTCCGGACTGTTCGAAGAGCTGACGGAAAACGGCACGCTGAACGCCGAGATCTTTATAAGGCTGCTTTACGACGGAAAATGTTTTTATTACGTGGGCGTGTGCGACAGAGAGGGCAGGATAAACGCCTTTCTCGTTGACGGACAGTCGGGGAAGATAGTGGCAGAGCGCGAACACAGGATGTAAAAGTCATAAAACGCCGCCGCACGCGGATTTTCCGCGTGCGGCGGCGTTTTTTTGACGGGCTCCGCGTTTTAACGAAGGCCGATGACACATGCTCAGGCGGACATGCCTGCAAGCCTGTTCTTTTTGAAGGAGACGTCCGCGGTGCGCTTGTCCACGAGTCTGGTCTGTTCGGCGCCGTATTTGCGGTTGGAGAGCAGCGGCAGGAACACGGACAGCACGCCCGTGAGCGAAACGAGCAGCACCGCCGCTATGCCCTGCCATACCGTGGCGGCGCAGAGCGCCGCGGCGACGGCGAGCAGCACGGCAAACAGCAGTTCGCCCAGCTGCATCCTGACAGCGCCGAAAAAGCTTACCCTGCCGGAATTTTTTGGCGTTACCACGAAAGTCGCCTTTTTGCCGAACAGCCCCAGAAACGAACTTGTGAAGGTTATGAAGAACATGGAGCCGTAAAGCACGACGACGGACAGAAAATAGAGCAAAAGCCTGAAAACGTTGAGCTTGCCTATCCAATAGAACACGTCGTTGAGCATGGGCGACACGAAGAATATCACCGTGGGAACGAGCATCCAGAGCGGATATGCCGCGCCGGTGTTGACGCCGAGCAGGGGCAGCGCTATTATGTTTATGGCTATGAAAAAGGCGAACACCGCCGTGAGCGGAAGGTTGTAAGTGAACAGCACTATATCCAGCTTTTCGAACCAGCGCATGTCCGAGCGCATTATGTTGCCCGTAAAGCGTTTGATGAATTCCATGTTGCCCTGCGTCCACTTTGAGTGGCGCTTTTTGAACGCGGCGTAATCTACGGGATACTCCTCCTCGCAGACGATGTCGGGAGCGTAGGCCACCATATAACCCGCGTTCCTTGCCGTTATGCTCAGGCACAAGTCCTCCGCCACCATCTCGGGAAAGCCGCCGGCGGCGCGGTAACATTCCATGCTGACCATCGCGCCGTGACCGAGCAGCGAGGCAAAACCGTAGCGGTGTTTGAGCATCTGATAGGTGTTCCAATGGGAATTGACGCCGATGTGGAACAGCTTCATGAAAAAGTTGCGGTTGCGCGTGGCTATGTGCCCAGCCTGCACTATCCCTACGTTGGAATAATGAGCGAAGTATTTGAGGCAGCTCTGCACGAAATCGGGCGGTATTATCTCGTCGGAATCGAGGATGACGAAGTAATCGAAATACGCCGCCTCCTCCGAGTTAAGAAAATTGTTCAGGTTGCCCGCCTTGAATCCCTGCCTGTCTTCGCGCCGGACGACCGTTACCTTGTTTGCCGCGGCAAACTCGTCCACGGCGCGCTTATATTCTTCGCTGTAACTGTCGTCGAGAATAAAAAATTCCGCGTGCTTATAGGTCTGCGCCATGCACTTTTTAAGGCTGTCGCCGTCGAAGTCGTTGCAGGTGCAGTAAACGAACGCCACACGCGCGGTGCAGCCCGATACGTCCGCGGTGAACACGGGCAGATAGGCGCGCTCCAGCCTGCGCTTTGAAAGACAGAACCAGACGACGTAAATAAAATCCTTTACGCCGTTCAGCCAGAAGTAAGTTATGAATACGGCGTTGACGGTCAGCAGTATGCGCGCCGCCACCCCCGCGGCTGCGCCCGCCTCGCCGTGGAACTGCGGTGAAATTATAACGGGCACGTACTGCCGCCACAAAAGCACGGTGAGCACCGTCCACACCGCAAGCATTGCCGCATACAGGGCGCGGCTCTTTTTTAACGCAACGCCGCCGTTTTGCCGATTTTCCATCAGATATCCTCGCTTTGGCGGGAACAACGCCCGCGTGAATATTATGCGCGGAAAACCGATTATTATGAGAAAAAGACGCAGGCGGCGCGGGCATCGCCCGCGCCGCCTGCGTTTACGACAGAAATTCTATGATTATGCCGTTCTGCACGAACAGATACTCGTCCTTTATCTTTGCGCCGCGCTCCGAGACCTCGAGATAGGGCGCGGTCTTTTTAAGCGGCGCGGCAAAGTCGGCAAAAAAATCGGCGCCGAACGTCTTTTTATAGCGCGCCGCGCTTACCCCCTCTGCCGTGCGCATGGCAAGCATGACGAACTCCTCCTTCTGCCCTTCGAGATCGATCTCTTCGGAATTTATCACGGGGAGATGGTCCGAGAGGATGCACTTGAAGTATTCGTCGAGGTCGAAAGTGTTGGTGAAGCGCACGTTATTTATGCAGGAGGACGCCGAAACGCCGAAGCCTATGTATTCGCCGCGCCGCCAATAATTGAGGTTGTGCAGGCTGCCCTTGCCCGGCTTGCAGAAGTTGGACACCTCGTAGCGGATGAAGCCCAGCTCTTTAAGCCTTTTATAGCCGGCGTCGTAAAGCGCCGCCACCTCGTCGCCGTCGGGCAGCTCGCCGTTTAAGTAATCGGTGTATATGGGCGTGCCGTCCTCCGGCGTGAGCGCGTACATGGAGACGTGGCTCGCGCCCGCCTCCGCCGCAAAATTTACGGTGTACACGACGTCCTCCGCCGTCTGGCCCTTTAAGCCGATCAGCACGTCGGCGTTGAAGTTTTCGCCTTTGAGCATGGCTGCGCAGTCGGCAAAGTCCCGCGCGGTGTGTATGCGGCCGATATCTGCAAGCTGGCCGTCCACGGCGGATTGCAGCCCGACAGAATACCTGTTTATGCCGCACTTTTTATAAAAAGCAATCTTTTCCGCCGTAACGGTGCCGGGATTGAGCTCTATCGTTATCTCGGCGTCGGGCGCGAGGTTGAAATTTTTGCGTGCCGCCGCGACGAGCATGCCTATATAGCGCTCGTCTATTACAGAGGGCGTGCCGCCGCCTATGTACAGCGTGTCGAACTTTTTGTCTTTCAGCTCCTCCCTGCGGAAGCTCATCTCGCGGTAGACGCACGCCATGTAGCTTTCGGCGTAGCAGAGCTTATCCGGAAAGGAGGCAAAGTCGCAGTAGCGGCACTTGCTTTTGCAAAACGGTACGTGAACGTATATCCCTGCCATTATTCCTCCCATCGGCAGACGGACATGTCCACCTTGTCGTCGGTAAGAAAGCGCACGCCCTCTTCCTTTAACATGGCGCGCTGAACGCCGCTCCCGCCAAAGGCGAAGCCCTTTGCCAGGCTGCCGTCGGCAAACACCACCCTGTGGCAGGGCACCTTGCCGGGAAAGGGGTTGACGTGCAGCGCCCAGCCGACCTGCCGCGCCATGCGCGGGGCGCCGCACATCTTTGCCACGTCGCCGTAAGAGAGCACCTTGCCGCACGGTATCTTTGACACGGCGTCGTAAACGCTTTGGTAAAAATTGCCCATATCAGTCCTTGTTGGTCTTTAATATCTGCATGAACACTTCGGAAGGCACTTCCACGCTGCCGATGGTGCGCATGCGCTTTTTGCCCTCCTTCTGTTTTTCGAGCAGCTTTTTTTTGCGAGTTATGTCGCCGCCGTAACACTTGGCGAGCACGTCTTTGCGCATCGCCTTTACCGTTTCGCGCGCGATTATCTTGCCGCCTATCGCCGCCTGAACGGGGATCTCGAACAGCTGGCGGGGGATTGCCTCCTTTAAGTTTTCGCACAGAGACCTGCCGCGGGAATACGCCGAATCTTCGTGCACTATCATCGATAGTGCGTCGCACGCTTCGCCGTTGAGCAGGATATCCAGCTTTACGAGCTTGCTCGTCTGATAGCCGATGAGCTCGTAATCGAAGCTGGCGTAGCCGCGCGTGCGGGACTTTACCGAATCGAAGAACTCGAAGATTATCTCGTTGAGCGGCATTTCGTAAACGAGCTGCACGCGGTTGGCGTCCAGATAGTTCATCTCCCTGAACACGCCGCGCTTTTCGCGGCAGAGATCCATTATCGGGCCGAGATAGTCGGGCGGAGAATAGATATCCACCTTTACGACCGGCTCCTCCATATGGTCAATCTCCGACTGCGGGGGCAGGTGCGAGGGGTTGTCCACGTAAAGTTCGCTGCCGTCCGTCTTTATCACCTTGTAACTTACCGAAGGCGCGGTGGTTATGATGTCCATCGCAAATTCGCGTTCGATACGCTCCTGGATTATCTCCATATGCAGCAGCCCGAGGAATCCGCAGCGGAAGCCGAAGCCGAGGGCGACGGAATTATCCGGTTCGAACACCAGCGAGGCGTCGTTGAGCTGTAATTTTATCAGCGCCTCTTTAAGGTCGTTGAACTTGCTGCCGTCCAGCGGATATATGCCGCAGAACACCACGGGCTGCACCTTTTTGTAGCCGGGGAGCGGTTCGGCGGCGGGGAGTTCGGCGTTTGTGACCGTGTCGCCCACGGCGACGTCCTGAATGCTTTTGATCGAAGCCGCGATATAGCCGACTTCGCCGGCGGACAGCCCGTTCTTTTCGCAGAGCCGCGGCGCGAACACGCCGACTTCGGTTACTTCGTAAACCTTGTCGGAGCGGAACGTCTTTATTTTGTCGCCCTTTTTTACCGAGCCGTCTTTGAGCCTTACGAACAGGATGACGCCCTTGTAATTATCGTAGTAACTGTCGAAGATGAGCGCCTTTAACGGTGCGTCGAGGTCGCCGTCGGGCGGGGGAAAGTATTTTACCACCCCCTCCAGGATCTCCTTTATGTTGGTGCCCTCTTTGGCGGAGACGAGGGGCGCGTACGAGGCGTCCAGGCCTATCACGTCCTCTATCTCCTTTTTTGCCTCGTCCGGGCGGGCGGAGGGCAGGTCTATCTTGTTTATGACGGGCAGGATCTCGAGGTCGTTTTCCAGCGCGAGATAGACGTTGGCAAGAGTCTGTGCCTCTATCCCCTGCGAAGCGTCCACCACCAGCACCGCGCCCTCGCACGCGGCGAGCGAACGGGAGACTTCGTAAGTGAAGTCCACGTGTCCCGGCGTGTCGATGAGGTTGAAGATATATTCGTTGCCGTCGTCTGCGGAATAGAACATGCGCACGGGCGTGAGCTTTATCGTGATGCCGCGCTCGCGCTCGATATCCATGGAGTCGAGCAGCTGATCCTCCATGTCGCGCAGGGAAACCTGGCCGGTCAGCTCCATTATCCTGTCGGCAAGCGTGCTCTTGCCGTGGTCGATATGCGCGATTATGCAGAAATTGCGGATAAATCTGTTTGGCTTTTTCATATAATACAATTATATAAAATCGCGCGCGTTTTAGCAATCAAATTTGCCGCACGCGCGCCCGATTTTTATTTGCGGGCGCGGACGCCGGATATTGTAGATTTGTATAATTTGTGTTCCTTTAAGTTGACATTTTCAACAATATGTCATATCATATTTATGATAAAAAAGTGAATTATTTATGGAAAGGAGATAATTATGCAACCGTTCAATGGGAGCAAGGAAGAGCTCGGCAAGCTTATCGAGCGCAAGCAGAAGTCGCTCGTGCCGCTGAACATAGCGGTGATAGTCATATGCCTAGTGGCGGCGATCTCGCTGCTGTTTGCGCCGCTGATAAGCGTTGACCTGAGCAGGCTGAGCGAAGCGACCGCCGCCATGCAGCAGGAAGGCGACGGCGCGGACGGCGCGGAAAGCGAAATGCAGCAAAGCATGCTCGACGGCGTGGGCAAAGCGTTCGGCAAGATATCGGTTAACGTATTCACGCTTGCGGGATTTGCGACCAAACCCGACCTTGCCACCGCGATAGGCGACTATGCGGGCGAACTGCTCTCTTCCGCCGGCGACGCGCTGATAACGGAAATGGCGCTGCCGATGATGATAGAGCAGATGGAGTCGCAGGGGAACGACATACCCGAAATAAAGAACGCCCAAGCCATACTCGACAAGTTCAAGGCGCTCGAGGGCGCGGACGAAGCGGACGTGGACGAAAAGATAAACGCGCTTGCCGCAGAAGTGCAGACGCAGCTGGGCAAGGAATTTCTGCCGGACGAAAGCATAGCCGACTTTAACAGCTCGGTGCGCTCGCTTTACGACGTCACGACGGAAAACAACGACGGCAACTTTTCGATAGAGGCGTGCATCTGCGTAACGGCCTCGCAGGCGCTTGCGGAAGGCGACGGAAATTACACCGTTTACACCGATTACGACGCCCTTGCAGGCGCGCTTACCGACAAGATGCTGAGCAGCGAAGGCAGCTCCGACGCCGAGGAGATATTCGGCGTGATATCCACGGTACTTAAAGCGGCGGCGTTTGCCATGCTGTTCTTTGTGCTGGTGTGGGTGATACTCCTCGTATTCGCGCTCGTGCACATATTCATGCCCAACAAGCGCTTTATGATGTGGTACGTAAAGCTGTTCGGCGCATATCCCTGCATAATATTCTTCCTTGCGCCGCTGATAGCAAAGGCGGTGATACCGGGCATTGCGGGCGAGGCCGCGGGAAGCGCGCTTGCCATGATGGGGCTGATATCCTCCATGACGTGGATAAGCGGCATATGTTATCTGCTGCTGTGGGCGATATCGATATTCTGGGCCTTCCCCATCAAGCGCAAGATACGCTATTACAAGAAACAATACGACCAGATGGTATAAAGAGAGCGGTGCCCGCGGGCACCGCTTTTTATTATTCTTCGGTTTTTACTTTGAGCCCCCAGCAGCGGCGGCGTTTTACGAGTTTGGGATTCCACGTCTTCCACAGCGACTGGATATGGCTGTTGTCTTCCAATTCCGGCCCCGTTTCGAGATAGCGCACGCCCCGCTTTATGAGCCCGGCGTGGCAGTGGTCGATGACGATGGAAACCGCGCCCGTGTTGGCGTATTTGGGATCCACCCCCACGCTCATCATATCGGCGCGCTCTATGTTCGTCATCGCCTTTATAAAGGGTATCAGCCCGCGGAAAAAGATGTGCCCCCTGCCCTTGCGCATGGCCTCGCTAATGCGCGGCATCATAAAGCCGTAGACCGCAACGTCGTCGTTTTCGTCCGCGACTACGCAGGCGAGCTCGGGAACGTATATCTGCTTGATGCTCTCCAGCTCCCTCGCCTTCTGCTTTTCGTTAAGAGGGCTGGTGCCGAACAGCGGAGCATACGCCTTGTCGAGGATGTCGAGGCACTTCATCCCGTATTCGTCGAATTTCTTTTTGTCGTGCCTGTAAAGATAGGGCATGTCGACTATGCGGAAGTTGTTCTTATTTTTGACCATCTCCGCAAGCCTGTGCACGCGCTTGTCCGTTTCGCGGGGCACTTCTATCTCGTAACTCGTCCAGTCGACCACCTTGTAAGCGCCCAGCTTTTGCATATGCTCGACGTAATACGGATGGTTATACAGTTCTATGTACGAAGCTTCCTTGTCGAACCCTTCGATGAGCATGCCCTCTTCGTTGAGGTCGGAAAAACTTATCGGGCCGATAAGCTCGCTCATGCCGAGCTGCCTTGCCCAATCGAACAGCTTTGCGAACAGCGCCTTTGTGACTTCGAAATCGTTTATCACGTCGAAGCGGGTAAAGCGCAGTTCGTTTTTGCCGAATTTTTCGTTTGCGCCGCGGTGCCAGATGCCCGCTATCCTGCCCGCCGGCTTGCCGTCTTTATAGGCAAGAAACATGCGGCAGTCCGCAAAACGGAAGGCGTCGTTGACCTTGGGATCGAATTCGGCGAACTCGTCGAAATAAAAATTGGGGGCGGCGTACTTATTGTCGCGGTAAAGGTCTATCACGAATTTGAAAAACTTTTTTTTGCCGCGCCTGTCGCCGAGGGGAATCTCTCTGACTTCTATCATATTCTCTCCTTGTGCCCCCCCCGGCACATTTTGCCGCGGGGCGCGCGCATCACGTTATTATTTTACCACCGGACGCACGCAAAGTCAAGCATATCGTCATATAACGGTATTACGATCAAAGCGGCGGAGCATTACGCGCGCGGCGCGTTCAGTCCTGAACGGCGACTTTGCGGGTGTAATATTCGTCGGATATTATCATGCCCGCGCCCATAACGGCGGCGAGCTGAGGTTCGTCGAAGGTGTTGGCGGTTATGCCGAGCTTGCCGGAGATATATTCGGCAATGCCCTCCGCCTTGCACAGCCCGCCGGAGAGATACACCCCGCCGTGCATAACGGCGGAAGCCGCCTCTGCGGGCAGTTTTGATATCATGAGCACGGCGTATTCCACTATCTTGTCTATATAGAGCGTGATTATGCCGCGTATCTGCGAAGCGGTGACCGACACCGAAGAGGGCGCGCCGCTCGTAAGGCCCCTGCCGTCCGCCACGAAGAGTTTGTCGTCGTCCGGGAGCAGGCTGCCTATGGTATTTTTTATCCGTTCGGCCGTGAGCGCGCCTATGCGCAGGTTGTAATTTTCCGCCATATAGTCCATCAGGTGGACGTCTATGTTGCCGCCGCCGATGTTGAGGCTCATGCCGGATATCATGCCGTCGAGCGAAAAGACGGCTATGTTGGTGAGCGCGTGGCCGACGTCTATGCTGAACACGGGCGTGGATTCGCTGAGCGGGACGTTGTGGCCGAGCACCGCCGCAAACGGAACGGTGGCAAAATAGACCTTGCCTATGTTGCAGTCGTCCGCCAGCCTGAAATATTTACGCTTTAACTCCGGCCCGCTGCCGCAGGGCAGCACGAACACGACTTCGGTCTTGCGCGCGCGGCGGGGCGTTATTTCTATCTTTTGCAGAAAGTAACGCAAAAGCTCCGCCACTATGCCTGCGTGGACTATGTCGCCGTCCACCACGGGATTGATTATGCGGGTGTTCTGCGCCGCCCTGCCGGAAAGGGCGCGCGCCTTTTCGCCGAGGAATTTTACGTTGTAAGCGCTTTCGCCGGGGAGCTGTTCCACGGCGGCGCACGTCGGTTCCGCAAGCACCACGCCGCAGCCCGACTTGTATATTTTGGTTATCCACGAGCCCAAATCTATCGCGAGTTTTATCATAAGTCCTGAACTTCCCTTAACATGTTGCGCACGAGCGCCACGGGCAGCCCGACGACGTTGGTGTAGCTGCCGTAATATTTGTCCACCAGCCCGCCGTCCTGGATGCCGTAGCTGCCCGCTTTGTCGAGCGGGGAACCGCCTGCAACGTATTCGTTTATGAATCTGTCCGAAAGGACGTGGAACTTTACTTCCGTCCTGTCGTATTTTATCAGTTTTTTATATTTGTTGCGCACGCACACGCCCGTTATTACGTAATGCGTCTTGCCCGAAAGCATTTTAAGCGTGCGGACGGCGTCGGCGGCGTCGGCGGGCTTGCCGAGTATCTCGCCGCGGAACACGACTATCGTGTCGCAGCCGATGACGGTGCTGCCCGAATGACGGCGGAAGACTTCGTCGCACTTGCGCTCCGCAAGCGCGCACGCGATATCCTCGGGGAAGAGCGAGATGTTCACCTCCTCCCCGCCGCGCGCGGCGTCTACCGTGAATTCATCGAGGATCTGTGAAAGCAGCTCCCTCCTGCGGGGGGACGCGCTTGCGAGAACGTATTGCATAGGCCTTAAAAATAATGCCGCTCTCGGGCGGCATTGCAACGCCGCGGCAGCTTTGCGCGCCGCGGTGTTATTACAGTATCTCCAGATTTTTATGGAACGACTTTCTGAATTCCGCGCCCGCCGTCATCGCGTCGCGGATCTCGAGAGCGGCGTCGCCCTCCACCTCCGTCTTCATTATCACGGAGTCGCCAAGGATGTCGCAGTTTATTCCCTTTACGCAGCCCGACATGCTCCTGTCCAGGCTTTCGGCTATGCGCAGCATAACGCCCAGGCGCCTGACTATCTCTATATCGTCTTCGTGAAGGACGTCCTTGAAGCGCGCCCAATCGAGCGGGTTGATGTCCTCGTTTTTATGGCAGCAGGCGGCGAACGCGGCAAGGACTATCTCCCTGTGCGATACGCCGTAGAGCGTGGCGTTGAGGATCATATACCAGCTGTGGCGGGGATGGCTGTAATACTTGATGCGCATGCCGCAGTCGTGCAGCGTTGCCGCCACTTTGAGCACCTTGAGGTACTGCCTGGGGAACTTGTGCAGCACGCGAAGCTGCTTGAAGAGCTGTATGCTGAGATTTACGACGTGTTCGACGTGCTTTTCGTCGCACCCGTACCACTTTACGAGGGTGGTGAGAGAATACGTGAGAACGTCGGAGACGGGTTTTTCTATCGTGGAGGGGAGCGCGTGGTTGACCATGAGCCCCTCGCGCAGGCCGGAGCCTGAGATGATGAAGTTGGCGACGCCGATGTGCGTCACGAACGCCTTTATTACGGCAAGCGCCGCGGGAAGGATGTCCGCACGCTGCGCGGACAGCCCCTTTATCTTTTTCTTTTTGTCGAGGTCGAGCACCTTTATCATGTCGTATAAGGGCAGGAAGTCCTCGGTGAGCATATTGTAATTGTGCACGGTATCGAGGGGATATTTGTGCACCATTTTGTTTATCCTGAACAGGTTGCGGAAGGAGCCGCCCACGCCTATCATCTGCGCGTCGGGATCTATCTCTTTGAGCCACTCGACGCCGGCGAGCTGTTCCGCCATGAACTCCTCTATGCGCGCCGCCTGCTCCTCCGGCTTTACGCCGTCGCGCCCGAACATGTCGGTGAGCGTTACCGCGCCGAAGGGCAGCGTTGCATAGTTGAGCCTGTTGCGCCTGTTATAGTAAACTATCTTGGTGGAGCCGCCGCCTATCTCCAGAATGAGGCCCTTGGGCACGTCCATGGTGTTTATCACGCCGCGGTAAACGAGCGTCGCCTCCTCTTCGGCGGTGAGCACCTTTATCTTTATGCCACAGTTCGCCTGGATCTCGTCGAGGAAGCTGCGCTGGTTCTTCGCCTTGCGCACCGCCTCCGTGGCGACGGTGATTATGCGGCCGACGCCGCTTGCGTCGCACAGCTTGCGGAACATTTTGAGAGTCTTTATCGTTTCCGCCACGCGCTGAGGCTTCAAAAATCCGTCGCGCTCCATGTCCTGCCCGAGGCGGACGCTCTCTTTAAGTTCGTCGACGACCATGAAATAGCCGTCCTGAAAGAGGTTTACTATGACCAGCCTTGCCGAATTGGAGCCTAAATCAATAATTCCTATCTTTTCCAAAACAATCACTCCTGAACCTGATTAACCGATGCGCGCCGTGTTTTGTTTTTATAGTTTCAGCCGCCGTAAAAATGTAAGCGTGCAGCCGTTCGGTCGATGCAAAGAAAAAAGCCGCAAGAACTTTACGGCATAAATTGAGATCTTGGCCGCGCCTTCCCGCACGGCGGTTTTCACAAATCACCCAAGTCAAAAAAATTATAACACAGCGCGCCGTTTTTGTATAGATTTTTTGATAATTTTTATGCATATTGCACATACAAAAACGCCGACTTTTTTCACGGAAGAAAATAACTCACGCTTATATTGAAAGCCGTAAACTCCGCCTGCTTGAAATTAACAGATCTTTCCGGGCGCCTGCGGCGGAGGGCGGTCAGCCGTTGCCGAGCGCGGCGCACGCGGCCGCCACCGTTTTGCCGCTGAGCGGGCACAAAAAATCCGGAGCTATCTGCGCGAGGGGGCGCAGCACGAACGGGCGGTTGAAATAATCGGCGTGCGGCACGGTTAAAACGTCGTCGCATATGACCTGCCTGCCGTAAAAAATTATGTCTATGTCCAGCGTTCTGTCGCCCCAGCGCAGTTCGCGGCTGCGTTCGCCCTCCTGCTCTATCTTCTGCAACCGTGAAAGCAGCACGCGGGGCGGAAGGTACGTTTCTATTTCCGCGCAGGCGTTAAGGAAGGAGTTTTTTGCCACGCCGCCGTAAGGGGGCGTTTCCATATAAGAAGAAACTTTTTTCAGCGTTATGCCGTGCTCCGCGCCGAGCCGCTTTACCGCGAAGTCGAGGTAGGCTTTTTTGTCGCCGAGGCTGGAGCCGAGCGAAAGAAAGACGCGTTCGCGCTTGAGATATACCTCCACCGCCATGGAGGAAAACTTTGCCTTTACGGGCGCGTGCGGCTTGTCCACGCGCATCCTTACGTCCGAAGCCTGCGGAAAGGCGTCGAGTATCGCCTCCGCGCAGCGGCAGGCGAGCGTTTCGATAAGGTCGTACACCTTTGAAGATGCGACGGAAGTTATCAGCTTTGCGACCTTGGCGTAACTTATCGTGAGGGCGACGTCGTCCTCCGCTGCCGCCGCGGCAAAATCGCACCCGACCTCTGCGGAAAACAGGAAGGGCTGGGGCTTTACCTTTTCGAAATCGTTTACGCCGTGGCAGGTCTTTATTTTAAGTTTTTTTACGATGATTTTTCCCACTTTACGCCTCCGCGATACTCCTTATCGCCGACAAATTGTTTTTTACGTCGTGCACTCTTACAAAGGTGACGCCCTCGCGCACGGCGAGCCGCGTGGCCGCAAGCGTCTGCCCGAGCCTGTCGTTTACGTCGCCGCCGAACAGCGACTTCATGCTGGCGCCCAAAAGGAGCGGATAGCCGAGCGCTTTGAGCCTGCCGTAACCGTTAAGCAGTTCGAGGTTCTGCGCGCGGTCTTTGGCAAAGCCTATGCCGCCGTCCAGACAGATCTTTTCCCTTTTTATGCCCGCGCCGAGGGCGAGTTCCGCCGAATCGTGCAAGAATTTTTCTATCGGCCCCCATATATCCCCCGACAAAGGCCGCTTTGCATTGTGCATTATGCACACGGCGGCGTCGTGCCCGGCAATTGCTTTTGCCATGTCTTTATCGTGCGTGAGGCCCCAGATATCGTTTATCATGTCGGCGCCCTCGTCAAGGGCGGCGCGCGCCGTTTTTGCAAAATAGGTATCCACCGATATGGGGACGTCCAGCCTGCGGCGTATTTCCCTTAGCGGGCCGATAAGGCGGGCGAGCTCTTCTTCGGCGGGCACTTCGGCATAGCCCGGGCGGGTGGACTGAGCTCCCAGATCCAGGACGGCGGCGCCCTCTTTTACGGCGCGCTCCGCCGCGGCAAGACTGTCTTTAAGGTGCCTGCTGGGCGAATAAAAACTGTCCGGCGTGAGGTTGATTATCGCCATAATATGGGTGTCGGAGGAAAATTCGCGGTTGCCTATTATCATTTTAACAGCGCGACGACCTTTGCCGCCAGCTCTTCGGGAAAGTCGCCGGCGGTGGCGAACGTTACCGTAGAGGAGCCGAACTTTTTTATGCCGCGGCAAGTCATGCAGGTGTGCTCCGCCTTGCACACGACAAACACGCCGCGCGCGCCGAGATATTCATATACGGCCTGCGCCACCTGTGCTGTGAGCCGCTCCTGGAGCTGAAGGCGCTTTGCGAACACCTCTACCGTGCGCGCCAGCTTGGACAGCCCCGCCACCCTGCCGTCGGGGACGTAAGCTATCGCCATCCTGCCGAAAAAGGGCATGAGGTGATGTTCGCACGTGGAGGAAAAGGTTATGTCCTTTTCGAGCACCATGCCGTCCGACTGAACGGCAAAGCTCTTTGAAAGGTGCTCTTCCGCGCTCTGCCCGTTGCCGGCGAGCAGCTCGGCAAACATATCCGCCACGCGGGCGGGGGTATCTTTGAGCCCTTCGCGCTCTGCGTCTTCGCCGCAGGCGGCAAGGAAGTCCCTTACCGCTTTGACAGCTTTTTCTCTATCCATTCTTCAGCCTCCTTCAAAAGCGTGAACGATCCGCACACCGCCACCACTTCGCCGTCCGCGCCGTCCAGCGCGGCACTTACGCCGTCTGCCGCGCAGGCGTTTCCGAAAGCCGCACGGCACGCTTTTAATATCTTTTCCCGTTCCATTGCCCTGTAACCGGGCGGCGAAACGGCTATCGCGCGGTCTGCGCAGCCCGAAAGCGCCGCGAGCGAGGAATCTGCGTCCTTGTCGCGCAGGCAGCCGTAGATTATCGTTCTGCTCCTGCCCTCGTAGCGCGTTGCGAGCAGCCGAGCAAGCGGCAGGAAACTTTCGGGATTGTGGGCGCCGTCCAGGATATAGCGCCGCTCCCCGACCGCGCAGATCTGCAGCCTGCCGGGCGCAAAGGCGCGCGCAACGCCCGCCTTTATGCTTGCCCCGTCTATGCCCAGCATCTGCGCCGCCGTTATTGCGACGGCGGCGTTGTAAGGCTGCATACACCCCTGCATATGCGTGAAATAACGCACTCCGCCGCAGGTAAAGCGCGTGCCCTCTTCCCCCTCCGCTATATCTTCGGCGTCGAGGGAGAGCACCGCGCCGCGGGCAAAGAAAACGTCCCTTACCTCCTGCGGCACGCACCGCGAAACGACCGCCGGGCAGTCGCTTATTATCCCCGCCTTGTGGGCGGCTATCTCTTGCAGCGTGTCGCCGAGGAACGCCGTGTGTTCGAGCGAGACGGAAGTTACCGCCGCCATCACCTTTTTGCGGACGGCGTTGGTTGTGTCCAGCGTGCCGCCCATGCAACATTCCGTAACGGCGTATTCGCAGCCTGCCTTTGCGAACATGAGGAACGCGGCGGCGGTCTGCCGTTCGTAGGCGGTGGGTTTATCCTCCATTTTTTCCGCCGCTTCGTCCGCAAGCGCCAGGCACTCGTCGGCAAGCGCTTTATCCTGCCTGCCGCACACGCGGAACTGGTCGTAAAACGAAAACACCTCCGGCGTGGTGTAAGTGCCCGTGCGCGCGCCGGCGGCGAGCAGTATCTGCGTGAGGTATTCGCACACGGAGCCCTTGGCGTTGGTGCCGGAAACGTGGACGATCTTGAGCGATCCGTCCGGCGAGCCGAGCTTGTCGAGCAGGGCGCGGGTGCGCTCCGTGCCGAACTTCATACCCTGCGCGCGCATATCGGTTATTTTTTCCGCTACCGTATTGAAAGGCATAAAAAAACCCCGACAGCCGTAAAAGACCGTGCGGCGCCCTTGCAAAAACAAAAGAGCGCAGAAACTGCGCCCTGGATTAAGCTCGTGGGACGCGCAGGCACCGCAGGTTTTACCTTTCGTTTACCGGTCCCCGCCGGTAACACTTAACGCGACTGTGCATTTTTAATGCATTATAACACCGACGGGAGATTTTTGCAAGAATATTGCGCACGTTTTGGCGGATACTTATTATATGGCGCTGATTTTTGTCAGGACTGCTGTCATATTCCTGGCGCTGCTTGCCGTCATGCGGCTGATGGGCAAGAGCCAGATAGGCGAGATGCAGCCCTTTGAACTCGTTATAACGCTGCTGATAGCAGAGCTTGCCTGCATCCCGATGGCGGACACCTCCGTCCCGCTGATGTACGGCGTGATATCGATAGCCGCAATGTTCGTGCTGCACCAGCTCGTGTGGCTGCTGAACCTGTGGATAAAGCCGCTTAAAACGGTGATCTGCGGGCGGCCTTCGGTGGTGATAAACAGGCAGGGCATAGACGAATATCAGCTTAAAAAGAACAACCTCGAAGTGAGCGACCTTATAGAGAGCATGCGCGCGGCGGGTTACTTTAACCTGGACGACGTATATTACGGGCTGTACGAAGCAAACGGCAGCTTTTCCGCGCTGGGCAAAAAGGAAAAGGGCGCCTCGCTTGCCGTAACGCTGATAGACGGCGGAAAGGTGAACGAGCACAACCTTGAACAGAGTGGGCTTACGCGCGAAAGGCTGGACGGAATGCTTAAAGAGCGGAACACCGCGGCAAAAAAGGTGCTCGTGATGACGCTGGACGGCAACGGCAGGATATATCTGCAGCGGCGGGGCAGGCCTTACGAAATACTGCACGCGGAGGGCACTGCCAGATGGTGAGGTCGGTGATACTTACGGCCGCGGTGCTTGCGGCGTGCGCCGTGTTCTTCGTGTTCGTGGAGAGATACGTGGGCGGCGAGTTCGGAGAATTTTACGGCGCGGTGGAAGAACTTTACGAAAAGACGGAAGCGGGCTCCGCCACGCAGGAGGACGCGCGCGCCGTGCGCGCGATGTGGGAGGACAAGCGCAGCAAGCTGCACGTATTCATCCCGCACAACGACATATCCTATCTGGATTACCGGCTGAACGAGGCCTTTGCCTGCCTTTACACCGGAAGTTACGCCGCGGCGCTCGCCAACCTAGAAATAGTAATGCAGATGGCAAAGACGGTGCCGGGAAATTACGTCATAAAGCCCGAAAACATATTCTGACAAGCGCAAAGCGCCCGCGGCGTGCCGCGGGCGCAGTTCATTCGTATTCGTCGTAGCTGCGCCTGCCCTCGTTGGGATCGCGGCACAGTTCGGCCTTGCACGGGCGCGGTTTGCGGCAGTGCGGCGGTCGGGGAACGCAGTCCTTTACTATCATAACGTCCTCGCCTATCTTTACCACGGAGGCGAGCGGGATGAACTGCTCCTGCCTGGTAAGGCGGAAGCCCTTGCCGCCCGTTACGGTGAACCCGCGCACCCTGCCTTCGGGAAATTCGAACACGGCGTCGCACACCCTGCCGAGATTCCTGCCGTCGCTCACGCTGACCACGTCCATCCGCTTCAGCTCCGTAAAAGTAAGTTCCAAAGCACACCTCCCGCGCGCAAAGCCGCGCAGTTATATTATATGCGGCGGAGAGCTTTCCGGTTACAAAAAAAGAGCGACGCGTCTGCGCCGCCCGTCGGGCTTATTTTGAAAATACGGAGTTGAGCGGATTGTTGGCGAACAGATCGTCCAGCCTGAACACGCTGCCGTCGAGCTTTGCCGCGAAATCCGCCGCCGTGTCGCCGCCTACCCACGCCACTATCTGGAAGACCACCAGAAGTATCGCGAGCGCCACCGCGAACATGAACGCTACGCCGAGGATCCTGTTGACTATCTTAAAGCCGAGCATGTTGATCTCGACTATGCCCTTTATTATCTTTACGATTATTATCCTGATTATCTGCACCACGACGAACAGCGCCACCGCGAGCACTATCTTATCCGTGTGGATATCGGCAAAGAAGGTGCCAACGCTGCCGTTTTCGCGCAGCCAATCGTTGAATTTGCCGAGCAGGTCGCTCACGAAGCCCCAATTGAGCACGAAACCGAATATTACGTAGCACACGAACACGGAAATTATTATACCGAATATGCCGCTCGTGAAAAATTTCAGCCCCTTGCCGAATCCGACGATGAGGCCGACGAGCGCGAACAGGACGGAACCCGCAAGCACTATTATATCGGCAGTCAACATTTAACCATACCTCCGCTTTCCGTTTGACGTGCGGCGAGCGCGCGTCCACGGTTACATTATAACATAAAATAAGCACATTGCAAAGGTTATTTGCACTCTTTTATTAAAATTTATTGACGGACGGCGCGCGGTAAATACCTCCGTATAAAACGGCGCGGTACGCCGCATACTTAATATATGCCGCGGTTACATAGGAGGGCTTATGCTTCAGAAGGTAAATATTTGCGGCGTGGACACCTCGGGGCTGCCGCTGCTTACGGCAAAGGAACAGACCGAACTTATGGCAAAACTTAAAGCGGGCGACGGCGCCGCGCGCGAAAAGTTCATCGTGGGCAACATGCGGCTGGTGCTTTCGCTCGTAAAGCGGTTCTGGGCGAAGAACGCCAACGCCGACGACGTGTTTCAGGCGGGATGCGTGGGGCTGATAAAGGCGATAGACAACTTCGACGTGTCGGTGGGCGTAAAATTTTCCACCTACGCCGTGCCGATGATACTCGGCGAGATAAAGCGCTACCTGCGCGACGGCAACTCGTTGCGCGTTTCGCGCTCCATACGCGACACCGCCTACCGCATATTGAAAGTGCGCGAAGAACTCGAAGAAAAAGAGGACTGCGTGACTTACGACAGGATAGCGCGGCAGATGAACATAGCCGTTTCCGAAGTGGCGTACGCGCTGGACGCGATATCCGATCCCGTGTCCCTTTACGATCCCGTATATAACAAAGCGGGCGACACGCTGCTTCTGATGGACCAGATATCGGACGAAAAGAACAACGACGAAACGTGGACGGAAAAGGCGGCGCTTTACGAGGCGCTGCAAAAACTTGACGAGCGCGAAAAGCACATACTTTACCTGAGATATTTCGAGGGGAAGACGCAGACGGAGATATCCGGACAGGTGGGAATTTCGCAGGCGCAGGTGTCGCGCCTGGAAAAGAACGCGCTCAAACGCATGCGCGCCGAAATAGTGTAAAATTTTGGGGGCGGCAGCCGCAGGCTGCCGCCCCCTTCCGTTGCGAAAGAGCTTAATATATGTCGTATTCGACGGGGGTAAGGAAGAGCTTTTCCGCCTCCTCCCCCCTGGCGAGCGAAAGCGCCCACATCAGCTTGGTGACGGCGGCTTCGAGCGTCATGCAGCCCGCCTCCGTGATCCTGCCGCACGAACGGAGTTTCCTGCCGACGGCGTATTTGTCCATGGAACTGCCCTCGTGCTCCGCCTGGGTGGTGAGCACCGCCGTTTTGCCGAGCGAAAGAAAGCGCGAAAGTCCTTCGAAAAACGCGCCGTCGCCGTAATCGGGCATGCCGCCCGAACCGAAAGATTCGATTATCAGCCCGTCGCAGCTTTTGCACAGGTAATCGAAGACGTCCGCGCGCAGTCCCGGGATCATTTTTAGCACGAAGACGTTGCCGTCGAGCTTGCGGTAAAAGCGCGGTTCGCCCGAGGGGCGCGGGCCGCTTATATAACAGTACGGCCTGCCGTCGCGCATGGTGGCGACGGCGGGGAAATCTATGCTGGAAAAGGCGTTGAAGCTGCGCGTGCGCGTCTTTTTGGCGCGCGTGCCGAGGATTACGCTGCCGTCGAAGACTATCCTTACGCCGTAAGACGAACGGTCGGCGCAGTATAAAAACGCGTCCGAGAGGTTGCGGCGCGCGTCCGTATCGCGGGAATACACCGAGCGCTGCGAACCGGTGAGCACGACGGGCTTGGCGCTGTTCTGCACGAGGTAAGAGAGCGCCGCGGCGGTGTAGGCCATGGTGTCGGTGCCGTGCGTTACCACGAAACCGTCGAACGCCGAGTAGTTGCGCTCGATTATGGAAGCTATCTCCAGCCAGTGCGGGGCGTAAACGTCGGTGCTGTCGAGATTGAACGGCTGCACCGTTTCCACGTTGCACGCCTCCGCCACTTCGGGCACGCACGAAAGCAATTCGTCGGGGGATATTGCGGGGGCAAGCCCGCCCGCGGTCTCTTTGGAAGCTATCGTGCCGCCCGTGGCTATCATAAGTATCTTTTTTTTCATCGTCCGCCTTTGCCGTGCGGCGCGCCGTTCCGCCGCGCCTTCGGCATATCCGATTATACAACGCGCGCGGCGGACAGTCAACCGAATGCGCGCAGGTGCTTAAATTAGTCGCGTAACCGATTGCCATTTTGCAAATTGTGTGCTAAAATCATATAGGTAATTTTTCAAGGGGGACTTTATGGAAATAAAGGACAGGATAATCGCGCTGCTGATAGATTCGGACAACATTTCCAGCGACTACTTTTCGATAATCCTCGACGAGCTGAGCCAATACGGCAAGGTGACGTACCGCAGGCTTTACGGCGACTTTACCAACCGCAAGGCGAACGGCTGGAAACAGGCGCTTCTGGATTACTCCATCGAGCAGATACAGCAGGTGGCGTTCACCAGAGGCAAAAACGCCACCGATTCCAAGATGATAATAGACGCGATGGACATACTTTATCAGGGAAAGGTGGACTGCTTTTGCCTTGCCACGAGCGACAGCGACTTTACCAACCTTGCCATGCGCTTCCGCAACGACAACATGATAGTCATAGGCGCGGGCGAAAAAAAGACGCCGACGTCGTTCAGGCTGGCGTGCGACAGGTTCATACCGATAGACGAACTGCTTGCCGCGGCGGAAAGCAAACAGCAGAAGCCCGCAAAAAAGGCGAAGGGCAAAACCGCCGAACGCCCCGCGGAGAACGGCGAAGAGGCAAAAAAGCAGCGGCTGACGGCGATAGCGAAAAACATACTGCTTTCCAACGCGGGGCTGGACGGCTGGATGCATTTTGCGGCGTTCATGAACGAGATATACCGCAAGGAAAACGACTTCAACCCCAAACTTTACGGTTACAGCAACCCCAGCTCGGTATTCAAAAACCTCGAGCAGGGCGGCAAAAAGGCGTTCACCCTGGAGCTTGTGGGCGGCGCGGCAAAGATAAAACTCAACTGAAAACGGACATTACGGCGCAAGGTATTACTTTATGAAGACACAGGCGTTCAATCCCTATCTTCCCGAAGGCAAATATTTCCCCGACGGCGAACCGCACGTATTCGGCGACAGGCTGTACGTTTATTGCAGCCACGACAAGCCCGGTTCGGGCAGGTTCTGCCCCGGCGATTACGAGGTGTGGTCGGCACCCGTTTGCGATCTTTCGGACTGGAGCTGCAAAAAGACCGCTCTCCCCAGAAAAAACGCCCTGAACAGGAGCGGCGTGAAATGCATGTGGGCGCCCGACTGCACGCGCGGCGCCGACGGCAATTATTACCTTTACTTCTGCTTCGGGTTCGAAAACAGGATATGCGTCGCAAAGAGCACGCAGCCCGACGGGCCGTTCGAACCGATAGGCTGTGTCAAACACGAGAACGGCGTGCCTTACGGCAAGGCGCGCGGCGACGTTATGTGCTTCGATCCCGCGGTATATACGGACGAAAGCGGCATAACTTACCTTTATTCGGGATTTTCGCCGGCGGGCGCCGTTAAATTAGGACTGAAACTCAAGGGACTGAAAAACGTGAAGAGCTGCGGCGGACAGGCAATGAAGCTGAAAAGCGACATGCTTACGCTGGACGGCGCGCCCGTGACGAGCGTGCCCGGCATAAGCAATTCCGCCGGCACGGGATTCGAGGGGCACGAATTTTACGAGGCCTCCTCCCTGCGCAGGATAAACGGCAAATATTACTTTGTTTACTCCACGATAAACAGTCACGAGCTCGCGTACGCCACGGGCGACGCGCCCGATGGGCCGTTCCGCTTTGGCGGCGTGATAATTTCCAACGGCGACTTCGGCACGGGCAGAGAGCCTGACAAGGCAAAGACGTATTGGGGCAACAACCACGGCTCGCTCGCCTGCGTGAACGGGCAATGGTACATATTCTATCACCGGCAGACCAACAAAAACGAGCAGACGCGGCAGGGCTGCGCCGAAAGGATAACCGTGGCGCCCGACGGCGGCATAGCGCAGGCGGAGATGACGAGCTGCGGACTGAACGGCAGGCCGCTTGAAGGCAGCGGCACATACCCCGCGTATATAGCCTGCCATTTGAGGAGCGCGGAGGGCGCGTGCAAATGCGCCTACGGGCCCGCGCGCAGATGGGAATACCACGCCCACCCGTGCATTACCGAAGAAGACGGCAGGCAGTTCATCCAGAACCTGCGGCGCGGAGGCGTTGCGGTGTTCAGATACTTCGACATAAAAAATCTGGAACGCGTTTCCGCCACCGTGCGCGGCGGCGAGGGCGCCATAGAGATGTTTGCCGACGGCGCGGACGAGCCCTTTGCAAAGCTGCCCATACACGCCGCCGACGGCTGGACGGAATTTTCCGTCCCCTGCACGCTTGCGGACGGAGTGCACTCGCTGGAACTCACTTACAACGGCGAGGGCGCGTGCGACGTGCTGAACTTTACGCTTAACGGAAGAAAATGAAGCGCATAGCGATAATAATAAACGCCTATTCGCGGCTCCCGCACTCGCTTAACCAATCCGCGCGGCTGAAAGAAGAGTTTGCAAAACTCGGGGCCGCCGCCGACGTGATAAAAAACGGGCAGGCCGCCGCGCGCATAGAGAACGGCAACGTTGCCGCAGCGCTTGCGGGATACGACGCCTGCGTGTACCTGGACAAGGACAAGTATCTTTCCGCGATGCTGGAAAAGGCGGGCATGCGGCTGTTCGACAGGCACGCCGCCGTGGAGGCGTGCGACGACAAGATGACCACCTTTATCGCGCTGGCGGGACACGGCATACCCGTGCCCGACACCCTGCCCGCGCCGCTGTGCTACGACGCGGACGCCGCGCCCTCCGCCGCCCTTCTGGACGCAGCCGAACGCGCGTTCGGCTATCCGATGATAGTAAAGGAGAGCTACGGCTCGCTCGGCAGGGGCGTTTACAGGGCGGTCGACAGAAAGCAGCTCGAAGAACTCGAAGAAAAGCTGAAGCTGCTGCCCCACCTCTTTCAGCGATATATATCCGAGAGCGCGGGGCGCGACCTGCGCGTGATAACGATAGGCGGCAGATGCGTTGCCGCAATGGAGCGCAGGAACGAGGGAGACTTCCGCTCGAACATAGAGCTCGGCGGGAAGGGCACGCCCGCCTCCATACCGGACGAAGCAAAGCGCGTCTGCGAAAAGGCGGCGGAGCTGCTCGGGCTGGATTACTGCGGGACGGATATACTTTTATCGAAAGACGGGCCGCTCTTGTGCGAGGTGAACTCCAACGCGTTTTTCGGCGGGATAGAGAGCGTTACGGGCGTAAACATAGCAAAAAAATACGCGCAGCACGTACTCTGCGCCATAGACTGAACCGGGACCGCCGCGCGGCGTAAAAACCGCGCGGCGGTCGTTTATATTATATTACACATATAACTATGTAAAATATCCGTTATTTGTACATATAACCGTTCAACAGAAAAGTCACGGCGCCGCTTTTTGCAAATACGGCGGTTAAAAGCGCGGCGAAAGGGCAAAAATCTGTGCGGAGGTATTTTTTATGAACCCTTTCAAGGAACGAAGCAAAACGCCCGACAACAACTTTATACCGCTGAAAAAGATGTATCCGCGCAGCTACAACAAGGACAAGACGCCGCCCTATTCCAAGACGCGCGTGATACTTATGAACGGCACGGAATTCGAATCGGCGTGGTTCATGCATCAGTTCGCGCGGCACTGCGACGTGCCGGAGATAAAGCAGGCGCTTGCCGTGGTGCGCAGGCAGGAACAGCAGCAGCAAAAGCGCATAAGCTGCTTGAAGCCGATAAACGAGAGCATACTCGAAACGACCATCGCCTACGAACAGCTGGCGATAGACCTTACCGCCTGCCTTGCCGTGCGCGAAAAGGACGAGAACAACGTAAAGGCGCTCAACTTTGCGCTTTTGGAGGACTTTGACCACCTTTACCGCTTTGCCAACCTGCTTAAAACGGACAAAGGCGCGGACGCGGACGTGCTGGTGGGGAAGTTAACGGAGATAATGCCCGGCCGCCCCACCGTTGCCGAACACCGCTATCCCGCAGACGAGATAAAGCCGCACATAGACTGCGCGACAGCAGACCTTTACAGCAAGCTTGCGGTGAACACCATAACCGCCGCCGAGCAGCAGACGATGAATTATTATATGAACATCGCGCAGTGGTATAAAAACGACCTCGGGCGCAGGCTGTACGCCGAGATAGGCATGATAGAAGAGGCGCACGTAACGCAGTACGAGAGCCTGAAAGATCCCAACGCCACGTGGCTGGAGATGTGGCTGCTGCACGAATACACCGAATGCTGGCTGTATTATTCGTGCTTCGAGGACGAGAGCGACGCCAATCTGAAACGCATCTGGGGCGAGCACTTCCGCATGGAGGTCTGCCACCTTAAACTTGCCGCGGCGATGCTGAAAAAATACGAGCGCAAGCTGCCCGTGCAGGTGCTCGGCTGCGACGGCGAGTTCCCCGAACTGCTCAGGCTCGGCTCCAACAAGGAATATATAAGAAAGGTGCTGCGCGACACCGTTACGCTTACGATGAAGGACGAGGGGTATTCCGAACTCGACGGGCTGCCCGACGGGCACCGTTACTTCGGGTTCCAGAAGGAATTTTTGCAGGACGGCGCCAAGTCGCCCTCGCACCTGGTGATAGAAAAGGCGATAAAGGCTTTGGGCAGGGATTATCGCTATTCCGACTCCGACCACCCCGTAAAGAGCCTGCGCGACCGCGACAGGGACAACACCGAGCTTGCAAGAATAAAAAACTGACCGTTGACAAAACCGCGCCCGTAGCTTATAATTATGTTACGGGAGGCGCGTATGAACAAAAAACACGAAAGAACAAAGCTGATATTAAAGATAATCGGGCCGATAGTCGCCGCGGCGGGGCTTGCATGTACCGTTGCGGGCTTTGCCGATATGATTATCTCGACCAACAAAAGCGAAATGCCGCAGATGTTCTGGCTGACGATACTCGGCCTGCCGCTGCTGGGCGTGGGCCTGATGATATGCATGGCGGCGTTCAGGCGGGAGATAGCCAAATACGTAAAAAACGAGGCCGTGCCCGTGATAAACGAAGCGGGGAGCGAAATAACCCCCGCGGTGAGCGCCGTTGCGACGGCGGCGCGCGCAGGCGGAAAGAACGTATGCCCGCACTGCGGAAAGGCGAATACGGACGGAGCAAAGTTCTGCCGGCACTGCGGCGGAGCGATTAAAACTGTGTGCCCGCATTGCAAAACAGAGGTCGCCGACGGCGAATTCTGCGAAAACTGCGGAGAAAAACTCGGCTGAATATCACAATGCGAAAGCGCCCGCGCGGCTTTGAGCCGCGCGGGCGCGTTTTTTGCCGCCTGAAAAGTCAGGCGGAGCCTTTCAGTTTACAGTTTTTCGTGTATGGTGCGCGAAATGACGTCGTCCTGCTGCTCTTTGGTGAGCTTGTTGAAGTTTACCGCATAGCCGGACACCCTTACGGTGAGCTGCGGATATTTTTCGGGATGGGCCTGCGCGTCGAGCAGCGTGTCGCGGTTGAACACGTTTACGTTGAGGTGATGGCCGCCGTCTTCGACGTAGCCGTCTATCATATTTACGAGGTTGTCTATCCTTTCGGACTTCTTTTCCATGAGAGTACTCCTTTATTTTAATTTTTGCCGAGCGAACCGGGCGTGACGGAGAAAGTGTTGGATATGCCGTCGCGCGAGTATTCGTAAGGCAGTTTTGCCACCGATTCGAGCGAAGCGAGCGCGCCGTTTTTGTCCCTGCCGTGCATGGGGTTGGCGCCCGGCGCGAGCGGCTGGCCCGCCCTTCTGCCGTCGGGCGTGTTGCCCGTGTTTTTGCCGTACACCACGTTGGACGTTATGGTGAGCACGGACATGGTGGGCACGCTCTGCCTGTAAGTCGCGTGGCTCTTTATCTTGGTCATGAAAGTCCTTACCAGCCACACGGCAAGCTCGTCGGCGCGGTCGTCGTTGTTGCCGTATTTGGGATAATCGCCCTCTATCTTAAAGTCGGTGATCACGCCCTCTTCGTTACGTACGGGATATACCTTTGCGTACTTTATCGCCGAAAGCGAATCGGCCGCGCACGAAAGACCGGCCACGCCCGTGGCGAAGAACCTGCGCACCTCCGTGTCGTGCAGCGCCATTTCCAGAGCTTCGTAGCAATACTTGTCGTGCATATAATGGATGACGTTGAGCGTGTTGACGTAAAGCCCCGCCAGCCAATCCATCATCTGTTCGTACTTTTGCATAACATCGTCGAAGTCGAGCGGGCCGTCGCCGAGCACGGGCATGAAACGGGGGGAGACCTGAAGGGGCTTGCCCGTGGCCCTGTCTTTGAGCAGCTCGTCCGTGCCGCCGTTGAGCGCATACAGAAGGCACTTTGCAAGATTGGCGCGGGCGCCGAAGAACTGCATGTCCTTGCCGACGCGCATACAGCTTACGCAGCAGGCGATGCAATAGTCGTCGCCCATCTCCGGGCGCATAAGGTCGTCGTTTTCGTACTGTATGGCGGAAGTCTTGATGGATATGCCCGCGCAGTAACGCTTGAAGTTTGCGGGCAGCCTCGTGGACCACAGCACAGTAAGGTTGGGTTCGGGCGCGGGGCCGAGGTTTTCCAGCGTGTGCAGCACGCGGAAGGAGTTTTTGGTCACGAGCGTTCTGCCGTCCACGCCCATGCCGCCTATCGATTCCGTTACCCAGGTGGGATCGCCGGAGAACAGCTCGTTATATTCCTTGATGCGCATGAACTTTACTATGCGCAGCTTCATTATGAACTGGTCGACGATCTCCTGCGCCTGCTCTTCCGTGATGGCGCCGCGCTTTAAGTCGCGCTCGATATATATGTCGAGAAAGGTGGAGTTGCGGCCGATGGACATCGCGGCGCCGTTCTGTTCCTTTACCGCGCCGAGATAGCCGAAGTAGAGCCACTGCACCGCCTCCTGCGCGTTGGCGGCCGGACGGGTTATGTCCATGCCGTATCCCGCCGCCATTGCGGCGAGATTTTTGAGCGCCTTTATCTGATCGGCGAGCTCCTCGCGGTCGCGCACCTTGTCCGGCGTCATGTCGCCGCATATGTTTGCCTTGTCGCGCTCCTTGCACGCCACGAGATAGTCAGTGCCGTAAAGCGCCACGCGGCGGTAATCGCCCACTATCCTGCCCCTGCCGTAAGTATCGGGCAGGCCGGTGAGTATGTGCGCGCGGCGGGCAAGCCGCATTTCGGGAGTATAGACGTCGTAAACGCCGTCGTTGTGAGTCTTGCGGTATTTGGTAAATATCTCTTTGAGTTCGGGCGCTATCTGATAGCCGTACATATTGAGCGCCTGTTCCGCCATCTTTATACCGCCGAAAGGTTGCAGCGAACGCTTGAACGGCTCGTCCGTCTGCAAACCGACGATCTTTTCGAGCTTTTTGTCTATATAGCCGGGCCCGTGCGAAGTGAGCGTGGAAACGACGGCGGTGTCGGCTTTGAGCACGCCGCCCGCCTTGCGCTCCTCCTCGGAAAGTCTGAGTATATCGTTCCACAGCGTCTTGGTCGCGTCGGTCGCGGGCGCAAGAAAGCTGCCGTCGCCCTCGTAAGGGGTGTAGTTGCGCTGTATGAAGTCGCGAACGTTCACCTCGTCGTCGTTCCATCTGCCGGGAACAAAGCCCTCCCACTCGGGGCGCATCTTTTCATTTTCCATCTCTGTGCTCCTGTAATTTGTATTCTGTCCACAATTCGAGTATTTCCTGCGGCTGATAGCCGTAAGCTTCGGCAAACGGCACGCCCCCGTCGGCAAGAAAGAGAGCGGGCAGTTTTGCAACGTTCCACCGCTTTATCAGTTCTTCCGCCTCCTCGGCGTCGAAGTAATAAAACGGTATGCCGAACCTGTTTGCCGCCTGCCTTGCGGCGGGCATCAGCTGATGGCAGCCTGCGCAGGAAGAACCGCCGATCTCCACGAGGCACACGCCTTTTTGTGAAAATATCTTTTGCATTTTTTTTACCTTTTACGCCATTGAACGGCACATATGTGCGGGGCAATTCAAGTTCAGTCCGCACCGAGCACGTCTTTGGCGAACCTTACGGAACGTTCGTCCGGGGGCTTTACTCCGGCGAGAGGATAGGGGATGCCCATGTTTTTATACTTGACCTCGCCCATGGTGTGGTAGGGCAGCACCTCTACCCTGCGCACGGTTTTAAGAGTGTCTATGAAAGCGCGCGTGCGCCTTAAATAGTCCTCGCCGTCGGTGATGCCCGGCACGAGCACCTGCCTTATCCAGATATCCTTGCCGTTGTCCGAAAGGAACCGCGCGAACGCCAGCTCGTTTTCGTTGTCGGCGCCCGTGAGCCGCCTGCACCCGTCGCCGTCTATGTGCTTGATATCCAAAAGGAACAGGTCGGTATATTCGAGAAGTTTTGCGTGCTTTTGCAGGCTTTTTTCGTTTGCCGGATCGAAGGTGACGCCCGACGTGTCGACGGCGGTGTGCACGCCGCTCCGCTTCAATACGGAAAAGAGCTCCGTAACGAAATCCGCCTGCAACAGCGGTTCGCCGCCCGAAACGGTAACTCCTCCGCCGCCCCGCCAATAATTTTTATAGCGCAGCGCGCCCCTTGCCACCTCTTCGGCGGAATAAGAACTGCCGCTGCGCACGTCCCAGCTGTCCGGATTGTGGCAGTATTTGCACCGCAGCGGGCAGCCCTGCATGAATATCACGTAGCGGATGCCGGGGCCGTCTACCGTGCCGAAACTTTCGAATGAATGTATCCTCCCCTGCATAACGACTCCTTGGACCGCATTAAAAAAGGGCAGGCCGATACCTTTCGGTATAAAAGACTGCCCAGACGAACGACATACACTGAGGCGCGCCGTTCCATGCGGTGGATCCGCTATTCGTCAGTTGCGGCGCGCTTTGACTTTACGATACGATTATATCAGCAGTCCGGACATAAGTCAAGGATTTTGCCGATATTTTGTTTTGTTATTTTTTTACAACCACAATATATTGTATGCGGGCGCTTTTACTACACTAACGCGGGGACGGAGCGCCGCCGCGCGCGAACCGCAAAAGGAAGTCCGCCAGCAAGGCGTTGCCGCGGCGCGCGTCCGCGCCGCGCCACATCAGCGAAAAGCAATGGTCGCTGCCCTTGCCGTCCGCGCGGAACACCTCTGCAGGCACGCCGTTTTTTTGGAGCGCGGGCAGCAGCTCCTCCGTCTGCCCGACGCACAGCGTGTCGCGCCGCGCGTACATTACGAACGTCTGCGGAAAGGACGGCGTAACGAGTTCGGGGATGCGGAGCAGCTCGTTAAAGGCAAAGCTGCCGGCGTCTTCGTGCGGGACACCCGTTACGTCGCGGAAAATATGTTTCCCCAGGCGGAAGATCATTTTGCTGCGCGCCAGCTTTACCATATCGTACACGCCGCAGTTCAGAACGAGGGCGCCGAACTTTAACGCCGGCGCGACGCCGAGCTTTGCCTGCAGGCCGGCGTCGTCCGCGATGCACGCAAGGGCGGCGGCAAAGTAAGCGCCCGCACTGTCGCCCCCGCACGCCACGCGCGAGAGGTCGAACCCGAACCCGTCGGCGTTGTCACGCACCCAGGCAAGGGCGGAGCACAGCTGGATATGGGGCTCGGGGAACTTATACCGCGGCGCCAGGCCGTAATCGACGCAGACCACGGCGTAGCCGAGCGAGGCAACCCAGCGCGAAAGCGCGGCGCGGCAGCGCCTGCCGCCCGCCTCGAACCCGCCGCCGTGGATATAGAACATCACCGGCAGCTTTCCGCCGCCGCGCGGGCGCAGGACGTCGAGTCGGCATACGTCCGCTTCCGCCGCGTCGTAAACCACGCCGCGTTCGACAATGAAGTCCATATCTTTGAACCGAGTCTCTTTACGGCAGTTCTGCCTGCGGTAATACACACCGTCTATAACTTTGAAAAACAAAGTATGAAAGCCCATTCGCCCGTCCTTTGCGGGCTTGCCCGCCCGCGCATCGCAAAAACGTTAAAGCAGGCTGCGGCAAAAGCCGCGGCCTGCGGAACGAAAAGCCGTCAGTTGCCGATGGTCTCCGAACGGAAGGAATACTCCCCCTCCTTGTTCAGATCCACGGTCACGCGCTCGCCGGGGAGTATCCTGCCCTCCAGGATCTCGTCGGACAATCTGTCCTCTATGCGTTTCTGCACCACCCTGCGCATGGGGCGCGCGCCGTATTCTTCGCTGTAACCTTCCAAGAGCAGCTTATCCATTGCGGCGGGCGTTATGCACAGCTTTATGCTGCGCAGCGAAAGTCGCTTTGCAAGGCCTTCGATCATCTTGCCGCATATCTCGCCCTGCTCTTCGCGCGTGAGTTTACGGAAGATTATCACGTCATCCAGCCTGTTGAGAAATTCCGGCTTGAACTGTTCGCGCAGCGCGCTCGTTATGCTTTCGCGCATGTCCGAGTAGCCGTCGTTATCGTCCGAGCGGAAGCCGAAATTGGCCATCTTTTTTATCTGCCCGGCGCCCACGTTGGACGTCATTATTATTATCGTGTTCTTGAAATTTATCACTCTGCCCTTGCTGTCCGTAAGGCGGCCGTCGTCGAGTATCTGCAGCAGCACGTTGAATACGTCGGGATGAGCTTTTTCTATCTCGTCGAACAACACCACGCTGTAAGGCTTGCGCCTTATTTTTTCGGTGAGCTGCCCGCCCGCGTTCTCGTCGTAACCGACGTAACCCGGGGGCGCGCCGATCAGCTTGGAGACGGTGTGCTTTTCCATATACTCCGACATATCCAGCCTGATCATCAGCTTTTCGTCGCCGAACATGCATTCGGCAAGCGCCTTGGCAAGGTCGGTCTTGCCCACGCCCGTCGGACCGACGAAGATGAAAGAACCTATGGGTTTGTTGGGTTCGTTCAGCCCCGCCCTTGCCCTGCGTATGGCGCGCGAAACGGCCGAAACGGCCTCGTCCTGCCCGATTATGCGCTTGTGCAGGTTATCTTCGAGGTGCAGCAGCTTTTCGCTCTCCTGCTCGGTGAGCTTGGTGACGGGCACGCCCGTCCAGCCGCTTACTATGTCGGCTATCTCGTTGGAGCCTATGGAGGGGGCGTTGCCGCTGGTGTTCGCTCCGCCGCGCCAATCCTTGCGCGCGGAAGCTATCTGCTGCTGCACGGCGGTGATCTCGTCGAGCAGCTTTTGTGCCTGAGCGTAATTTTCGTCCTTTGCCGCCTTGTTCTTTTCGGCGTTGAGGCGCTTGAGCTTTTCTTCGAGCTCCTTTACCTCTTCAGGAGCGTTGTAGCTGTCGAGGCGGGCGCGGGACGCGGCTTCGTCTATGAGGTCGATGGCCTTGTCGGGCAGGTACCTGTCGGTGATGTACCTGTCGGAGAGCGTGGCGGCGGCGATTATCGCCTCGTCCGTGATGACCACTTTGTGGTGCGCCTCGTACTTGTCGCGCAGGCCGCGGAGTATCTCCACCGTGTCTTCGACCGAGGGCTCCTCCACCTGCACCGGTGTGAAGCGGCGTTCGAGCGCGGCGTCCTTTTCGATATACTTGCGGTACTCTTCCAGCGTGGTGGCGCCTATCGTCTGCAATTCGCCGCGGGCGAGCATGGGCTTTAAGATGTTGGCTGCGTCGAGGCTGCCGTCGCTCGTGGCGCCCGCGCCCACTATCTGATGTATTTCGTCTATGAACAGGATCACGTTGCCGTTGTTCTTTACTTCGTTTATGGCGTTTTTAAGGCGCTCTTCGAAGTCGCCGCGGTATTTGGAGCCCGCCACCATGCTTGCAAGGTCGAGCGAAAATACCGTTTTGTTTTTGAGCAGGTCGGGCACCTGATTGTTTACGATCGCCTGGGCGAGCCCCTCCACGACCGCGGACTTGCCCACGCCCGGCTCGCCTATCAGCACGGGGTTGTTTTTCGTGCGGCGGGAGAGCACCTGTATTATCTTGTCTATCTCCTTTTTGCGGCCTATGACGGGATCTATCTTGCCCTCGCGCGCCCTTTGCGTGAGGTTGACGCCGTACTTTTCTATTTCGCCGCCGAGTGCGTCCGCCTTGCGCTCGGTATGGGCGCCGGGGCGCTGCTGTTCGGCAAACTTGGATATGAGCGATTCGAACGGATCGCCGGAGATCTCCTCCTTGTCCTCGTTGAAGCCCTCGTGCAGCACGACTTCCAGCCGCGAGATGAGGCGGGTGATGTTTACGCCGAGCGCGCGGAAGATGCGCGCGGCAAGGCAGTTGGGATCCGCCATGACGGCGTAAAGCATATGCTCGGTGCCGGCAAGCGCGTTGTCGCCGCCCAGCTTTACCGCCACCTCCACCGCCTGGTCGAGCATGTGTTTGGTGCGGGGAGTAAAACCCTTTATTATGGAATTTTCGTCTATGGAATGCGCGAAATACGCCCTGAACACCGGCTCTTCCACGCCGCACGCCGCCATGACCTTGCACGCGGTGCAGTCGGGCGTGTTGAGCATGGCGAACACTATGTGCTCGCTGCCTATATAGCTCGTCCCGAACACCTGGGCGGCGTTTTCGGATTTTTCTATAACGGAACGGAGATTGGTCGTAAATTTGCTGAAATCCTTCATGCAGGTTCCTCCTTACGGCTGAAAAATTACCGTTAAAAACGCATTGGTTGCGGCATATATGCCGTTCAATGCCTGTCTTCTACAAGTTTTGCAACGTGTTCGCACACGTATTCCGCACGGTAAACGTCGCGCTCTTCGGCAGTCAGGCGCGAGCCCGCCGCGGAAAGTATGTTGCACGGCTGCATGCGCGAAACTATATCGTCCAGCTCTTCGAGCGAATTTATGCAAAAGTGGCCGAGGCACGCGCCCAGCTTTATGTCTGCGGCAAGCGACGCAAGCTCGCCTGAGGTGAGTATCGCGCAGTTGGTGGCCGTGCCGTAGGCGCGCATGCACTTGTCCTTTACCGCAAGCCCCAGCTTGCCGTGCAGCAGTTTTTCGCGTTCGGCGCCCTCCAGCTGGCATATCTTGCGGGCGACGTCCTCCACCTGCGAGATGATCTCGTCTTCGCTGACGCCCAGAGTGACCTCGTTGCTGACCTGATACATATATCCCTCCGCCTCGCTGCCCTCGCCGTATATGCCGCGCACGGTCAGTCCCAGACGGGAGATTATCCTGACCACCTCGCGCATGGCGCCGTTGATGGTTATGGCGGGAAGAAAGAGCATGACCGAGGCGCGCAGCCCCGTGCCGAGATTGGTGGGGCAGGCGGTAAGATAGCCGAGCTGCTCGTCGTAAGCAAACTTTATGGAGCGGTTTATCTTGCCGTCTATCTCCGAAAGGCGCCGATACGCCTGCCGCAGGCACATGCCCTTTAATATGCACTGTTCGCGCAGGTGGTCTTCTTCGTTTATCATCACGGAGATACTGCGGTCGCCGTTTATCAGCACCGCCGAAAAGCGCTTGTTTTCTATCAGGGCGGGGCTGATGAGGTGGTTTTCCTTTAACGAATCGGCGTCGCGCTGCGTTACAGCGTCCATATATCTGAGCACGAAGTCGTCGAGCCGGTTCAACCCGGAAGAGACCAGCCTTATTATCTCCTTTGCCTGCTTTTCGCTTTTAAGGTGCGAGGGAAACGGGTAACCCTGCAGATTGCGCGCCAGCCTTATGCGGGTGGACACGAGCGTCCCGCGGGAAATATCGCTCATTTTTTGCCCTCCCCGGAAGCCATGCGCTTGCGCACGTCGGAGATCCTGTCGTTTATGCGCGCGGCAACGGCGTACTTTCCGTCGCGCACGGCCTGTTCGAGTTCCTCCTGCAGGCGCGAAAGGGTGCGCGTGAGCTCCTGCTCGCCAACGTTGAGGCCGACTTTGCCCACGTGCTCCGTCTTGCCCTGGATGCGCCTTACGTAAGGCATCAGCTCTTCTTTGAAAACGTCGTAACACGCAGCGCAGCCCAAGAGGCCGGTGCGCTCGAATTCAGAATACGCCATGCCGCAGACGGGGCAGGTGTGCAGCCGCTTGCGCTGCGGCTGGCCGAGCAGCCCCGCCATTATGTCGGAATTGGCGGAATTTATCGAGCCGAACATTTCGGCATAGCAGCTTGCGCACAGCGCGTAGCCCACCTTTTCGCCGTTGAGCGGCACCTGCGATATCATGGTCGCCTGATTTTTTTTGCAGCGTTGACAGAGCATAGATCACCTTGCGTTGAAAACATAACGATACATTATAATTATAATACGCGCCGGAGCGCGGTAAACACGAATTTATAAAAAAGCGCGGCCGCGGGATCGCCCGCAGCCGCACCGCCTTTGCGTTATATTACCTGGACATGCCTTCCTGCACGGCTACCGCCACAGCAACGGTGGCGCCTACCATGGGGTTGTTGCCCATACCGATGAGGCCCATCATTTCGACGTGCGCGGGTACGGAGGAGGAACCTGCGAACTGCGCGTCGGAATGCATCCTGCCCATGGTGTCGGTCATGCCGTAGCTTGCGGGGCCGGCTGCCATGTTGTCGGGATGGAGCGTGCGCCCCGTGCCGCCGCCGGAAGCAACGGAGAAGTACTTTTTGCCGTTTTCCACGCACCACTTTTTGTAGGTGCCCGCAACGGGATGCTGGAAACGCGTGGGGTTGGTGGAGTTGCCGGTGATGGACACGGAAACGTTTTCCATCTGCATTATGGCAACGCCTTCGGGCACGCTGTCCGCGCCGTAGCACTTTACCTTTGCCCTGCTGCCCTCGGAGAAGGCCACCGTGTCGGTCACTTTTACCGTTTCGGTGTAGGGATCGAACTGAGTCCTGCAATAGGTGAAACCGTTTATGCGGGAGATGATATAGGCGGCGTCCTTGCCGAGGCCGTTGAGGATAACGCGGAGGGGCTTTACGCGCACCTTGTTGGCGTTTTCCGCTATCTTTATCGCGCCCTCTGCGGCGGCGAAAGATTCGTGGCCGGCGAGGAAGCAGAAGCAGTCGGTGTCTTCGTGCAGGAGCATGGCGCCCAGATTGCCGTGGCCGAGGCCGACCTTTCTGTTTTCGGCAACGGAGCCGGGCACGCAGAAGCTCTGCAGGCCTACGCCTATAGCCGTTGCGGCGTCCACAGCCTTTTTGCAGCCCTTTTTGATGGCTATCGCGGCGCCTACGGTGTAAGCCCATACCGCGTTTTCGAAGCAGATGGGCTGGGTGCCGCGGACTATCTTGTCGCAGTCCACGCCCTTGGAAAGGCAGATGTCCCTGCACTCCTCTATGCTGTTTATGCCGTATTCTTTGAGGGTGGCGAGGATCTTGGCCTCCCTTCTTTCATATCCTTCAAAAAGTGCCATTTTCAGTCAACCTCCTTGTCCGTTCTGGGGTCGATATGCTTAACGGCGCCCTGTTCCTTGGTGTATCTGCCGTAGGTGCCGATAGCCTTTTCGTAAGCTTCGGCGGGGGACATGCCCTTTTTGATGAAGTCGGTCATCTTGCCGAGAGCCACGAACTTGTAGCCGCATACTTCGTTGTTCTTGTCGAGCGCCATGGCGATGACGTAGCCCTCCGCCATTTCGAGATACCTTACGCCCTTTAATTTGGTGCCGTACATGGTGCCCACCTGCGAACGAAGGCCTTTGCCGAGGTCTTCGAGGCCGGCGCCGATAACGAGGCCGCCTTCGGAGAACGCGGACTGCGACCTGCCGTAAGCTATCTGCAGGAAGAGTTCGCGCATGGCGGTGTTGATGGCGTCGCACACGAGGTCGGTGTTGAGCGCTTCGAGAATGGTCTTGCCGGGAAGGATCTCGGCGGCCATTGCCGCGGAATGCGTCATGCCAGAGCAGCCGAGAGTTTCGACGAGAGCTTCTTCGATAACGCCGTCCTTGATATTGAGCGTGAGCTTGCACGCGCCCTGCTGGGGTGCGCACCAGCCTACGCCGTGGGTAAGACCTTTGATATCCTTGATTTCTTTTGCCTGTATCCACTGCCCTTCTTCGGGAATGGGTGCGGGACCGTGTTCGAACCTGCCGGACACGCCCTTGGCAACACAAATCATATTTTCAACGTCTTTTGAATACTGCATTTTGTGTTCCTCCGTTTTGATTTGCTTTCCGAAAGCCATTGTAACACAAATCGGAATTATAATCAATATTTTACCAAAATAAATTTGCCCTCCCGGCAAAATTTTTTTTGCGGAGGGCTTAAAGCGGGGTATAACCCGTGCTTTTTACGAGGGACTGCCCCTGCGGGGAGAGTATCCATTCCACGAGCAGCTTTGCGTTGCCCTGCGGGGCGCCGCGCGTTACGGCGTAGATCTTGCCCACGAACGGATAGCCGCCGCTGCGGATATTTTCTTCCGTGGGAGCGAACCCGTCCACGGAGAGCAGCTTGGTTTCGGGATTTGCGTACATCGTCTGCGCGAAGTACCTGTAAGAATAGCCGAGCGCGGGCTGCACGCCGTTATACCGCACGGCGACCTGCTTCATCAGACTGTTTGTGCCCACGAGGCTTTTGTCGGGGAGAGGGCGCGGGGCGGCTACCTGTCTGCCGCGCATCACGAGGTTTACGAGCCCCGATTCGCTGCCGGAAGTTTCCGGCCTGCGGAAAGCTATTATCTCGCCGCCCTCCTTCCAGCCGAGCGTTGACCAGCGCGCCGTTTTGCCCGAGTAAATATTGTATATCTGCTGCCGCGTAAGGTTTTGCACGGGATTGGTTTTGCCGGCGACGAACACGAACGCCTCCCTGCCTATGGGAGTGAACACGAGGTCGGCGCCCGCCTCCTCCGCCGCTTTGCGCTGGCTTGCCGAGGGAGCCGCGACGAATATAACGTCGGCGGCGCCGGAAATTATCGCGCGGTAAGCCCCCGCGGTGTTGGTGCATACCGCCTTTTCGGGAGAATACGCCTGCTCGTCGTAAACGGCGCGCACGAACGCCGAATAGAGCGGATAGAGAGCGGTGGCGCCGTCGAGCGCGGGGAGGTCCGCCGAAAGGCGGAGTGCAGGCTCTTCGTTGAGGGAAGCGGCGAGAGTGTCCTCGCGGAAGGGTTCGTACAGCGTCAGGTCGGGCGAATCGCCCGCATAGGTCGTCTGCCCTTTTATCCACCAATCGCAGCGCAGCGCCGTAGGGAAGAGCGCGGCGGACGTTGCGACGATCGCCGCAAGGAACACGGCGACGGGCGCGGCGCGCTTTGAGTACCTTATCCACGCGAGCGCGGTCACGCACGCCGCACCCACGACCACAAGAGCGGCGGGCAGTGCGCCGAGGAGGTTATCTACCTGCGTCCACTGCGAGAGGTATTCGAACTTCCACAGCAGCGCGACCGCGCCCGCCCACGCGGCGAGCGTTACGAGTATGCGCGCGCACAGAATCATCGGGAAAGACTTTTTCGTATCCATTGCCGCCTCACATAAGCGCGATGACGAACACGCCCGCGCTGTAAAGGGGAATGAGCACCGCCACCGCAATTACGGGCAGCGCTACAGCGGCTATCGCAAGCCCGACGCCCCATCCGCCCGTCTTAGCCTTGCCGAGCGTAAGGCAGTAAACGGCGAGCGCCATGCCGCCCACGGGGCAGGCGACCGCTCCTATCAGAAATACGAGCGCCAGCCACTGCAACAGACCGCCGCCCAAGAGCAGCACGACGCCTATGAGCAGGCAGGGCAGGCACGCAAGGTCGAGCGCGAGCGCCGCGGCGGGTTTTATCGTGCGGGGCGGAGTGCGGACGGAGAGCAGGTCGCCCGCGCCGCACAGCGCGAGCGCGGCAGCGACGCACAGGAACATAGCCGAAAACGCCATGAGCACGCTTGCGTGCACGCACCACACGAGTATGAACAGCAGCACGGAAAATGCGAGGCACACGCCCGCGGCTATGAACTTTGCCGCCGAGTTGCGCAATTTTTGTTCGGGATCGTGATTATTGTTCATTGCCGTCACCTTTTTACGGATCCATTATATCACACCTCAGCCGCGTTTGCAACGGCCGATCCTTACAAAAACGTAAAAGTGCGCCGCGGCAGAGCCGCGGCGCACGGAAAATTATTTTTTATCGTCGAATTCGCCGGCAAGGATGCGGTCGCACAGACCGTTGACGCGCAGGCGCAGCTCCTCCGCCACGGCGTCCTTTTTCTGCGACGGCAGCGAAGAGAGCGTTA
>CALVLW010000084.1 GCA_944341315.1 uncultured Clostridia bacterium
AATTGACGTTCTGCCCGAGCAGGGTGAGCTCCTTATACCCCTCGCCCACGAGCGAACGCGCCTCCGCGATGACGTTTTCCGAGCGTCTGCTGCGCTCTCTGCCGCGCACGTACGGCACGATGCAGTAACTGCAGAAATTGTTGCAGCCGTACATTATGTTTACCCACGCGTTGGGATAACTCGTGCGGAGCGGCTCTTCGCCGTTTTCGACGCCGTTTCCTTCCGGAAGGATCTCTATTACCGGCTTTTTGCGCCCCTGTTTTTCCGCTATGTAATCTTTTAGCCTGCAAAGATTGTGCGTGCCGAAGATTATGTCCACATACGGGAACTTTTTATGCAGCAGCTCCGCCTTGCCTATCTGCTGCGGAAGGCAGCCGCCGACGGCAACGATCATGTCGCGGCGGGCGGCTTTGAGCTTTTTTAACATACCGATGTTGCCGTAAGCGTGGTTTTCGGCATTCTCCCTTATGCAGCAGGTGTTGAAGACGACCACGTCCGCCCGCTCGATGTCGTCGCAGCGGGAATAGCCGAGCGAAGACAGCATGCCCGCGATCTTCTCGGAATCGTGAACGTTCATCTGGCAGCCGTAAGTAACTATGTGATAATACTTGTTTCCTTTATCCATCGCAATATCAATTATATAATCTCGGCAAAAATTTTTCAAATAAATTTGCAACAAAATACTCAATTTATACATACTAAATCGGGATGAAAAAATTACTCGGGATAATACTGACTCTGGCATCGGTCGCCGCGATAGCCGCCGCGACCGGTTATGCGGTGTTCGCCCTCGTTAGCAAGGGGGCAAAACTCGACGAAAGCAAGCTTACCGACTATTCGCGCACGATAACGGTATGCGACGCGCGCGGCGACGAGATCGCGGACGCTTCGCTGGAAGCAAAACGCGGCAGCGTTAGCGTAAAACAGCTGAAAGAATACACGGTAAACGCGTTCATCGCATCCGAAGACAGAGAGTTTTACAGGCACCGCGGACTGAATTACAAGCGCATGATAAAGGCGCTTATTGCCGACGTGACGTCGCGCTCGTTCAGCCAGGGCGCCTCCACCATAAGCCAGCAGCTGATAAAGAACACCCATCTTACGGGCGACAAAACGATAAAACGCAAACTGACTGAAATAAAGCTGACAAAGACGCTCGAGCGCTGGTATTCGAAGGACGAGATACTCGAAATGTATCTGAACACCATCTACTTCGGGCACAACTGTTACGGACTCGAAGGCGCCGCCCGCTTTTACTTCGGCGTGCCGGCGGAAGAACTCACGCTTTCGCAGTCCGCGGCGCTTGCGGGACTTATCGCTTCGCCCAACAATTACTCGCCTTTCAACGACGCCGAAAAATGCCTTAAACGGCGCGACATCGTGCTAAAAGCCATGCTCGACTGCGGCTTTATAGACGAAAAAGAATACGGCTCCGCACGGAAAGAGCGGCTCGACGCCGCGCCGCGCAAAGGCGAAGACGGCACGGAAGACTATATTTCGGCGGTGTTTGCCGAACTCGAAAGGCTGGGGCTGGATCATTACGGGCTCCTGGACGGCGGAAAAGTCGTTACCTACCTCGACAAAGAACTGCAGAAGTTGATAGACGACACGGAGGCGGACTGCGACTTTGCCGCCGTGGTCACCTCGCAGCAGGGCGGCGTAAAGGCATACCGCAGCGACATAGGCGGGGCAAAAAGACAGCCCGGTTCAACGATAAAACCCCTGCTCGTCTACGCCCCGGCGATAGAGGAAAAGCTGATCTGCCCGGCAACGAAAATAGCAGACGAAAAGGTGGATTTCGGGGGTTATACGCCGGCAAATCACGACGGGAAATTCCACGGCTATATAAGCGCCGCGGAAGCGCTTGCAAAAAGCTACAACGTACCCGCCGTAAAAACACTGAACGCGCTTACGCTTGCCAAAGCCGAAGATTACGCGCGCAGGCTGGGCATACCGCTCGAAGAAGAGGACAAGAACCTCGCGCTCGCACTCGGCGGGATGAGCCGCGGCCTTACGCTCGAGCAGCTGTGCGAAAAGTACCGTGCGTTTGCCGGCGGGGGAGCATACTCCCCCACGGCGTTCATAAAAGAGGTGACCGCAAAGGACGGCAGCGTGCTTTACCGCGCGCCGGCCGGCAGGATAGCCGTATTTTCGCAGGGGACGGCTTCGCTTACGAACGAAATGCTGTGCAAAGCGGTGACGGACGGCACCGCAAAGCGGCTGGGCGGCCGCGGCTACGACGTTGCGGCAAAGACGGGCACGTGCGGCAACGCCACGGGCAATACGGACGCGTATTGCATAGCCTACACCTCTGCCGACTGCATGGGCGTGTGGCTGGGCAGCGCGGACAACGAACGGCTGAAGATCTCCGGCGGCGACTGCTGCAACGTGATAAACGGCCTGCTCGACAAACTTTACGCGTGCAGTCCGCCGCCCGCCCTCGACAGAGAGAGCGGCACGACGGAATCGGAGATAGACGGCGAAGAATACGCAAAAAACAACCGCATAGTGCTTGCGGATCCCGTTGCGCCAAAACTTTCCGTTATAAAGATACGCACGCTTTACGGCTGCGAACCAACGGAACGTTCGGAAAGATTTTCACACCCGACGATCAAAAAACCGCAGATAAAAGCGCAAAACGGCAAGGTTTTTATTGAATTATGTCACACAAAGTACTACGCATATATAATAAAAAGACGCGACGAAAGCGGCGATAGCGTGATTTACGAAGGTCCCTGGCAGCAAATCACAGAGGACGTCCCGCACGGCAAGGCGACATATTCCGTTACACCCTACTATTCTGGCGGCGACAAAAAATATTACGGCGACGAAATTTTCCTGCCTGAGATCTGCCTTTCGGCAGAAAGCTCGCCACGGCAGACGCCTCCGGACATCGTCCGCCGCGATTGGGTGAACGACTGAAAACAGCGGCGGAAGAAATATCTTCCGCCGCTTTCGTTTAACGTGAAACATTATGATGATATTTATATTTTTGTATGCGCCCGGCAAAAATTTCCGTCGTTTCGTGAAACATTCTGTCGGATAACGCCGCTTAAAGCTCCGTCACCTCCGCCGTTGCGAAAGCCTCGTCCAAAAGCCCTTTTACGTCGAGCTTGGCTTCTTCGGCAAGCACGTCGGCAAGTTTGGGCTTTATTATGGGATAATCGGGTAAAAACACCGTGCAGCAATCTTCGTACGGACGGATGGAAATGTCGTAAGCGCCTATATTGCGGCTGCGCTCGATTATTTCGTTCTTGTCGAACCCGCAGAGCGGGCGCAGAACGGGCAGTTTTTCCACGACGCTGTTCGAAGACGTCATTCCCTCTATCGTCTGACTGGCGACCTGGCCAAGACTTTCACCCGTTATGATGCATTGGTCGCCGTCATTTAACGCAAGGCGCTCGGCAAGCCGCATCATAAAGCGGCGCAAAAGCGTTACCATGTAAGCGCCGTTGCAGTTTTTGTGTATCTCCTCCTGTATATGTTTTACTGAGATGACCGTAACTTTTATGCCGCAGTTATATTCCGAAAGCACTCCCGCAAGATCCATCACCTTCTGCCGTGCCTGCATATTCGTGTAAGGATAGCTGTGAAAGTGCAGACAGTCTATCATCATTCCGCGCTTTGCTATCATATGCCCCGCAACGGGACTGTCTATGCCGCCCGAAAGCAACAACAGCCCGCGCCCAGCCGTGCCGACGGGCATGCCGTCTGCACACTTTATGAATTTGTTGAACACGAGCGAAGTGCCGTCCTCGCGCAGATCTATATTTATAACAAAGTCGGGTTCGTGCACGTCCACTTTAAGGGCGGGATCGCCGTCAAGCAGCCTGCCGCCTATCTGCGCGCTTATCTCAGGCGAAGTCAGGCGGAATTTTTTATCTGCGCGGTGGGTTTCAACCTTGAACGAACCGCTGCCGTCGCACACCAGCCGAGCCGCCGCATAGATCTCGTCCATATCCGAAGGCACCTTGAAGCCCACGCTGAGCGAATGTACGCCGAACACCTTTTTCAGTCTCTTGACTATCCTGTCCGTCTCCGCCCCGTCGAAATTTTCCACGAGATATCTGCCGCTCCGCCTGCGTATTTCGTGGCGGATGCCTTTAAGCGATTTTTCCATGTTGGCAACGAACATACGTTCGAAAAAACCGCGGTTCTTGCCTTTAAGATGTATTTCCGCATAGCGGATGATTATTACCTTTTCCATATCAGTCGGTTAATTCCCTGTCAGTTCTGACGACGTCGTTGAGTATCGCGGCGGCACGCTCCGCCTCGTCTTCAGTATTATGGATATTGAAGCTCATCCTGAGCACGCCGTCCAAAAGCTCCGGCCCGACGCCGCAAGCCTGCATTACGCGCGAATGTTTTTTTGCAGCGTTGGAAGAACATGCCGAGCCCGTGCCGACGATGAGTCCTCTGTCGTCGCACATATGCAGTATGGTCTCGCCGCGCACGCCCTTTGCCGCCACCGTAAGTATATAAGGCGAACCGTTCTCCGGAGAGATGCGCACGAACAGTTCCTTATCTAAAAGCCCCCACAGTTTTTGCTGCACGCGACGCACCGCGGCGTAATTTTTTTCCGCCGCGCCGTCGGAATAACGCATGCGCGCCGCCAATGCGAACGCCGCTATCCCGAAAACGTTTTCCGTGCCGCTGCGCAGCCCGCCCTCCTGACCGCCACCGCGGATAAAAGGCTGTAAAACGAGCTTTTTTCTTTTGACGAGCATGCCTGTGCCTTTAAGCCCGCCTATCTTGTGCGCGCTCGCAGAATACATATCCACGTTGCCGCTCAGCCTGAACGGCAGCTTTCCGTAAGCCTGCACTCCGTCCGAGTGGAACAGTGCGCGCGGATTTTTGGCCTTGACTTTTGCGGCGACGGCATTGATATCGTTTATCGCGCCCGTTTCGTTGTTTACGTGGATGACCGAAACGAGCGAAGTCTTGTCGTCCACGAGCTTGAGCAGCTCTTCAACGTTCACGGCTCCGCCGCCGTCAAGGGGCGCAAACCTTACCTCTACGCCCCGCCTTGCTGCCTCCTGCACCGCCTCATATACGGCGGCGTGCTCGCCCATGGTGGTAACGACGTTCCCGCGCCTTCCGCCGCAGAACACCGCGTGGTTGTCCGCTTCCGTCCCACAGGACGAGACGACGGCGCAATATTCGTCTTCGTCGGCTATAAAGGAAACAAGCTCCCGCCGCGCGGCTTCCAGCTCGCGGTGCAAAGCATATCCTTCCGCGTATAACGCGGAAGGATTATAAAATTGCTCTCCGAGGTAACGCTGCGCTCGCGCGAGCACGGCTTCTTCCGGCCTGGTCGTCGCAGCATTGTCAAAATATATCATTATATCTCTATCACGCCTTCGTATGACTGTTTTACGCTGCCGTCCAAGGTGAGCACGCCTTCGGCGTCCGTCTTTACGAACAGATCGCCGCCGCGCAGCTTGACGGTTATCACGTTGCCGCGCGCGCACTTGCCCATCTTTACGGCGGAAGCCACGGCGGCAGCCGCGGACGTACCGCAGGCCATCGTTTCGCCGTTCACCTTGTTCCACACGCGCACTTTCAGCGTGAGATCGTTGACTATGCGCACGCAGTCGAGGTAAGCAAGTTCGGGGAACGCTCCGGAAGCTATCACCGCCTGCCCGAGCGCGTCCATATCAACGTCGTCCACCTTGTCGCAGAACACGACGCAATGCGAATTACCCACGTTTACCGCCGTGACGTCGTATTTTTTGCCGCCGAAGCTGAAAGCTTCGCATACGACTTCCTTATCGGACTTGACAGGCACGAGCTCGGGTTCGAACACGGCTTTGCCCAGCTCTGCCGAAACGGAGCTTGCCACGCCGTTGAAGGAAACGACTTTAAGCTTTTTGGCCTCGCCGCAGACTTCCACGCTTATATTCTCGGAATTGACGATGCGCTTGTCGAACACGTATTTTGCCACGCAGCGCAGCGGATTGGCCGCCATGCCGCCCTCGCTGCCGTCGCGGTTGAACACCCTCATTTTGCAGTCGGCGATATCCGACTTTTCTATCATTACGATGCCGTCGGCGCCTATGCCGTAGTGCCTGTCGGAAAAGTTTATCGCAAGCGACTCGGGGCAGGTTATCTTGTCGTCGAAATTATTGAAGAATATATAATCGTTGCCGCAGCTGTGCATCTTGCAGAAACTGAGCTTGAGCTTTTCCCTGCGCAGATGGTTTATGTCTACGAGCTCGGTGTTGAACTGAGTGTATCTGCCGGCGATGCAGTCGGCGAGCGCGTTCGTCGTGTCGAGCGAGGTGAGCACCGTTATGCCCAGCAGGATGGCGTGATGATGGAGCGAAATATAGTTGGTAATCGACTCCATGTCCGTCTTGCCCGTGTAAACGACGTAATCTATCTTACCCTCGTCCATCAGCCTGAATATATCGTCGTTGGAAGAGAGCCTTGCCACCTCCGTGCACTCTATGCCCAGACTGCGTATGACGTTGGCCGTGCCCTTTGTGGCGTAGAACGTAAGCCCGAGGTCGGCAAACTTTTTTACGATGTTGACTATCTCGTATTTGTCCTGATCGTTTACCGTAAAATAGATGCCCGAAGGGTGCTGTTTAGTGGGATGCTTCATGTTGAATCCCGCCGAAACGAGCCCCTTGAACAGCGCTTCCTCTATCGTCTTGCCGATGCCGAGCACTTAGCCCGTGGACTTCATTTCGGGACCGAGCTGCGAGTTTACGTCGTTGAGTTTTTCAAACGAGAAAACGGGCACCTTGACCGCCACGTAGGGCGAGTTGGGATAGAGCCCCGTGCCGTAGCCCAGGCGTTTCAGCTTTGCCCCCACGAGTATCTTGGTGGCAAGCTCCACCATCGGCACGCCCGTGACCTTGGAGATATAAGGAATGGTGCGCGACGCCCTCGGGTTTACCTCTATAACGTAAAGTTCGTTATGATAAATAAGGTACTGTATGTTTATAAGTCCCTTCGTCTTTAACGAAAGCGCCAGCTCTACCGAGATATCCACCACCTTTTTGAGCATTGTGTCGCTGAGGTTATAGGGCGGATAGACGGCGATGGAGTCGCCGCTGTGCACGCCCGCGCGCTCGATATGCTGCATTATGCCGGGTATGAGCACGTCGGTGCCGTCCGAAATGGCGTCCACCTCCAGCTCTGTGCCCATGAGGTACTTATCGCAAAGCACGGGGTTTTCTATCTTCTGCGCAAGGATGACGTCCATATAGCGCTCTATGTCGTTCTGCGTAAAGGCGATGGTCATGTTCTGACCGCCTATTACGTAGGAAGGGCGCAGCAGCACGGGATATCCGAGCGTCTCGGCGGCGTTTATCGCCTCCTGCTTGGTCATTACCGTGAGTCCCTTGGGGCGGGCGATGGAGAACTTTTCCAAAAGCTCGTCGAACCTCTCCCTGTCCTCCGCAAGGTCGACGCTGTCGGCAGGCGTGCCGAGTATGCGTATCCCCTTTTTGTCGAGGTAACCGCACAGCTTTATCGCAGTCTGTCCGCCGAAAGTTATGACCACGCCGTAAGGCTTTTCCACGTCGATGACGCTCTGCACGTCTTCGGGCGTGAGCGACTCGAAATACAGCCTGTCCGCCGTATCGAAGTCGGTGGAGACCGTTTCCGGGTTGTTGTTGATTATTATAACTTCGTAGCCGAGCTCTTTGAGCGTCCACACGCAGTGTACGGAGGAATAGTCGAACTCGATACCCTGTCCTATGCGTATGGGACCGGAACCTATTACTATTATCCTGCGCTTTTTGCTGCGCTTTACGAAAGGTTTTGCCTCGTCGTGCTCGGGCTCGTCGTAAGTGGAATAAAAGTAAGGCGTCTGCGCCGCAAACTCCGCGCCGCAGGTATCAACCATCTTGAACACGGCGTCGCGGTGCATGGGCAGCTTGCTGCCCGAAAGTTTTTCCAGCTCCTTGTCGGGATAGCCCATGCGCTTGCCCTTCATGTACTGCGCGCGCGTTAGCGGCCTGCCCGCTATCTCCGCTTCGAAATCGGCAAGGTTTTTGAGTTTGTTCAAAAACCACTTGTCAATCTTGGTAACGGAATGTATCTCGTCCACGGAGATGCCGCGCTTTATGGCGCTGTACACCACGAACAGCCTTTCATCGGTGAGTTCGTGCAGCTTCGCGCGTATCTCGTCGTCGGAAAATTCCGCCATCTTGGGCATGTTGAGCGTGCCGAGCGATATCTCCGCGCCGCGCACGGCCTTCATTATAGCCATTTCGAAGTTCGTGCCTATCGCCATTACTTCGCCGGTGGCCTTCATCCTGGTGCCGAGCGTGCGCTTTGCATATAAGAACTTATCGAACGGCCACTTGGGCAGCTTTACCACAACATAGTCGAGAGTGGGCTCGAAACAGGCGTAAGTCTTGCCCGTCACGTCGTTCTTAATCTCGTCGAGGGTATAGCCGAGCGCTATCTTGGTGGCCACCTTGGCTATGGGATAGCCCGTAGCCTTGGAGGCGAGTGCCGAAGAACGCGAAACGCGGGGATTCACCTCTATCACCGAATATTCGAAGGAATCGGGATTGAGCGCGAACTGGCAGTTGCAGCCGCCCTCTATGCCGAGCTCCGTTATTATATCGAGCGAGGCGGTGCGCAGCATCTGATATTCCTTGTCGGAGAGCGTTACGGCGGGCGCTATTACTATGGAGTCGCCCGTATGTATGCCGACCGGATCGAAGTTTTCCATGGAGCAGACCGTGAGCACGTTGCCCGCGCCGTCGCGCAGCACCTCGAACTCTATCTCCTTCCAGCCGCCGATGTACTTTTCGATGAGCACCTGCGTTATGGGGGAAAGCATCAGGCCGTTGTGCGCGATTATCTTAAGCTCCTCCTCGTCGTGCGCAACGCCGCCGCCAGCGCCGCCGAGCGTGTATGCAGGGCGCACGATTACGGGATAGCCACCTATCCTGCGGGCAACTTCGAGGCACTCTTCCACCGTGTAAGCGATATCCGAGGGAACAACGGGCTGGTTGATCTTCTGCATCGTTTCCTTGAACAGTTCCCTGTCCTCCGCCCTGTCTATCGCGCTCAAATTTACGCCTATCAGCTTTACGCCCCATTTGTCGAGAAAGCCCTCCTTGGCAAGCTGACAGCCGAGCGTAAGCCCCGTCTGTCCGCCGAGCGAGGCGAGCAGGCTGTCGGGCCGTTCCTTTATTATTATCCTTTTGAGCGTATCTACGGTGAGCGGTTCGAGATAGATCTCGTCCGCAAGCGCCTTATCGGTCATTATGGTCGCGGGGTTGGAGTTGCAGAGCACCACGTCGAGTCCGGCGTCTTTGAGCACGCGGCACGCCTGTGCGCCCG
>CALVLW010000085.1 GCA_944341315.1 uncultured Clostridia bacterium
GATCGAGGGCTTAAAGGCAGGGACTCATCCTGCCGCGCCCGTGCGGGTGCCTGCGCGCGGCGCATACCGCGGTCTGCGCCGCGTTGTTGCCGCCGCCCGTCTGCCCCTTGGAGCAGCCCGCAAAACATAGTGCCGCCGTCGCAAGCAGCACTGCCAACACGCGTTTCATATTTTAAGTATGCAAAAACTTTGCCGCCGTCATTCGTTTGCTTGCAATTTTTCCGGCGGTGTGCTAAAATTGTTCCTGCCTGAACGGAAAGAACGGTCTGACCGCAAAGGGGTAAATATGAAGCGAACGCCGCTTTTTGCGGCGTGTTTGCCGCATATCTTTCCCTGTCCGTCCGGGCAGGGAGTTTTTTTATGGAAGATAACAGGCTGGCAGTCATCAGCATAATAGTGCACGACCTTTCGTCCGCCGCGCAGGTAAACGCGCTGCTCTCGGAATACGGCGATTTTATCGCAGGCAGGATGGGCGTGCCTTACAGGCAAAAGGGCGTTTCGGTGATATGCGTCGTCGCGGACGCCCCCGCAGACGTGCTTAACAGGCTCACGGGCAGGATAGGCGCTTTAAGCGGCGTGACCGCAAAGACGCTTTTCGGCAAGATCTGAAATTGCCCCGCATATATGCCCGTTCCAATGCAAAAAAAATTTTAAGGAGATATATCATGAAAAAATTAGTTTCCGCGCTGTGCGCGCTTTCCGCCGCGGCGTGCGCCCTTGCGTTTTCCGCCTGCGGCGAAAAGGAAGAGGCTTACGTCTTTGCAATGCCGGACGGCGCTCCCGCCCTTGCCGCGGCGCAGCTGATGGCGGAGGACATGCAGTTCGGCGGCAAGGTGACTTACTCCGTGGTTAACGCCAACGCGATAGGGGCGCAGGTCTCCGGCGGCAAGGCGGACGTTGCGGTGCTGCCCGTTAACGCCGCCGCGTCGTTTGCCGGCGACGGCGAGGATTATAAACTGCTCGGCACGGTAACGCACGGCAACCTCTATGTCCTTTCGGCAAAGCATACGCAGGAGCTCACGGCGGACACGCTCGATACCCTCGCCGGCAAAACGGTGGGGTGCATCCAGCTCGAAAGCTTCGTGGGCGGCGTGTTCAGGATGATACTCGACGCCGCCGGCGTAGAGTACGAGATAGCGGAGGACGTGTCCTCCCCGTCGGAGGACGCGGTCACTCTCGTAAACATCGGCGATCCCTCCACGGGCGTCAGCCCTTCGGCGCCCTACGATTACATGATCGCCGCCGAACCCGTGGTCACAGCCAAAACGGCAAAGGGCGACCTCAAAGTGGTGGGCGACGTGCAGCGGCTTTACGGCGAGGGCGGCTTCCCGCAGGCGGTGCTCGTGGCAAAAACTTCGCTCACGGAAAATGATCCCGGCTTCGTGGCGGAGCTCTGCGACGCGGTAACGGCAAACGCGGAATGGATAAAAACGGCAAAGGCGGAGGACGTTATCGCCGCGATAAACAAAAATTACGGCGGCGCTACCAGCTCGCTCGGCGTGGGCAACTTAAAGCCGGAAACTGTCGCGCGCTGCGCGGTAAGCTTCGTGCCCGCCGCGGAATGCAAGGCGGAGATAACCTCCTTCCTTTCGGAATATTCGAGGGTGACGGGACAGCAGCTCTCCGTCTCGGACGCCTTCTTTTATAACGCAAAGTGAAAGCCGCGGCAAAGGATAAAGCGATAAACGCGTGCATCTCCGCGGGCGCCGTCGCGTGCATGTGGGCGGTGTGGCTCGTCGCCTGCGCCGTGGCGGACGACGGCTATATCATACCCTCTTTTGCGGATACGGCGGAAAAGTTTTTCGCCCTGCTCGGCTCGGGGCAGTTCTGGCTGTCTTTTGCAAAGTCGCTGGGCAGAACGGCGCTCGCTTGGTTCGTGTCGCTGCTTACGGCGGCGGCGCTCGCGTTCGCCTGCGCCGCGTTCCCGCGCGTGCGCGCCTTTGCTGCGCCCTTCGTGGCGGCGTTCCGCGTCGTGCCCACCATGGCGATAACGCTGATGCTGCTCGTCTGGTCTTCGCCGCGCGTGGCGCCCGCGATTGTCGGCTTTCTTATGGTGTTCCCCGTCACCTATTCGCAGCTCACGGCGGCGGCGGACGGAATGGATCCCGGGCTTGCGCAGATGGCGCGCGTTTACGGCATATCCCGCGCCGAACGGCTGTTCAGGATATATATCCCGCAGATGCTCCCGCCCGTGCTTTCGCAGGCAGGCGCAAACTTTTCGCTCGCGCTTAAAGTGGTGGTCTCGGCAGAGGTGATGTGCAGCACCTTCGATTCGCTCGGCGGCATGATCTATCAGTCCAACCTGTTCCTCGACACGGCGCGCATGTTCGCGCTCACGCTGTGCACGCTGCTGGCGGGCGGGCTGCTGCAACGCGCGCTCTCCTGCCTTACGCTGCCCGTGCGGCGGTGGGGAGGCGGCGCGTGATACAACTCAAAGGCATAACCAAGCGCTACGGCGCGCTCTCCGTTTACGAAAATTTCGACCTCGGGATAGAGGAGGGCAAAATAACCTGTATCTTCGGCGAAAGCGGCAGCGGCAAGACCACGCTGCTCAACATCCTCGCCGGTCTGACTTCTTACGGCGGCAGCGTAACGCCCCGGCTAAAATGTTCTTACGTCTTTCAGCAGCCGCGGCTCGTGCCGTCGCTCACGGTCGTCGGCAATCTGCGGCTGGTGTGCAAGGATAAGGACAGGGTGAACGCCGTGCTGCGCGAAGTCGGACTGGAGGACAGGGCGGCAAGTTATCCCGCGGAACTCTCCGGCGGGCAGGCGCAGCGCGTTTCGCTCGCCCGAGCCTTTCTGCATCCTTCGCGGCTCATATTGCTCGACGAGCCGTTCGCCTCGCTCGACGTGCGCACCAAGCTGAAGACGGCGGAACTGTTTTTAAGGCTGCGCCGCGCGGAAGAGAGGACGGCGGTGTTCGTCACGCACGACGCGGACGAGGCGATAATGCTCTCCCACAGGATAGTCGTGTTAAAGGAGGGCAGGATAGCCGCGGAGCTCGTGCCGGAGGGCGAACCGTGCGCCGATCCGTTTCGTGCCCGCGCCCCGCGCGAACGGCTGCTGGGGCTGCTCATGTAAAAAACCGCAAAGAAAGATCCCGTGCGTTCCGAGCACGGGATTTTACGTTACAACAACTTATAAAATTTATAAAAAAGGTCCGTCAAAACGTTTTCATTTGCGTGGGCGTTGTGATATAATTCTAAATGTATCGAAAAGCGCGTTCACGCCGCGGCAAGCAGCAGCGGTAGCCGCCGCAGTATAACGAAAAACACGCAGGCTTCAAGCACGGCAAGCACGGGCATCAGCACCATAAAGCCCAGGTTTTCCAGGCGGTAACGCATAACGAACATCGCAACGTAAACGCCCGCGGCGCCGCCAAGCACGGCGGCAAGCAGGATCTTGCCGTCGCCGGTATGTTTTTCGCCGTCCCGGTTTTTCTGCCTGCGCAGCATCGTTATGGCGTAAAGGTTTATCGCGGCGACGTAAGTTATCGCCGCTGCGTAAAACGGTATCATAAAAAAAGTATGCCCGCAGCGGGCGTTTATATTCCAAGGAGGTCTTCATATGGCTAAAGTTGCCTTGCTCATGGGCTCTAAATCGGATTTTCCCGTCGTAAAGCCCGCCGTTAAGGTACTCAAAGATTTCGGCGTCGAAACGGAAGTAAGGGTAATATCGGCGCACCGCACGCCCGAAGAGGCGCACGAATTTGCCGCCGGCGCAAAGGAGCGCGGCGTCGAAGTCATCGTGTGCGCCGCAGGCAAGGCGGCGCACCTCGGCGGCGTGATAGCCGCTTTCACCACGCTGCCCGTCATAGGCCTGCCCGTAAAGACGGACATGATGGGCGGGCTGGACAGCCTGCTGTCCATAGTGCAGATGCCCTCCGGCATACCCGTTGCCACCGTGGGCGTCAACGGCGGCGAAAACGCCGGCCTGCTCGCACTGCAGATCCTGGGCGTAAAATACCCCGAAATAGCCGAAAAGCTGACGGCTTACAAGCTCGCCATGAAGCAGAAGATAAACGCGGACGACGCGGCGCTTTCGGCGGAACTTAAAGAACTTTAACGATATTACCCGCAACGCGCCGCGCCTGCGGGTATTTACGTTGAAAGGCGGGCGCGGTCCGCGCCGCAAAATCACACGCAAATAAATTTTTTCAAGGAGAAATTCAGATATGGAAAAACTCGAAAGGAAGGAACAGCTCTACGAAGGCAAGGCCAAAAAGGTCTACGCCACCAACGATCCCGACTACGTGATCGTCTCTTACAAGGACGACGCGACGGCGTTCAACGGACAAAAGAAGGGCACCATCGCGGGCAAGGGCGTTATCAACAACAAGATGAGCAACATGCTCATGGCCATGCTCGAAAAGAAGGGCGTGCCCACCCACTTCGTCGAACAGCTCTCCGACAGGGACACCGTGGTAAAAAAGGTGCAGATAGTTCCCCTCGAAGTTATCGTAAGGAACGTAGCCGCGGGCAGCTTTTCCAAGCGCTACGGCGTAAAGGAGGGCACTAAGCTCGCCATTCCCACCATAGAATTTTCCTATAAGTGCGACGAGCTGGACGATCCCCTCATCAACGATTATCACGCGCTCGCGCTCGGTCTTGCCACCGAGCGGGAGATAGCAAGGATAAAGGAGCTGGCGTTCAGGGTGAACGATCTGCTCATCGAGTTCTTCAAACATCTCAACATCGACCTCATCGACTTCAAGCTGGAGTTCGGCAGGTTCCACGACGAGATCATCCTTGCCGACGAAATATCTCCCGACACCTGCCGTTTCTGGGAGGCGGGCAGCTGGGACACGGAAAAGCACGTCTCGCTGGACAAGGACAGGTTCCGCCGCGACCTCGGCGGAGTGGAAGACGCCTATAACGAAGTGTTCAAGCGCCTTACGGGAGAGTGAGCCGGATGGGTGGTTTTTTCGGTTCGGTAAAGCATAGCAGCGCCATCTTCGACACGTTCATCGGCACCGACTATCATTCTCACCTGGGCACCAAGCGCGGCGGCATGGCGGCGTTCGACGCCGAAGCCGGCCTCCAGCGCGAGATCCACAACATAGAAAATTCCCCCTTCAGGACAAAGTTCGAAAGGGTGCTTTCGGATATGCGCGGCAACGCCGCCATCGGCTGCATAAGCGACACCGATCCGCAGCCCCTGCTCATGGTCTCCAAAACGGGCAGATATGCCATAAGCACCGTGGGCGTGATAAACAACGCGGAAAGCCTTATAGCGCAGGTGCTCAAAAACGGCGGCTACTTCGACGCGATGACGGGCAGCAAGGTCAACTCCAACGAGATCGTCGCCGCCCTCATCAACTCCAAAGACGACTATGCCGAGGGCATAAAGTACGCGCAGGAGCAGATAGACGGCACCGCGTCCATACTGCTTTTGACCGACCGCGGCACGCTGATAGCCGCAAGGGACAAGCTGGGCAGACTGCCCGTAAAGATAGGCAGGGGGGAGGACGGCTTCTGCGTTTCGTTCGAAGACTTTGCCTACCGCAAGCTCGGCTATGCCGACTATAAGGAGCTCGGTCCGGGCGAGATAGCGGAGATCTCCGCCGACGGCGTAAAGCAGCTCGCTCCCGCCGGCGAAAAGATGCGAATATGCGCGTTCCTGTGGTCTTACTACGGCTATCCCACGTCCTCTTACGAGGGCGTTAACGTAGAGATGATGCGCTGCCGCAACGGCGAGATATTCGCCCGCACGGACGCGGCCACGCACGACATGCACGGCATCGACTTCGTGGGCGGCGTTCCCGATTCCGGCACGCCGCACGCCATAGGTTACGCCAACGCGAGCAAGGTTCCCTTTGCCCGCCCTTACATAAAATACACTCCCACCTGGTCGCGCAGCTTTATGCCCGTTAACCAGCAGGAGCGCAACAAAGTCGCAAAAATGAAGCTCATCCCCGTGCACGAGCTCATCGAAGGCAAGCGCCTGCTGCTCGTGGACGACTCGATAGTGCGCGGCACTCAGCTAAAAGAGACGGTCGACTTCCTCTATTCCCACGGCGCAAAGGCGGTGCACATGCGTTCCGCCTGCCCGCCCATAATGTACGGCTGCAAATACCTCAATTTTTCGCGTTCTTCAAGCGATATGGATCTGATCACCCGCCGCACCATGGCGGAGCTCGAGGGCGACGCGGCCGTGGAACATCTCGAAGAATACGCCGATTCCCGCACGGAGCGCGGCAGGGCGATGCGCAAGGCCATCTGCGAAAAGTTCAAGTTCGAGTCGCTGGAATTTCAGTCGCTCGAAGGCCTTACGGAGGCGATAGGCATCGACCGCTGTAAGCTGTGCACTTACTGCTGGACGGGCAAAGAATAAATATAACGGAGCCGTATGGACGATATTCAATCGGAGATAACCGAAGATTGCGGCGTGTTCGGCGTGTACTCTTCGGAAAACCGCGCCGTGGCGCACACCGCGTATTACGGCCTGTTCGCGTTGCAGCACAGGGGCCAGGAGAGCTGCGGCATCGCCGTGGCTTACGCGGATAAGATTATCTGCCGCAAGGGCATGGGGCTCGTGCCGGATGTGTTCTCCGGCGGCGCGCTCGAAAGCCTGCCGGAGGGCGACATGGCCATAGGGCACGTCCGCTATTCCACTACGGGCGCAAGCGAGCTCGTCAACGCCCAGCCCGTGGTGTTCACGGGCAAGTGCGGCAAAATGGCGCTCGCCCACAACGGCAATCTGGTCAACACGGACAGCCTGCGCGCCGAACTGATAAAGCGCAACGCCGTGTTCCAGACCACGATAGATTCCGAAGTGATGGCCGTGCTGATAAACAGCCTTTCGGACGGCGACATATTAAAGGGCGTCATGCGCGCCTGCCCGATGTTCCGCGGTTCCTACGCGCTGGTGATAATGACGGCGGACAAGCTGATAGCCGTGCGCGATCCTTACGGAATAAGGCCGCTGTGCATAGGCAGGGCGGATGACGACGTTATGGTTGCAAGCGAGAGCTGCGCCCTCGAAGCCGCGGGCGCGTCGCTGCTCAGGGACGTCGAACCCGGCGAGATAATAGTTATAGATTCCTCCGGCATAAAGTCCTTTTTCATGGACGGCGTGCCTGCAAAGAGCCGCATGTGCATATTCGAATACGTATATTTCGCCCGTCCCGATTCGGTGATGGACGGATGCAGCGTCTACGAGGCACGCAGAGAGGCGGGCAGGCTGCTCGCAAGGCACTGCGGGGCGGACGCGGACGTAGTGGCGGGCGTGCCCGACAGCGCAAACGTCGCCGCGCGCGCGTTCGCGGAGGAGAGCGGCATACCCTTTGCCGAGGCGCTCGCAAAAAACAGGTACGTGGGCAGGACGTTCATCCAGCCCGACCAGCGCCTGCGCGAAAACAGCCTTGCGGTAAAGCTTAACCCCATCCGCGCCAACATAAGCGGCAAGCGGCTGGTGCTGATAGACGATTCCGTGGTGCGCGGCACCACCATGCGCAGGATGGTAAAACTGCTGCGCGAGGCGGGCGCAAAGGAAGTGCACGTGCGCGTCTGCTCGCCCGTGATAAGGCACCCGTGCCACCTGGGCATAGATTTTCAGACGTATTCGCAGCTCGTGGGCGCGGGCAGGGACGAGGAGCAGATAGCCGAAGCGCTCGGCGCCGACAGCGTGCGTTACCTCCCCGCGGAACTGCTGGTAAAGGCGTGCGCAAAGTGCAGCCGGGATTTCTGCCTCGGGTGCTTTACGGGCGAATACCCCTACGCCGGCGGCGGGCAGGACAAACTCAAATCAGAATAATATAAGCGAGGTCATTTTTTATGGCGATTTCCTATAAAGACAGCGGAGTAGACGTAGAGAGAGGATATGAGGCGGTGCGCCTTATGAAGCAGTACGTCCAGTCCACGTACAACGAAGGCGTGCTGGGCGACATCGGTTCGTTCGGCGGCTTCTATCAGCCCCCCAGGGGCATGAAGGAGCCCGTGCTCGTCGCGGGCACGGACGGCGTGGGCACAAAGCTCAAATACGCCTTCGTCGCAAACAAGCACGACACCATCGGCATAGACGCGGTGGCGATGTGCGTGAACGACATAGTCTGCCAGGGCGCGCGCCCGCTGTTCTTCCTCGACTATTTTGCCACGGGCAGCCTTTCGCCCGAAACGGTCGCAACGGTGGTAAAGGGCGTTGCGGAGGGCTGCCGTCAGTCGGGCGCCGCCCTCATCGGCGGCGAAACGGCGGAAATGCCGGGATTTTATCCCGACGGCGAATACGACATAGCCGGTTTTGCCGTGGGCATAGTCGACAAAAAGAAGATAATCAACGGCAAAAAGATAAAGCCGGGCGACGCGCTGATAGGCATAAAGTCCAGCGGCGTGCACTCCAACGGCTATTCGCTGGTAAGAAAGCTGTTCGGCGAGGACAGGGCGCAGCTCGAAAGGTACGATTCCCGCCTGGGCACCAGCCCGCTTGCCGTGCTGCTCAAACCCACCCGCATATACGTGCGCTCCATCCTCAAACTCATCGAAGAGGTAAAGGTAAAGGGCATCGCGCACATAACGGGCGGCGGCTTTATAGAGAACATCCCCCGCATCTTCCCCGCGGGCGTCGGCTGCGAGATATGGAAGCGCTCTTACGAGGTGCCCGCCATATTCAGGCTCATGCAGACCAAGGCGGAGATAACCGACGAGCAGATGTATAACACCTTCAATATGGGCATAGGCATGGTGGTATGCGTAAACCGCCGCGACGTCCAGAAGACCATGGACGTGCTCAGGGCCATGGGCGAAGAGTGCTACGAAATAGGCAGGACGACCAAGGGCAGCGGAGTCAAGTTCATAAAATGAAACGCATAGCGGTATTTGCGTCGGGCGGCGGCACGGACTTTCAGTCGGTGATAGACGCCAACGAAAGGGAAAAGTTCTGCGATATAGCCCTGCTCGTTGCCTCCAAACGGGGCATAGGCGCCATAGAGCGCGCGCAAAAGCACGGTATCCGCGCCGAGGTGTTCGCCAAGGCGGACTATCCGGACGTCGAAGAGCTTTACTCTGTGCTCGCGCGGCTTTTGGACGGGCTCAAGATCGATTATATAGTACTTGCGGGCTGGCTTAAAATAATCCCCGAAAGCTTTATAAAGCGCTACGAGGACAGGATAATAAACATCCATCCCTCGCTGATACCCGCGTTCTGCGGGGGCGGCTTTTACGGGCTTAAAGTGCATTCCGCCGTGCTCGAATACGGCGCAAAGATCTCCGGCTGCACCGTGCATTTCGTAAACGAAGTGCCGGACGGCGGCGTGATAATAGCCCAGCGCGCGGTGGAAGTGGCGGAGGACGACACGCCCGAAAATTTGCAGGCGCGCATCCTTAAAGAGGAGCACGTCCTGCTGCCTTACTGCGTTAAAAAGCTGTGCGAAGGCAAGATAAAAAAGAACGGCAGAAAAGTCGTTATATCGGAATAAACAAGGCATATATGCGCACCGTTTTGCGGTGCGGCAAAAAAATAATCCAAGCGAGGTCTACATTATGGAGATGAAAAAGAGGGCGCTCGTCAGCGTATCCGACAAGACGGGCGTGGTCGAATTCTGCAAGGGGCTTATCGAAAACGGCTTCGAAATTATTTCCACCGGCGGCACGGCAAAGGCGCTTAAAGAGGCGGGGTTAAAAGTAATTGGCATATCCGAGATAACGGGCTTTCCCGAGTGCCTCGACGGCAGGGTAAAAACGCTGCATCCCAACGTGCACGCGGGGCTGCTCGCCATGCGCTCCGATCCCGAACATATGGCGCAGCTCGAACGGCTCGGCATAAACACCATAGACGTGGTAGCCGTCAACCTCTATCCGTTCAAGGCCACGCTCGCGCGCGGCGCGGACTTTGCCGAATGCATAGAGAACATCGACATCGGCGGCCCCACCATGATAAGGGCGGCGGCAAAGAACTATCAGGACGTGGCCGTGATAGTCGATCCCAAAGATTACGCAAAGGTGCTCGAAGAACTTGCGTCCGGCGGAGTCACGCTCGAAACGAAAAAATACCTGCAATACAAGGTGTTCGCGCACACGGCGGAATACGACAGCCTCATCTCCAACTATCTTGCGGAGCAGCTGGGCATAGAATATCCCGACACGATAACCTTTGCCTACGAAAAGGCGCAGGATCTGCGCTACGGCGAAAATCCCCAGCAGTCGGCAACGTTCTATAACGAGCCGTTTATCCGCAAGGGCTCGCTCTCCTCTGCAAAGCAGCTGTGGGGCAAGGAGCTCTCCTACAACAACATAAACGACGCCAACGGCGCGCTGGAACTGTTAAAGGAATTCGGCGATACTCCCGCCGTGGTGGCGTGCAAGCACGCCAACCCCTGCGGCGTGGGTACCGGCAAGGATATCTACGAGGCATACATGCGCGCATACGAATCCGATCCCGTTTCGGTGTTCGGCGGCATACTCGCCATAAACGGCACCGTGGACGAAAGGACTGCCGAAGAGATAAACAAGATATTCATCGAAATAGTCATGGCGCCCGCTTATTCGGAGGGCGCGCTCAGGATACTCGAGGGCAAAAAGAACATTCGCCTTCTGCAGATAGACAATATCTCCGCCCGCCGCGAAAAGGGCGCGCGCGACATGAAAAAGGTCTACGGCGGGCTGCTGGTGCAGCAGTACGACGAGTGCCTTATCAAAGACGAAGATATGGGGCTGTTCTCGCGCAGGGCGGAGGTCAGCGTGACCGCCACCCCTTCCGGCAAGGAAAAGACGACGTACGGTTCGGGCGTGGTCACCAGGCGCATGCCCACCGCGGAGGAGGTCGAAGCCATGATGTTCGCGTGGCGCGTGGTAAAGCACACCAAGTCCAACGCCATCGTGATAGGCAAGCCCGGCAGGACGACGGGCATAGGCATGGGGCAGACCAACCGCATATGGGCGGCGCAGCAGGCGATAGAGCACGCCGGCAAAGAGGCGGCGGGTTCGGTGATGGCGTCCGACGCGTTCTTCCCGTTCTCTGACTGCGTCGAAGAGTGCGTAAAGGCGGGCGTGACCGCCATCATCCAGCCGGGCGGCTCCATCCGCGACAAGGACAGCGTGGAGGCTGCCGACAGGGCGGGCATAGCGATGGTGTTCGTGGGCGACCGCCATTTCAAACACTGAAAACTGCGGCGCCGCCCGCTTTGCGGCGTTCGGCCGCGCGGCGTATTCTTCCGGCAGCGGACGGGTGTCCGTCCGTAATCGGCGCGCCCCGCGCGGAAAAACTGAGAGGTGATTTTTTATGAACGTTCTTGTGATAGGTAACGGCGGCAGGGAGCACGCCATTCTGCTCGCGCTTAAAAAGAGCAGGCGGGTGGAAAAGCTCTATTGCATGAAGGGCAACGCCGGCACGGCGCAGATAGCGGAAAACGTGGACGTGGATTATATGAACGTCCCCGCCGTGGTGGAATACGCCAAGGCCCATCCGGAGATAGATTATTACGTGGTCGCCCCCGACGATCCCCTCGCCATAGGGCTGGTGGACGCGCTCGAAGATATCGGCAAGCGCTGCTTCGGCCCGCGCAAAAACGCCGCCATTATCGAGGCAAGCAAGGCGTTTTCCAAGCAACTGATGAAAAAGTACGGCATACCCACCGCCGAGAGCGAGATATTCGAAGATTACGAAAGCGCGCTTGCCTACGTCCGCAAAAAGGGCGCGCCCATCGTGCTCAAAGCCGACGGCCTGGCGCTGGGCAAGGGCGTGCTCGTGTGCAAGACGCTTGCGGAGGCTGAGGACGGCTTAAAGAGCATGATGCTCGACAAGGCGTTCGGCTCCGCCGGCAACAGGGTGGTCGTGGAAGAGTGCATGCGCGGCCTCAGATACACCCCCGGCGAGGAGGTGTCCGTGCTTTCTTTCACGGACGGCAAAACCATAGTTCCGATGATAACTTCGTGCGATCACAAGCGCGCGCTGGACGGCGACGAGGGGCTCAACACGGGCGGCATGGGCACTTTCTCGCCCTGCCCCTTCTGGACTGAAGAGCTGGAAAAAGAGGTCATGGAAAATATAATGGTGCCCACTATGAACGCCATGAACGCCGAAGGCCGCACGTTCAAGGGCTGCCTCTATTTCGGCCTCATGCGCACAGGCAAGGGCATGAAGGTGGTGGAATACAACTCCCGCTTCGGCGATCCCGAAACGCAGGTTGTGCTGCCTATGTTAAAGACCGACCTTATGGACATCTTCGAGGCAGTGACGGACTGCAGGCTCGCCGATATCGACATAGAGTGGGACAAGGGCGCCTGCGTGTGCGTCGTGCTCGCTTCGGGCGGCTATCCGCAGCACTACGAAAAGGGCAAGGAGATAACCTTGGGCGACGTGGGCGATTGCAGCATAGTGCACGCGGGCACCGCCTTAAAGAACGGCAAACTTGTCACGGGCGGCGGGCGCGTGCTCGGCGTGGTGGCAAAGGGCGCCGATATAGAGGAGGCCCGCCGCAAGGCTTACGCCGCAGCAAAAAACATAAGCTGGGAAGGGATGTATTACCGCAAGGATATCGGCATAAAATACCGCGAAGGCTGAATTGCCCCGCACATATCACAAAACTAACGCTTTGGAGCGCACGATGATATACAGAATTTTCGTTGAAAAAAAGGATAATTTACAGGCAAAAAAGGTGATGGAGGAGGCAAGGGGCCTTCTGGGCATAAAGGGCGTCAGCGACGTGCGCATGCTCATCCGTTACGACGTGCAGGGCATGAGCGAAAGCGAGTTCGAAGCCGCCATCCCCGGCGTGTTTTCCGAGCCTCCCGTAGACGACGTTTACAGGGAGACCGTCGAATTCGGCAGCGACTACGCCGTGTTCGCCGTCGCCTACCTCACGGGGCAGTACGACCAGCGTGCAGACAGCGCCGCGCAGTGCGTGCAGCTGCTCACCAGGGGCGAACGCCCTCTCATCAGGTGCGCCCGCGTCTACGCGGTAAAGGGCGCCTCCGCCGAGGAGGTGGAAAAACTCAAAAAGCACCTCATCAACCCCGTGGAAAGCGAGGAGGTCGGCCTCGGCAAGCCCGAAACGCTGGTGCACGAGCACGTGCAGGCCCCCGACGTGGAGAACGTGAAAGGCTTTACTTGCATGACCGACGCGGAGGTGGAAGCTTACCACAAAAAGATGGGCTTTGCCATGTCGGCGGAAGACCTCGTATTCGTGCGCGATTACTTTATCGGCGAGCACCGCGATCCCACCGAGACGGAGCTCAAAGTCATAGACACCTATTGGTCGGACCACTGCCGCCATACCACGTTCGCCACGGAGATAACCGACGTGCGCATAGACGGCGGCAATTCCCGCGTAAAGGACGCTTATAAGCTGTATAAGGATCTGTTTGCGGAGCTTTACGCCGGCAGGGAGGACAAATATCCCTGCCTTATGGACATAGCCACGATAGGCGCAAAAAAGCTTAAAAAGGACGGTATGCTGGACAATCTCGACCAGTCGGACGAGATAAACGCCTGCTCGATAAACGTGGATGTGGAGCTGGACGGCAAGCCCGAAAAGTACACCGTCATGTTCAAAAACGAAACGCACAACCACCCCACGGAGATAGAACCTTTCGGCGGCGCGGCCACATGCCTCGGCGGCGCTATCCGCGATCCGCTCTCCGGCAGGACTTACGTTCTGCAATCAATGCGCATAACGGGCGCGGCGGATCCCACCGAACCGCTCGAAAAAACTCTGCCCGGCAAGCTCCCGCAGCGCGTGATAACCACCACCGCGGCGGCAGGCTTCTCCTCTTACGGCAACCAGATCGGCCTTGCCACCGGACAGGTGCACGAGGTGTATCACCCCG
>CALVLW010000086.1 GCA_944341315.1 uncultured Clostridia bacterium
GGGCTTCCCTGTCTGCTTCGGTGTTGCCGGTGTTCTGCCCATTCACGGTAATAACAGGCGTCTGACTGGTCAGATTGACGTTGTTCACGTACCGTCTGGCGGTCAGGTCAACCATGTATTTCAGGTCTTCTTTGGACAGGTCAACAGACTTCTTAATGCCCTTGACATCTTTGCCTACACCGTCAATCGCGCCTGCGATATCGTCATAGCCGGGTATGCTGGCAGGGGAATAGCCGCCGGTCGTATCGTTGCCGCCAAGCAGCGACCCTAGGCCCAGGCTGTCTCCGAGATTAAGGTTTGCTCCCCAGTTGTAACCAGACATGTACGCTTCTGTTGGGTCAATATAGTCCCAGCCTTTTACATACTCCGTCCAGTCCGAGGCGTCCTTGACCTGCCGGGACATGGCTGCCACGTTGTCGCGGAAGCCCTCAAGACCGGAAGTAATGTCCACCTCCATGCCTGGGATGGCGTTGATCAAACTCTCGATTCCAGACGCCACCGTAGCAATCATGTTGAGGATGTTGGTGGCCATATCCAAAAACAGGACTTGCACCGCCGCTACAGGGTCGTTGAACAGGTTCCCGATGAAGTTGGCGAAGTTTGCAAATTGGTTTTGCATTGGGATAATGGACGTGTTAAGAATCATTGCTCCCATTGCCGCAAAGGTGCCTGTAATAATGCCAGTTGCGGAAACGCTCGACCCCGTCAGGTCGTTGATTGCCGCCACACCGGCATACAGGGCGCCGATCAGCAGCACGATGCCTGCGATAACAAGGCCCACCGGATTTGCGCTCATCACAAGATTGAGCAGTTGCTGAGCAGCAGTCCAGGCGGCGGTGGCCATTCGTGCGCCATTGATGGTAACAACGAGAACTCCGATGGCCGCCGCTACCGACAAAACGATGGGTGCCAGGACATCGAGGTTGTTCGCGCCCCACGAGATCACGTCCAGCACAGGCTGCAGGGCATGCAAGGCAATATTGCCGGCCATATTCCAGACTTGACCCCAGGTCAGGGGCATAGCTTCAAAGGCCGCGTTTGTCTCTTCTGCGGCCGCGAACATGGCGTTTTTGACAACGTCGGCTGTGATCGCGCCCTCCGATGCCAAGTCACGCATTTCGCCGATGCTGACGCCCATATATTCCGCGATTGTACGCGCAACAATGGGCGTCTGTTCTAGGACGGAGTTCAACTCTTCGCCGCGCAGGACGCCAGACGAGAGAGCCTGCGTGAGCTGGAGCATGGCAGCCGATACGCCTTCTCCGGACGCCCCGGAAATGGTCATCTGCTTTTGCAACTGTTCGGCAAAACCGACAAGTTCGGCCGTGTTGATGTTACCGTTGGCGTCCGAAAAAGCCTCTGGGGCCATGCTGCCAAGCTGTGACACAAGATTCGCCATGCTCAGGTATTCGCCGCGGCTGCGCTGGGCGGACTGATAGATCATCTCCTGCGCAGCTGCGGCCTCCTCAGCACTGCCCGTCATCTGCTGCAGACGAGCATCGAGTTGGGTCACTTGGTCGGCCATGGAAACAAGCTGACCAATGCTCTGAACGCCTACATACGCGCCGACCAGACTTTTGATTTGGTCAGTAAGCGCACTAGCGGCGTCCCTGGTATCTCTTTGTGCGTCCGCCTGCTCGCGCTGCGCCCGAGCGGCAGCTCTTGCCTGCTGCGCTTCAAGCCGCTCTTGCGCGGCAAGAGCACCGGTTTGGGCGGCCTGTGCTCTCGCCGCTGCTGCAGCGGCATTGTTCTGGGCGGCAGCGGCTCGGCTGACGCTTGCCACAGCGCGCGCGTCTCTGGACAGCTCGCGGGCTGCGGCTTGCATTTCCCGTGTGGAGGCGGAGCCTTCTGTCATGAGGGATATGTACCTTGATAACGCTTCGGAAAACTGGTTTTCTATCGCCAGCGTTTCTTTGATGACGGCCACGTCCCCACCTCCTATCTGCGGGCCTCTTCCTGTGCTTTTTTCTGGGCGTCGAGGTAGACTTCAATAAAACCTATGATGAGCAGTTTTTCACGGTCATCCAGGACGTCATACTGCCGGGGCGTCATACCGAAGTTGACAAAGCAGTAATACGCCGCATAGGTGTCCATGTCCCACTGCCCATTGATCAGTTTTTTGCTTCTGCTTCGGCGTTACCGAAACCGGACAGCTTGGAAATCTCCCTGGTCAGCTTTGTGAACTCGCCTGCGGAGAAGAGACTCCCGGGGATGAGCATGGGGTCGGCAACGCCGTATTCCTTGCACGCCTCCGAAGAGGTGAGGCAAGGCTCCACCAGCGCGGCCAGAACCAGGCGGGTATTGTACTCCCGCTGATCCAGTTCATAAGTGGTCACGCCGTCCACGGTCTTGGGCTTGTTTGCCGCTTCGATGATCGCGGCATGCTCTTTCTGACTGATGCCGCGGAGTTTGAACTTCAAGGGTTCGCCCGCTTCATCCACAAAGCGGTCGGAGAGGGAGATCTCCTTTTCGCCGATGGGTTTCGGGTGCAAAAATGCGGAAAGTCTGCTCATGCGTTATCCTCCTATCAGCTGCCCAGCCGCTCGGGCTGGTTGAAATCCTGCAGACGCTGTACGGTCGTGTAAGTAAAGTTGAAGTCGTAGTTCAGCATAGACTCGTCACTATCCAAAATGGACAGCGGGATTTCACCCGTGAGATAACAGCCGTAATATGCCGTCACCTCGGAACCGATGGTGGTCGTGGGGTCGTTGTTGGTGATCTGGATGTCAAATTCCTGCATAACGCCAGTGTTGATGTACCGGATCACCATATCCCGCCACAGTCCGCGGTCGGGGCCATAGTACGCATTAGCCTTACCGGTCTGTTCAACGCCGTTGGCCTTCTTCTGGATTTTCCGCGTGCCAATCACCTTCATGTTCTCGGTGTTAATGTTGGCCGTAGTGCGGATATTTTTCAGAAAGGCAGCCTCGCGCCGTTCGCCGTTGTAGTTGACCATGATCTTGCCTTCCGCACCATTCTGAGTGTCTTTTGCAAGCAGATAAGCCATTTACTGCACCTCCCTTACCCGTTGATGTACCAGGTCACATAGATAAAGTTCGTGGAGCCGACGGGCCACAACACGGCGTCAATGCGTACAGAATCAATCTTCTGGCCCTGGTAAACCTGGACGTCGGTTTTCCCGTCAAAGTTCTGGATGCCGTTGTTGTCCTGCATGGTCAGCAGGTAATTGACGGCAGTGGACTTGATATTCATGCGGCCGGCTTCGTTGTTGTCCTCCACGCCCTTAAAGTACTTGGAGAATTCATCGTTCCAGTCGTTCCCGGATACCATCGCCACACGCATGGTGCGGTTGAGGTGGTACGGCTCGGTGATGTCGCTGGTGTAAGTAACCAGCGAGTTGATGTCGTAAACCACAGTGACGCGGCCCTCGCCGTCGTCTGCCAGCAGCCACTGGCCAGCCTGGATGCCTGCCTCAAGGTCGGAGCGCTTGAGCTTGGGAGTGACCTGCACGGCGTCGGGATAGCTTGCGCCGGTCAGGTCCTGGTTGTACTGCGCACCCGCCAGAACACCGCCAGCCCACCAGCAGACCTGCTGCGGAGTCAGGGTAGTACCATCAGACAGCACGACGCCGCTCATGACATTGACCACCCACCGGCTATCGGGATTAGTGAGCCCAGATGCAACAAGCTGCGCCTGCC
>CALVLW010000087.1 GCA_944341315.1 uncultured Clostridia bacterium
GATAGATGATTACGATTACGGCAGCAAGATAGAATTTATACCGCCTGAACCAAAAAGGAAAGGTTATACTTTTGGGGGATGGTACAAGGAACCTGAGTGCAAAAATAAATGGAATTTTGAAACGGACGTTCTGCCGGAAAAGCGTACTGAAACGAATGAAGACGGTAAAGAGGAGGTGATATATCAGGAAACGAGATTGTACGCAAAGTGGATTTGATTTGTTGAATGAACAGCGAGCAAGCTTATTTAAGTGGGAAATTTTAATGCAAAAGGAGAATAATGATGAGTTCAAAAATTTTACGCAAATTTATAGTTTTATTACTCATAGTGGCGTTGTTAGCTTCTGTTGTTGCATTTATAAGTATGCGAAGTAACGCTGTAAGTGCCGAATTGTCAGAGTACGAATATATGCCCGGTGCACCGCAGATTACGGTGTTTACTCACGGTATTGCCGATTTTAACGGCGCCTCGCATTGGAGTAATACATATCCGGAAACTTTTGATGAAAGGGATAAAGGAGAGCAAACGCATTTTGCCTATGATACTGATTCGCTTATACATAAACTGAGTGAAAAGGCGGGCGGTGCAGATATATATTGGGCTAAGGTGAATGACGGTAATACTGATTTTGATTTGTATAATATAGGCGGAGAGAATATAGTGCTATATGGTCAGGATTACTATATGGCAGAATACGAGCACAAATTAGTTTCAACAGTCATTACAAATTCCGTTAACCATATAATAATTGTATTTGAAGCATCTAATGGCGAAGATGAAAACGATATCGTTTACGATAGTTTTAAAATGGTAATGGAAGATATTACTGAGCAGGTAGCATCTTTAAACAGGGCTATGCGCCCTGATTTAACCGGAGAACTTAAACCGAGGATTAATCTTATAGGGCATTCCCGCGGCGGGATGATAAATCTTGCTTATACTCTCGACCACCCTGAACAGGCAGATTCGCTCGTAAGCATAGGAACGCCGTATTTCGGTTCTTGGTTATATCCTATAGGGAAACTTTTTATGTCTTCAGAAGCATTGGATGATTGCTGCACTGAAGATAAGTACATGAGTTATTACGAAAGATGGAATGCAAACAGGGAAGTGTATGACTCAATCAGGCCAGTGGCCATTGGCGGAGTATATGCTTCTATGACGCAAGCGGTCAGCTCATGGATTACACCTGTTGGGACTGCTGCAGTTTATGCTTTCTTAACTTTGAAATTGGAATTAGGGATTCCTGCTGTTATATTGGTCAATGAAATCACTTCTAATACGGATGTTCTTGTGCCTCTTGAATCGGCATTAGGAATAGGAGAAGGTGATAATACATACAGTTTTGATGAAACATATATTCGTGTATTTTCGACGGATAATATGAATTTGGAAAAAAGAAGTGTTGCAAACATTCCGGTCGCCCATAATATAGAAACAATGGATGCGCAGATAATTCAAATGGTTTTGAATTCTGTTTCTATCAGCAATCTTACACCCGATGAATATGACTATGAGCAGTTGTCAGACGGGACATATCGTATTAGTTCATTCTCTTGGACAAACAGCACACAATTAAATATACCTTCGGAGTATAAAGGTAAGCCTGTTACTGAAATTGGTCCAGCTGCTTTTATTTCGTTGAATACCAATTTAAAAAAGATAGTCATACCTGAGTCGGTGACCAAAATAGATAACTATGCGTTTGCGTATAATACAGGCGTGCAGGAGATCGAGTTTGCCGGTAACAGTAAATTAAAAGATATAGGTAGCTCGGCATTTTACGGCTGTTCAAATTTAGGCGATATCAGTTTACCGAATGGTGTGGAAATAATCGGCGATATGGCGTTTGAAGATTGTTCTGCGCTTACGGGTACCTTTACATTGCCGGCGTCGGTTAAAAATATATATGCAGGCGCATTCAATGACTGCAATATAAGCGCTTTTACAATAGCTTCTTCAAATTCAAATTATATTGCGGAAAGCGGGGTACTTTATGAAAAGAGCGGTATAGATGTAGGCGCAAAATTAGTGGCATATCCCGCAGGGAAAAAGGATACGTCTTTTACAATCCCTGCAGCGGTGAAGGAAGTGGGCGAGTATGCGATATACGGGAACTATAATCTTCAGTCGATAAATCTGAATAACGTTGAAACCATACTCAACTACGGGTTGAGCAATTGCGAAAAATTGGCGACAGTTACCGGAAATAAAGTCAATTATCTCGGCGGTTCAGTGCTTGTAAATACTCCATGGTTGGAAAACAACGCCGAGGATTATGTGGCGGTAGGCTCGGTGCTGTTAAATTACCGGGGGAATGCGTCGACGGTGGATATCAGCGCATATTCTCAAGTAAATGATTTTGCATTCGCTTTGAACGGCAATGTTGAAGAAATAATCGCAGGCGCAAACACCGAAGAATTCGGCATTGGTGCGTTTTTAGGCTGTAATAATCTTAAAAACATAAAGTTGCTCAATTTACATCATCCGGTGTATGTCAATGAATATACGTTCGGAGACAATGCAGACGATATGATTATAGAAGTTCCGGAAGTAATGAAAAGCAAGTATGAAACTTCTTATAACAACAGCGGCTGGGATAACTTTGCGGTTGATTTTTCAAAATTAACAACAAATATAACTTTTGACTCTGCCGGCGGAAGTGCCTGCTCCGACGGAACGGCGTATTACGGTTCGGTCATACAATTGCCTCAGCCAATGAGGGCAGGCTATGATTTTGCCGGATGGTATGATTCGGTAAGCGGCGGAATGGCGGCAGGAAATAAATTAAATAGCGGAGACATATGGACAAAAACAGCTGACAATACAACGCTGTACGCAAAATGGAACAATGCCGATTATATCGTTACGTTGGACTACGATAACGGAACAGGGCAGAGCCAGTCGATAGAAGTGACTTACTTGATGGATATGCCTAACCTTTCCGCACCTACAAGACCGGGTTATGAATTCTGCGGATATTTTAGCGAACCTGACGGCGGAGGCGTTCAATATTACGACGCCGATATGAATAGCGTTAATAAATGGGATATAACTGATGATGCTACGCTGTATGCCGATTGGGAAGGTAAGAGCTATACGGTTACATTAAATAAGCGTGGCGGAACAGGCGGAAGCTCGGAAGTTACTGCCATATACGGCGAGGACATGCCCGCTGCTACGGCGCCCGTTCGTGAAGGTTATGTGTTTGAAGGATATTTTACTGAAATGTTCGGTGCGGGTGAGCAGTACTATTCTGCGAATATGACAAGCGTTCAGCCGTGGGATATATCTATAGACACAACGTTGTATGCGCACTGGTCAGTAAAAGAATTTGAAGTAAAGGTTCAATACAACAGCAATACTGACTGGGTAGAAATCGATGCGGGAGTTTTAGGTCTTTCTAACGTAAAAGTTTATGTATCGTATGGAGCAAGTATAGGAGAACTTATAAATTCCGCATTGGTGACCGAGTATAAAAAGACAGAACACGGGTATGTCAGCGGACGTGTATTAAGCCATTTTGAGTTGAACGGTCAAGATATAAGTAATATATGGGGTAATACTATTCCCGATTTAGGCGCAGACGGCTCGACGGTAGTTCTTTCACCGGTTTATATCTACGAAGAACATACTATTAGTTTTGTAAGTAATGTAAGCGGTTTGACGTTTAATAATATAACGGCGCAGTATGGAGCAAATATCAGTTTGCCCGTAATGGATAGTTCGGATAATATAGGTTATAGCTTCGGAGGATGGTATACAGACAATTTATTTACGGAGTATTTTAATTATACGGCAATGCCTGACTTGACGCCTACATATGAAGGAAACGGGAATGTAACATTGTATGCAAAGTGGACAGCCATTACATATACGGTAAAACTTGATAAGCAAGGCGGCAGCGGCGGGACTTCGAGCGTTTCGGTGCAGTTTGGCAACGCAATGCCTTCTGCTACGAAGCCTACCAAAACAGGTTATACTTTAAAGGTTATTTCACCAGTATTGGCGGTAAGGGAACGCAGTACTATAGTTCTAGTATGGGCAGTACGCGCGGGTGGAATATTGCAGAAAATAATTATACGCTGTTTGCTTACTGGACGCCTAACACTTATAGCGTTACGCTTAATCCTTCTGGTGGTAGTGGCGGGACGACTACGATAAGCGTAGTATATGATGCTTCCATGCAGGGAGGAGTGAATCCGCCGAGTTTAACCGGTTATACGTTTGCCGGATATTATTCAGGAAAGAATGGAACGGGAACGCAATATTATGATGCGGATATGGTGAGCGTACATAACTGGGATAAAGCGAACAGTACCATTTTGTACGCATATTGGGATGCGAACAAATATGTTATAACTCTCGATTCTTGTGGCGGCAACGGCGGGACTACTTAAATTACGGTGACATACGGTAAAGCTATGCCTGTCGCTACAAAACCCAGCAGGGTAGGATATACATTTGATGGATATAGTACCAAAACATATGGCGGAACTATGTATTATAGTGCTAATATGGTCGGCTTAAGAAATTGGATGGAAACAGATGTAAGCGTATTGTATGCCCAGTGGACTGCAAATGAATATAACATAACATTTATTCAAAATGGCGGTAGCGGTGGCACAACGAGCAAAACTGTTACCTATGGAGAATTGTTGCCCTATATCACTTTACCAACTCGTACAGCACATAATTTCCTGGGATACTACACATCGGTAAGTGGCGGCACATGTTATTATGTTTTTTATGATGCCGGTTTACCCACTAGTTATTATTATAACTACTATGCTAAAGAATGTGATTTTGCTCGAAATATAACTCTATATGCGCGTTGGGAGCAGATGAGTTGGTCTGTTTCAGTAAATTTAAATTTGGATGGTCTGCGTACATTTGAAGAAACCATAGAATTAACATATAATCAACAAAAAACATATAGGGTGCCTGTGATAGTTGACTATGTATTAGATAGGTGGGTATTGAGTTCAACATTTGCGACAGTAGCAACGGGTACAAGTGAAACAATAGATTTAACTAATAAATGTATTGGAAATTATGACTCTTATCAATTGACAATAATATATACTTATTCAGAGGGTGCTAATGCTTGCATTGCTTCTGGTATGTTTATAACATTGGCGGACGGCAGTCAAAAGTTGGTGGAATTGCTGACTGGCGATGAAATGCTGCTTGTATGGAATATGTATACAGGCACATTTGACAGTGCACCCATACTATGCATAGACAGCGACCCGCTCAGCATGTACGAAGTTATACGGCTTGCATTCTCTGACGGCACTACGGTAGACGTGATTTCAGAGCATGGCTTCTTTGACGTTGACCTTAATAAATACGTATATCTGGATAGGTATGCCGCCGATTACATAGGCCATTGCTTCCTTAAGCAAGGCACGAACGGAATGGCGCAGGTCACGCTTGAAGATGTCACCATAGTGCAGGAGAGCACAACGGCATATAGTCCCGTAACTTATGGGCATCTGTGCTATTTTGTAAACGGAATGCTCTCAATGCCGGGCGGAATAGACGGGCTGTTCAATATCTTTGAAGTGGATCCCGAAACAATGACGTACGATGCCGAGGCTATGGCGGCCGACATTGAAAAGTACGGGTTGTATACCTATGAAGAATTGAATGCTCTTGTTCCCGTGTCCGAAGTGATGTTTGATGCGGTGAACGGACAGTACCTCAAAGTTGCGGTAGGTAAGGGTATCGTAACAATCGAGCAAATAGGTGAACTGGTTGAAAGGTATGCCGATTTGTTCGAGTAAATGCTATAGTATATGACTGGAAACAGAACTGAAAAAATGTTTCAGGCAAGGAGCCGATTTGGGCGCCTTGTTTTTTATTTGTCTGCACTTTATAAAAATATTGACTTTTACAATTTTATTTAATGTAAACAGTCCTCTAAGGTAAAAACATTGTTCTCATCGCCGCCAACAAATGCAGTATGTGCCGTCCTATGAATAAAGCAATGGTATTCATCCCGAATGTGTTTTTGTGCGCAGCGGTACGGCATCTGTGCTCGACGAATCTCTTTTATATGTTATGAGGATCGACGGGAAACAAATAGGTTAACGGAGCATATTTTGTAAAACTTAAAAAAAGTGTCCCCTTAACTTGCCTTTTTGTGCTTTTCTTGGTACAATACTTATGAAAGGAGAGTTGCAGAATGGAGTTGTTTGTTCGTGAAAAGTATCTTAAAAAGATGCGCGGGTTTTACCATGATACCGAAATAATCAAGGTAATAACGGGCGTCAGGCGTTCGGGCAAGTCATGCCTTATGGAAATGGTGAAAAACGAATTGTTGCAAGGCGGCGTTCAGCCGGGTAACATCATCTTTCTAGACTTGGACAGCAGGGCATACAGAAAGGTCAAGTCGGCGGATATGCTGGAAAGTCTTATCGCCTCTTTTTCCGAAGCCGACGGTACAAAATATCTGTTTATAGACGAAATTCAAAACGTAAAAGATTTTGAAGAGGTGGTCAACGCTTTCCGCGGTAGCGGTGAGTACTCTATATTTATCACGGGTTCTAATTCTTATTTGCTTAGTGGCGAGCTTGCGACCAAACTTACCGGCAGATATGTGGAATTCGAGCTTTTCCCGCTCAGTTTCGATGAATACCTTGACATGAAGGCATTCTTGGGCAAAGAAGTCAATGCTAACTTGCTGATAGAGCTGAACAACTACCTGCAGGAAGGCGGTTTCCCTAAGACAATGCAGTACGATGATTTTGCCGACAAGCGCACTTATGTAAGGTCGGTTATCGACGAGATTTTTGAAAAGGACATAAAACGCCGGATTAAGGTGCGTAATGTAGAAACTTTCAATAACGTAAGGAATTTTATTATAAACAATTTCGGTGCTACCGTAAGTATAAAGAGTTTGCAGGAGGCTTTATCTAAAAACGGAATGGGAGTAAAGCGAGCGACATTATCGAGATATATCGAGGCGCTTCTTCAAAGCAAGATATTGTATCAATGCGACCGTTTTGATATGAAGTCCAAGCGCGCGCTCAGCGGAGATAAAAAGTATTATCTTGCCGATATTTCGTTCTACTTTGCAACCAATACGGATAACCGCATAAACTATGGCCCTGCTTTGGAAAATATGGTATATATTTATGCAAGGAGCCTCGATTATGCGGTCAGCGTCGGCAGGATAGGAAAGTTGGAATGCGACTTCATTCTCAGGGACAATAATCTCAATTATAGTTACGTGCAGGTCGCTTATACGATCGGCGAAAAGAGTACGGAAGATAGGGAGTACGCGCCGCTTGAGTCTATTGCGGACAATTATCCGAAATATGTTCTAACTACGGATTATCTGTTGCAAAACAGAAACGGCGTCAGGCATTTGAATTTACTTGAATTTATGAAAAATCATATGTTTTTCTGAGCGTGAATGGTATTAAGATGGCGATAAAATGGTGTCGTTGTGAAAGATTATTCTGCGTTTTCATTTTGGCAAATGTTTGGCAAACGATTTTATAAATATGCAAAATAATAAAAATAGCGGCTATATTTATGCAAATATAGCCGCTATTTGTGTATATTTATACATTACTTACAGGTTCAAGTCCAACAAGCGGAGCGGGTGCGGGATTTAGCGCCGTCAGGTATTATGCGGGCGGCAAAAATTATCGCATGACGAGCGGTCATATTGCTGCCTGCGAGGCGTTGCCGTAAAAATGGTCGCACAGGATGAGAGCGACCTGTTTTTCTTCGTTGCTGCAGGGATATGCCCCGATCATCGCGGTTATGTGGCTATGCTCCAACACCCTTAAAGCCGGAATGTTCGTATTGAGCAGGGCGGTCGATTTGTATTCAATAAGCCTCGCGACAAGCAGTGGCAGAGACAGCTGCCGTATGCGCCCGCATTCGCGCAGAAAGATTTTAGCGTAATGTCTGCAATGCAGTCGCAGGGATTTCTCGTTGTAATGGCAGACGCCCGCAAGCTGTTCGTATGACAGATTAA
>CALVLW010000088.1 GCA_944341315.1 uncultured Clostridia bacterium
GCAAGGCGTTGCAGATATCCATTGTCTGCTCCGCGGCCTTGCGCGCCTTCGCGCTCGACGCGTACTTCGCTATTACGGCGGCAACCGCCACCACCAATCCCAGACATGCGCTCGCAAGCGAGATTATTAGCTCCAGATTTTCCATAAGACCTCCTTAAACATAACTTTTATTTACATGCAGCTCAACGCTGCATTAAGCTATATGTTTGTTAATTATTCACATCATATAATAATTTGCATCAAACTTACAGCCCTGAACTTATTATACCCCCGCCTCTGCCTGTTGCTCTAAAAAGCAACAGGCAGAGGTTCCCGCCTCTGCCTGTTTGTCAAGGGTTTTTTCTTAATTCCGGGAAACTTTTTTATCCCCGTCTACGTCAATCTAATCAAATGGCTGTAGTGTGTGCGCTAAAGTTAAAACAAGCGGCGGCGGGCTGCGCCCGCCGCCGACTTTCGCGCACACACTACAAAGCAGAGCAATCACAGAGGCAACCGCCTGCCTTCCCACGCCGCTATCCGAGCCAAACCGCGCAAAAACATGCGCGGCGTAAACGGGCTTTGCGCTGAACCGCTTGCAAAGGCCCGTTTTTACCGCCGCGCGCCGCATTCGTTCCGGTTTTTTGCCATGGCAAAGCCCTCGGCTTGTATTCCGAGGTACAGAGGATATTTGTGCCATAGTACGTGGCTAATTGACTAATTTCAGTTGCGGCAGCAGGCTTATGTTGAACGTGCCGAGACAGCGGCCGCCCTTGCCCCACACCCTGAAATCATCGAAGAGTATATACTTCCTGTCGTTGCACACCTCGTCAGGGTGGAGAGGCGTGAGTATATCCGAATCGGCTATCCGGGTCTCTATAAATGTTTTGAGCCCGCGCGAACAGACCAACCGCGAGCCGCTCTTTTCAAGGTATTTCACGATATAACTTGCCGCCGTAGCATACCTGAGCGCCACGCCGTCCACCTTCTCAAACGTGTTGCGCCCGAAGGCCTTTTCAAAGAAAGTATTTATGTCGAACTCCACCATCCTTTTGCGCACGGGGTCATATTCCCTGCGGTGTTCCAGCTCGCCGGACATGGCGCCTTCCGGTATGCGCATGAGCGCATGAAAATGCAGGCGCCCGGTCTCGCCGCGCTCCCATGCGCCCATATATTTCCAGCCCTTCCTGCTTGCAAAATGCCGCAGCGTGTTCAACAGCTTTTTGGCAAAAGTTTCCTCCGTCATCTTTTTATCGTCGTAAGTAAACGTGCAGAACAGATCCAGCCCGTGCAGTGCGGCGCGGCGCTTGCACCTCGTTCTCCTTGCAGACGCCGCACGGTAAGCGTTGCGCATTTTGCGGTTGAGATAGCTGTACATCTCCCCCTCGCTGCCGAAGTATTTATACATCTTCGAGGCTATGTGCTCCCTTCGCGGCAGCCACTTCATCCCCATAGATTCGAGGTAATATTTTCTGAACTCCTCCGCACGCGTCGTAACGCGCCTTACAGGCTTTGCCTCAGACCCGTCATTTGGCATGTTTTCATAACTTTCGCCATGAATGGGACACCCGGCATTTTCATTCCCTTCAACGACGATAAGCTCCTCGGGCACGGCAGTTTTCCTGCCGCCCGAAGAGCCGTTTGTTTTTGTGCGTATGCCTATGAACGCGCCGCCGTCGTTGTACACCTTATAAGTTAAAATTTCAGCCTGCCTCCCTGTCGTAAAGTGAATTTATAAAGTAACTGTTCTGTTTTTTGAGTTCCTCTACAGACGCCTTTCCCGCAGCGTATTCGAGATAATCGTTCAGCCCGACTTTGCTCTTTTTTGCAAGCTCGCTGAAATAATCCGAAAAACAGTCTGTGGAAAAGCGCTCCGAATATATCTTTGCGTTCATTAAAAAATACTTCTTCCTTTCGGCCTTGCCCTCTAAAGTGCCGCTCTCTTTCTCGATTTTAAGCACGGAATAGCCGTACCTGTTCCAGATGCGCAAATTCCTGCGCCACAGCCAAGCGGTAATGCTTTTGAGGACATGCACCAAAAGCGTGTTGTCGCCGCGCCTGAAACGGAAATCCTCGTACAGCCGCATAAAGCGGTTGAATGTCCACTCCGAAATCATCTCCTCTATCGTATAGAACGGCAATGAAAGGCGCATATCCCTGCACGAATCTATATGCAGCACTTCGGCAAGGTCCCTCGCGTCCGCGCCCCAGCTTTCGGGCCGCTGCTCATCCGTGAATACCTTGATGAACGGGAAGTTATCTACCGTGGCGGAGTGGCGGCACATCTTGAGCCACGAATTGAACAGGTCGTTCTTCTGGTTGGTATCGCCGCAATTTCGCCTGATTTCTTTGAGTTCCAGATTATTGCCGCGCTCCTTGCCTATCTCGGTAATGCCTATCACTCCGAACTCAAAGCTCCCGGCTTTTGGATTGTTCTCCAAAACCTTCTTGCCGAGGCGCAGCACGTCAAAATCAAGGATATGCGCGTGGCGACTACCACCTCGCCTTGTTTCATGGAAGAAATCTGTAAGCCACAGCGGAAAGTTGCCGCCGTCTAAAAGCACGCTGTCCGTTCTTATCGAATAGTTGGAAACAATAAGGCTGCTTTCTATTATGTAAATGAAATAGCCTAAAGCGTAAGTTTCTAAAACGTCGAAAAGCCCGTTAACTTTTAATGCGTCGTCAAAGTCCGTGCCGTACCTGCGGTAATCGTAGCCGTAGAGCTGCCACTCGGCGTTGCGGTGCTTTTCAAAGCGTCGCCGCTTTAACGCCACCCATTCCCTGACCGTGGCGAGATTATATACGCTGCCGTGTTCCATACAGGCTTTAAGCTCGTCCTCGAACTTTATCCACGGAAAGTACGGGAATTTCATGTCGTTGTTTTGCAGTATCTGCAACGCCTTCTGGCGGAACATTGCTTCCTGCGAGAGTATCATGTCCGTGATGAGCGTAGTCTTCTTTTTACCCATGGAGCCGCAAGCCATCGAAACGATGGGCAGCTCGTTTATAAACCCGCAGTTGCGCGCCTCGAAATGCCGCAGCCTGTTCAAAGCCACCTTCTTCCTCCAACGGTTGAACAGCACATATATGCCCGCCAATACCGTCCACCACGGGAAGTGAGTGAACAGCACCTGCAAGTCTGTTACCAGCTTGCATAGCTGCATCCACAGCCCTCCGAAATCGAAGCTTACTACAAAATAGAAGTAATATGCCAGCGCAGCCGTTGCGATGCTTGCGCCGTTGAGACTGAACGCCCACAGCACCGCCCAACACACCGGTATATACCTGTGCGACCGCAAAAAACTGCGGAAGGAAACAAGTGCGCGCTTTACGGGCTGATACGTATATCTTGCCGCCGCCCTGAATACCCTGAGCGGCAGGGTATCCCGTCCGTACTTCGTGTTGCCGCGCCTGTAAACAAGCCTCATTGCGATAAAAAAGACTATAAAACACGGCAACGCTATGACGGCAATCTTTATGACGCCATATAAAACCCCGCCGACCGAAGCGATGTAGCCGCGCAGGTTTGCCGGGTCAAAGAGCATGGCAAAATAGTCGCCCGCGGCGGAGATAAATTCCGCGATATCAGACGGCAGATCGAGCTGCGGGAACCCGATCACCGACGAATACTCTGTAACCGTGGGAGACAGGTTGTGCTCTATTCCGAACAGCGCGCAGAAGTAGCAGGCCGCAGAGATCCCCAAATCGCGGCAGGCCTCGCCGAACCGAAGGTACGAGTCGCCGAACACAAACACCGCAAGCAGTACAAAGCCGGCAGTTATAGCGGCGCTAAAACATATGCTGAATACTCTGTACCTGTTCAATTACTGCCTCCCCTTTATTCAGACGCACGCCCGTATATATTAAATAGCCTGTCAAGATCACTGTCGCCAGAACGGCGGCTAAAGCCAATATCCTTTTAAGTTTCCTCATGTTTTCCTCCGTTAGTTTTAATGCCGAAAGGAGCTTTTCCGCCCCGATCGGCATTAACATCCTGAATTGTTTGCGGCATATCATTGCTTGTTTTCCTCTTCCGGATTTTTCGTCGCAAGCCCGGCTTCGTCCGCATCTGCCGCAGCGCCGTCTTTGCGCCTCTTCTTTACCGCGTTTGCTATCGCCTTAATGCCGTTAAACGGCAACAGTATCACCCACAATGCCGCCTTGATTATATACGGCAATATCGGCCACAAAAGCATCAAAAGAACAAGCAGCGCTATAATCATTACCGCAGTCATGAGTGCGTTGGCGCAGCCTTCGGGCTCGAACGTAACTTCCACCTCCTCATCGTTTACAGGCGTGTCGCTGCCCGACTGTTTGTTGTCTATGACGCCGAGATTGTATACCATTCCGTCCGTCTCGAATTTAAGCCGCAATATGGTAACGCCGCCGACTATTGTCTTGTTGACGATCCTGTGGTAATAAAAACTGCCGCCGACGTTGATCTGCGATATGCTGCTTTCGTACTCCGTTTCGTCGAACCGCAAAACCCACTGCTTGTCCGCAAGCGCGCTTTTGCCGAGGTCGGTTATCTTGTTTTCCACGCTCACGTTCAGGCCTGCGCACGAAAATACATTCTGCTCCTTCTCGTTTTCGGCTATGAACTGCTCCACGGTCTCTATTCTGTCCCACTCGTACGTAGTGGCAAACAACCCGTCGCCCGTATGCGTGACTTTCTGGTCGTAAGTAAGGTACGCATACTTGTCCTGCGCGACGCCGTACGTCTCTTCGGTATTGAAGCCCTGATTTACAGTAGAATACTCATACAGCATATACGACTGTGTCGTATAGTACACGTCTGCCTCGAGCAGCTTATCTATCTTCCTGTCGGTGCTGAACGCCACAAAGTGGCTGTCGCAAGCGCCGTCTGTGACGTATTCGTAGCCGTCCGAATAGCGCACAAAGCCCACAAACTTATCGGTTATCTCTATCGTTTCGATATCGACCGCCTGCACATACGGCTTGCCGTTGAGCACACCGAAGCCGTACTGTCTCGCCACCGCATATTCCACTTCGGTAACTTCGTTGCCGTAGTCCGCGTCTTCGTCTATGCTCTCGTCGAACGGCCTGTAAACCGAACTCACGGCATAGTACCTTACAGGTTCCGCACTCACTTCTAACCCCTCAACGAGGTATTTATAGAACACGCCCTCACAGTTAAGCCGCCTGAGCTTGTAGTTTTTATAGCTAATATCGTCGTTGATTTCGGTGGATATATTTATGGAAGAGGCGTTAAAATTGCGGCTCTGTCCGCTAGGCTGGTATATGTACACGAACAGCTCGCCAGCGGAACTCTCCGCAAGCTGTATGACATGCAGGGAATAGTCGTCAGGGTCTTCAGGGTAATAGCTTTCGTCGAAGTTTTCGTCCTTGCGCAGGTCTTCCAACACGCCCGAATATTCCGCCTCTCCGGCATAGGCGGAACGGACAGACCCGCCCCGCCATATGCAGAAAAGCATGGAAAGAATGAGGATAAACGGTAAGATAATATCGTGATATCGCTTTACAAACTCTTTCATATGATCACCCGCTCCTCGCTCATCCGCAGCGATGCAATGCCGAAGAAACAGTTAAACGATATATAGTACACCGTGCGTTCGTTATAAGACGAAACGACCAGAGTATAGTAGTATCCTTCAACCGTGACTTCGGACGGGACCGATACAGTCTCTCCGGGGAACAACGCGCACAAGACCGACTGCATGCCGAAATCGGACGGCAGGGCCAGAATGAAATACCCGTCGTTACGCTCTATGTCAAATGCCGGCGTCAGGTCTTCCAATGCGGAATAACTGTATACATTTTTCCCGACGGTAAATTCAAAATCCGTATCCCCGTCAGCGTTCGGGATCACGGATACGTTGTATCCGTAATCCCCGCCGTCCTGCCCCGATGCAAATACATAACGGCAGTCAAAGCGATGCTGCTTGTCCAACTGCAATGAAACCGAAGTTTTATCGCGCAGGATCTTCTCGCCGCCGTATTCGACATAGAACGACCTGAAATCGCTGGTAAATCCGTTCGTGTACACCACAAAAAATCCGACTACGCCTGCTATAAGCAGCAATATCAGGACAAACGCAATGACTTTGCTTATCACGGTGATCGTCTCATTTTTTGCGCGCATGATATCACCCCGTCACACTACGACTTTTGTTTCGCTCATTGTCAGCCCTGAGATCTTGAGTCCGGCATTTGAGAAATTGAGCGTAAACTCAAATTCATAAGTTCTGCCCGGCACATTGGAAGCGCTCGCCATAAGCGTGACTTCGAAATGCGAACCCGCATTGCCGAATGCTTTGTATAAAGACGCGCGGTAGTTCGGCGCCATCAAAAGAGCCTCGTCCAGAGTATTGGTTATTATATCCGCGAACGACAGCGCGCTGCCATCAGCCCCCGGCGTTGCGTATGTCATGCCCTCGACGTCCGATAAACTCGAATTTGCGTCATGAATGGCGTTCACCAGTTCGGCCGTCGGCGTTATGGAATAGCGCAGCGAACTTATAGTGCCGTCTACGGTGCCTTCGCCCATCACCGCGCTTTCAGTAAAATTGAGCACTGCGCTCCGCCACGCAGAACCGGTCGCCGACTCACCGAAATCGGGCATATCCACAGATACGGTCTCGCCGCCCGATATCATTGATTCCGAACCGTTCAGCGAAATATTTACGCCGATAACTCGTTTTGCATAATCAAAAACCGTAGTGCCCGTAATTTCGGGATCCAGTTCCGAGACCGCAGTCAAAACGATGGGTGTAGAAAACGCCTTCAGGAAAGCCAGCCTCGCCACATTGCCCTCGGTGCTCAGCGTTACATATTCCGAAATCGTTTCCGACACAGGCGTCTGCCAACCGACGGAGAAACTTACTCCCTGAATGGCTTCGGGGCTCGCCCCGCTCTCATCAGTGACAGTCGCGGTGATTTCATACGCAGATTCTGCCATGGCCGATATACCGTAATCGGCATAATTTTCCGGGACTATCTCTGCCGACATGAGCGCAACGCCGTTGTCTGCGCCTTCGCCTGCCGCCGCACCGCCGGTATCCCGGACATTTTCGGCGGAAAGCCGGCTGATGTCCGTATCCGTCTTACCTATTGCCGCCAGGCCGCCTATGGCTGCGCCCGCTATAATTGCCGCCGCGGAGATGACCGCGAGAACTATTTTCGTTGTCTTTGTCATATTCATCCTCCTTTTATATGTCTGCTTCCGCATCTGCTTCAGGCGGGTTTGCGGCAAGCGTTATGCCCTTATCCGCAACAAATTCGATATAATCAAAATTTGCGCCGGGATAGCCGCCCGTAAATACGAGCGTATTTTCGCCCTCGTTCAACTGCACGTCACAGACCTCCACCACGCGCCAGTCCGCCCACGTCCTCGGGTCGGCATAACGCACCACCCTGTACGGCACGCTCACCGTTACGCCGTTCACTGCTATCGTCATAAAATCCGACAGGTTACGGTCGACGCCGTCTGCCGATATGCATACATGCAACCCCGCCTCGGTATCGGCGCTCGAAGTTATCGTGTAGGTTACCGTGTGCGGAACGGTGTTGTTGTTGACAAACTCGCCCACGCAGGTTACGTCCTCGATCTCTATGACTTCGCAGCCGCCGTCGAGAACGGCGTCTTCCGCTTCGAAGCGGTACACGGCGGTATTGCTGCCGCCGAACGCGCCCGCGGCGTTTGCTATAAGCCCTGCAACGGCGATTATGAGCAGAACGCCCGCGACCGCCGTTATTATCCACTTGACTTTGTCAGAAAGTTTGTGCTCTTTCAAAGCGCTGTCTTCGTAGTCGTACAAATATTCATAATCGTAGTCCAATCTGAAAATCCTCCCTGTGTTTAATCGGCAAGGCATATGCGGCATGCAACCGATTTTGCACACCGCCTTGCCCCGCCGCGCCGCTATCTGAGCAGCATTGAAAGTTTGGTCTTGTCCGAATCGAGGGTGGGCTTTATTTTGCAAGAGTATATCTCGCCCGTCTCCTCGTCCACGCTCTGCACGGAATATGTATTTCCGGTTATCACCCTGCCGTCCTCTGCCGTCATTTCAAACGGCGTGGCTATAAGGTCGGCCTCGTCTTCGCCGTTGAAGACTATGTCCAGCAGGTCATAGCCGCCGAAGTCGGTAGCCTTGACGCCCGCGCGTATCTCCCTGCCGCGAACGACGCCCTTCACGAAATAACCGTAGTACTGCTTGCCGTTCTTTTCGTAGATCTCCCTTTCGACCTTGATCTTTGCACCCATTGCTTACTTGCCTCCTTTGCCTTTCTTTGCTTTTTCTATTATGCCCTTTATCTCCTTCCAGGGCTTTCTGGACATTGCTCCCGCTTCTTCTTTGGAAAAGCCTGCGTCGCGCGCCTGACCGTACTTGAACATTCCGCCGTGGTCGTTCTGGCACTGCAGGTACCCCGAGCGCATTCCCGCCTCGTAATCGGTTAGCTCTTTGCCCTCTTTAGTGCCCCACTTGTGGACTTTTGCCTTGCGCTCCTCCGCATAGCCCTTTGCACGCCTGCCCGGAACGCTCCACCGCCCGTCGCGGTATTTGTTGTTTGCCATAATTCCTCCTGTTTTTTATTTGAGTTTTGCCCGTAATACAGATAGCCCAATGCCCGTGTTGCCGTTAGCAAAGCTGAGGTTTCTATTTAGTTGTTTTGTATATCGCTCACGGCTCCTGATGCGTTGAAAAACGCGGCGGTATTGTGCCATATCATTGCAATTAACCCCGGAATATGGCCGATTTACCCTCTCTGTGCAGAGCCGTTTTTGCCTTGCGTTGTATTACTTTACGTACCGTCTTATGTAGCCCATCGCCGGCACGCGCCTGCCGTCTGTTTCCAGACGGTCGCCAAATAAATCTTCGTACTTTCCGTCGCGTTCGGGCGTGCGCTCGTAGAACACGTCGTCGCTCACGGTGGTAACGCCCAGCCTGCCTTCGCTGAACACTATCCGCTGCTTGACTATGTAGTTCCTGGTGCGGTATACGTTCGTGGCACAGTCCGAAAAGTCCGCCTGCCCGGCGTCATCCCCATCGCAGTGCCCGGCATTCATAAGCGCGTCGATAAAACGCTCTGATCCGTCCTGCATTTCTGCCTCCTTTATCCGATATTTTTTTGAAAGTAAACCACAAGCTCAGCTATCAGCTTGCGTATATACTGGGGCGTATACCCTAATTCGAGCGCGACTGCCTCCTGCGTGGCGCCGGCAACGTATAAGCTCGCATACAGGTCGTACAGCCTTAAAGGCGCCTCCTTCACGGCACAGTTATATTTCGCCGCGGTGCGCCTTACAGCCAGCGGCCCCAATACCTTTTCCGTCGCGTCAAGCTCAGCCTTGCGCGAATAGTAATAGCGTATATCGCGCAGGTCGCGCTTACCTGTTTCCGCCGTAAGCATCCGATATCCTCCTTTCTTTTTATTATCCGGCGAGACGGTGCGGCTTTTCGCCTTCTCTTGCAGCCCCTTCACTTCCCTAAGGACGCCTATCCCGGAAAGTACACGGCCTGAAATCAATTTTTCCGGATTTTTTCTAAATTTCTTCTCAATGCCGCATAGATCCGCTGCATGGCATTGCTTACCGCCTGCTTGCTTACGCCGTAATATGCAGCAACCTCTTCCTGCGTTTTGCCTTCGAAATAGACCATCCTTACCATTTCCTTCTGGCGTTCCGTCAGCCGCCCGATAGCCTTATGCAATGCCGCCGTCTTGCCGCTGTTTTCTTCACGTTCCGAAAGGTCCCGCTCTGTATCCTCTTCCGAAGCGCCGTCGTAGCCCGCTTCGCGGAGCGCGTCCAACGACAGAACGCCGCCACGCAACTTGTTGCCTGCGGAATAGTAGGGGCATTTGCCGCAATCTGCTTTGCACCTGACAAGCCCGTAGCGCCTGCCCTTTACAAGACACCTGCTTTCGCGGCGTTCCCTCCTCCGCAACGCGGAAACGGGCCGCACATATGCGCGATATACCTCTTCCGTTACCTCGACTTCCTGACCGTTTACCCTGATGTAGAATTGCTTGTTTTCCATAAAAGAACTCCTTCGCCCGGCAACAGGGCAAAGGAGTCCGCACGGAAATTTCCGCTGTTCGCAATAAACGGCACGACAAAATAACGGCGATATTCTCTCCGCTGTTTTGTTATGAACGCAACGTCGCGTTGCCTTTGCCCTTATTGCAAATCAGGCATTAAAATATTTTGTTGTTCGGCTCTTTTTTCAGCGAGCCGCACTGTTTCCCGGCAATAAAAAAAGGCCGGCGAAAGACATGGATTTCAAATCGAAATCCTGCCATCGCTGACCTCTCATTAACACCTTACGGTGTTGGCTGGTTTAATCAATCGACCTGGCTGCCGTATTTTGAACGGATTTATTTTGGCTCTGTTTCAGCCAGACCGTCCTTTCCCGGACAACCGTATGTGTTAAATTTGTTTAGCCTTTTTCGGATAACGCAACTCCTTTATTACATATCGTCTCGCGAGCTTGCGTATCCGTATCTTTATGCCGCATACCGGACAGTTGAAGGTTATTTTTCCTTCTCCGTCCTTATATACCGTATAGGCTTTCATGCAATTATCGCATACAACCTTATACTGCTTTGTCACTTTGCTTAAATTCAATCCTTATACTTGTCCTCCCTTATTTCGCAGCCGCGTCTGCCGTGCCTTAACGGGGAAAAACACGCCCTCCGCGCCCCTGAAAATATTATAAAATACAAACATTTGTTTGTTTTTACGGGTGTATTATATCACCGCAACAGAAGCTTGTCAACTGTTTGAAGGACTATTTTTATGCCTTTACCTCTGCCTTTCGGCTGCGGAGTTTGCGGAGGACGTATACAGTCAGTTAAACCTCTATGCTCATATCCTGCGCCGTCAAGGACGGGAAAATATTGCTTAAAATCTGAAAGAGCCGCAGGAAAAACTTTCGCTTTTCCTGCGGCTCCGGTTATATCCACGCAATATTTTCCGCGCGTAAGCTGCGCTTATCCTTGACGGCTTCGCCGTCCTCCGCCCCCTTCGGTGTTGCCGAAAGGCAGTATATTTCTCACGGAGGTCTAAAAATGTTGACTGCTGAACTATCTCACGAAAAACCACGGAACAAAGGCGGAACATTTGCCGAAACGATACCGGACGGCATTGTAAAGCTCTTGAATGAATTGATTGCACTGCAAGCTATGCCCGGACGATTAAATAAGTTGCGGTTTATTTCGCTTCGTTTCTCCGGCTTGCGCAACCTGCAACACAATGCGCGGTTCCCGCTACACAGTGCGCTATTATACTCCGCGCGGAAGTGGTATATTCAATTCAAGCATCCGATTTATAAACATGAATTATAAAGACGTTCAACAACTGATGGGTTTTGTTAAATATGCCCCCGCAGAAGAACAGAACCGTTTTATTTCTCTGCTGGCAAAGACTGCCATGGACGGCGCGATTCGTCAGCAAATCAAAAACGCCGCCAGACTTTTCAACGAAAAGGATATATCAAAAATGCCTAAAACTTTCAGAAAAGAATTCAGAACACAGGGGTGCACAGCACATGTCCGCAAACGCAAAAGCGGCAAGCACACCTGGAATTATGAGATACGTTACCGCAGGAACGGCTACGATATTCAGGTTTCGGCTAACTCTCTCGACGAAGCCAAGCGAAAATTTGTGGAAAAACTCAACAACGCGGAAAAGTACCTCAAACGCGATCCGTCTGATACGGCAATTCCCACTGCCTTTGACGGCTTTGCCGGATACTTTTTCGAGAACTTTTATAAACGCAAAGTCGCCGCGGAAACTTTAAGGGTTGCCCTGAACCAATATAAAAACCATATACTGCCGCACTTTGAAGGCGTACCCCTGAAAAAAATAACACCGGCCAAATGCCAAAGTCTTATTGACGAACTTGCAAACAGCGGCAAAGGCAAGACTTCCGACGACGTGTTTACCACACTCAACCTTATATTCAAAGCGGCGGTAAAGCACGGACTTATAACCAATAACCCGATGGATATGGTGTTTCATCAAAAACACGCACAGGAACACGGTAAGGCGCTTACAAAAGACGAAGAAAAGAGATTGCTGGCCGAAACAGCCGGTACACCGTATCAGTTTATATTTGCATTAGCACTGTACACGGGATTAAGGCCAAATGAATATAAAACTGCCTATACAGACGGCAGCTTTATTATCGCAAACAACAGCAAAAGAAAGAACGGCAAAGCCGAGTTAAAGAAAATTCCCATAACTCCGATGTTGAAGCCATATTTGAGCGACCTAAAAGAATTTCGCTTTACGCGCCTTGAACAGATACGAAATAAGTTCAATAAAATATTACCGGGACATAAGCTGTATGATTTGCGAACGACCTTCTACACAAGATGCCAGGAATGCGGCGTGCTGCCCGCAGCAAGAGATGAATTTGTGGGACATTCGTTAGGCGCGCTCGGAAACGCCTATACAGACCTTTCGGACGAATTTTTGCTTGCCGAAGGCGAAAAGCTTGTCTACTAAATAGCGAAAGCATTGAAAAGACTTAAAAATAAAGGCTTGTCAGGACAATTTGCGTGACAAAATCATATCATCGCACTTGACAAAACGCAAGATAAGCTTTGCTGAATTTTTAGCAATACGCAAACTATAGCCGATACTGCGTCAACAGATTTGATTGAATTTGAAATATAAAGAGGGGGAGCAACAGAATCAGTCGCTCCCCCTCTTTATGACATTGCAAACAATCCTTTCAATTGAAAAACAGGCTTACCGAATTTTTGCATCAGTCAAGCTTTCTCCACATAGTGATACTTTATAATGTCTTCATCTGAAATTTGAGCAGATTGAGCAGTATGCTGCCACGGCGAACTACGTCTGTGCGTTATATCAATCAACTGTCCGCCTTCAAAACGTCCGTAACTGTCAATAGTCTTATCTATAGAAAGGCATTTATCAAACCCGCCTTCGGCAAAGAGAATACGACTCCTTACCGGAAGTTCGTCATACTTTCTCGCACTGAATAATTGTCCGTCCTCGTATATCTCATCATATCCGAATTTCTTGCATTCAGAATACACTGTACCAACAACAGGACCATACTTGTAAGCCAATATTATATCTTCAAACAGCCTCTTACCATCAGTTGCGCACAGATAATCTGCATACGCAAGATACACGAGCTTTTCCAATTTTAGGTGCGTGCATTTACATTTAGATAAGATATATTTTGCGACATCCCAGCCTGTCAGTTTTCTATCCGCTTTTACAAGAGAAATAAATTCATCGAGCGTTCCAATCAATTTAACATCAGCGAAAAACATATCCGCCTTCCCGACATCCTGCCACGAAGCGCCTTCCGCCTCTATGCTGTGCGAAGAGATAGAAACATCTGCACCGCACACATCTTTAATTTTTGCTATTGCTTTTTCAAACTCATTTGTCTTTTGCTCTCCCGGACAAAAATCCAAAGCTATCCGGCAGCCGCTTGAATACGAACTGCTCATAATAATCAAATGGCGCATTATGTTTTACCTCCTTCTGCTTCCTTTTCCCATGAAGCATAATCTTGTTTATATTTATGATGCGAAATCAGATTCGAATGGTTATGGCATTCTTCCCATACCTGCAATTCCCAAGGAAATGAATAATTATCCTTTTAAAATAGATATGAGTTGCAATATAATCTGCTTTTGACGCATCTATGCATTTTAAACCGAATTGACTTTCAATATGATTTTTGAAATCCAAAAAATCTATTGTTCCGCTATAAACTATCCTTACTCCGAACAAATCATTAACGCATTTATTTATGGGAGACAAACCATGCTCTTCTTTATCATCAATATACCTTTGTATCTAACTTTCAAGCGAATTTTGCGCTTTTACACGGTTTGAAACCTGCGGGATATTAAATTGATTAGTTGATAGCGAACCGGATAAAAATGAGCGATAGCTACAAATATAGGTAAAAATCTCAACATCGTTACGTATGTCTCTTACCAGCTTCCTTTTAAGATTTATGCGTACATCCGGGCAAAATTTTGCCCATTCTCCGCAAATTCTATTGTACTCAACCAGAATAAGTTCTATCAATCTGTCAATATCATTATAATCCATTCTAAATTGATTCTAGCATATTTTTTTCAAATTCAAGAACCTGAATACAAATTATTTCAAAACGGTAGTTTGCACAGAATTTTACGTTAATCCTGAGCTCAATTTCTGATGTTACTGAGTATAAGCAAGCCTGTAACCATAAAATTTTCTGCAATTTTTCAAAACGGTAAAATTTTTACCGTGTACAACATGGGCAATCTTATATAATTATGGCAAAATTTGTAGTTTTATGAGTTTTTGCCATGTCCAGACCAAAAGATAAAGTTATCGGCGATATGCGTAAAATTGCTCTGCAAACCGGAGCCCTCCGACCTTCCCTCCCTGCTTGCCTTAGCCGCTCGTTAAACTTCCTGCTTACCCACGCAAACCATAGTCTGTATCACGATTTCGTCCGGATAATCTGCCGCCCTTCGAATTTTTCGCTCTCTTGCGAACAGCTGCCGGCCATCTGTCATTACAACGAGAAGTCCATCCGCATGCACTGCAAAAAATATGCAGATATCTTTCTCAAAGAACGCAGACACCTTGAACGTCTGCCTCTGCCGCTGCTCGTTGCAAGGCTCATCGAATATAAATCCGATCCCGTCATAAATACCGACATCCCCGTTTTAAGGGCGTTGAATTATACTGATTTATCTGCAATGATCATGGCATATCCCTGCCGCAATGAGGCAAAAGAGATCGCCCTTATACTCTGCAATTATTTCTACGGCAATGCTTCGCGGGTTGCAATATGAACGACGAATTATACACGGTCAGGCTTCTTATAGCTACTATTCATGCCGGCCTTGAAGAGTTAATCGAGGCCGCCCGTCTGTACGGCGAAAATGATTTCCGCAAGGGGCAGTTATACGCGTATGCCGAATGTCTGGAAGTCTTGCAGCTATGCCCGTCTTTCCGCTCGCCCGAACTGGATTACGACATCGAAAAGCGCTACGGTATAAAATAGGGCGTAGCACTATATGATGCTTCCCGTCAGTCCGACTCAACAACTCACCATCTTCCCTCCGAATTTTTCCGTTTTCGTCTGGCGATTTTGGCGCAGTCCTCGCGGAAGTAAACGGCGGGTAATCGGCGCTTAAAACTTAAAATATTCCGCACAGACAGAGCTGTACAGGTATAGATCCTGTTCGGCTCTGTTTTTTTATGTGCATTTACAAGCGACATAACGCACCGATTCCCCCTCTTCTCCGTTGACTTCCGCATACCGTAAATAAATCAAACCTTGTGCCACCGTCCCTGCGCCGCGTCGCCCCTGCCGAAAACGGCAAAATAAAATCCGGAGGTAAACTCTATGAAAACTAAAGTTTCCAATTTCACCGAGTTCAGAGCGTATTATCTCTCTGAATTTGAACTGTACGACGGCGAAGCGTTCATCACCTTCAATATCGTCGGCATCGACCTTGACCGAAGCGTTATACAGATTGCCGTAACGGACAGAGGCAGAATAAGCGTTATAACGTATGACCTCATGACGGATAAAAACGGCAGACTGTACTTCGAATACGGTATCATGTTCGAACGCATATATCTGGATGAATTTGAGTGAGGCTACGCGATGGAAAACTGTGAAAAATACAGCAAGCTTCTCTGCTCGCAATGCAGGCATTATGACTACTGTGACATAGCAAAAAGGTGCGACGGCGTCTGCTGTTCCTGCGACATTACGGAATGCGAAAACAATCCTGATCACGAGGAGGCAAACAAATGAAACTTACTCTTGCGAACATCAAAGCCTTAAAGCGTTATTCCGACAGTCCTCTTACAAAGCGCGTATGCAATTACGTTATCTCCCGCTGGGGCGATTACGACGATAAAAAGGGCATATTCACGGACGTACTGCATTACGGCTGTCAGTCAGGCGTTGTCGGCGAACTTATCTACTATTCGGACACGGTGCGTTTCTACAAGCAGTACCGACAGGAAATCAATGCGCTGCTGTACGAACTTATGGACGGAACGGGACTTTACGCTCTCTCCGAACTGTTCGGCGACAAGTGGGACAAAGAAGACCCGCTCGCGCAGGACGACTTCAATCAAAACCTGCTGGCGTGGTTCGGCTTTGAAGAGACGCTCCGCAATATCGGATACAACTTTGAAACATTAGAAAATTGCATTTAAGGAGAAAAACACCATGAAAGACAAGAACATTGCGAAAAAGGAAAAGGCTATCGAGCTTTTGAAGAAACTGGATATCTATAAACCGTACATACAAGGTTTCAGGGAACGCAATCAGGTCTGCTTCTTTGAAAATTACGGCGGATATTGGGCAGATCAGGAACCCGAACTCTATACCAAAATTAAAGAGATCGAGAGCAAATACAACTGCCTCGTATATGCCGTAACGCACGAATATACCTCATTCGGCGAGTGCTATTCCTTCCTGCTCGTAACGGACTATCCCGAAGAATGGGACACGCTTTTACAGAGCGAGGGCGACAGGCATTATGCCTTTGCCTACGTCTGGAACAAAGACGACGACTGGTGCAGCGAGCTGGGCGACATTATGGTCAGAAGCTTCGGCGGAGGCATCAAGAGAACTGCATGAGGAAATGATGATGGAAAAAGTATATATCGTTAAATTCGACTGGTCCACAGACGACTGCAATGCCGTAGAACTGCTCGTTTACGGCACATATGACAGAGCCTACGAAAAATTCAAAGAGCTTATCGCAAACGAAAAGAAGCCGGAAAATTCCTGGGTCGGCGATCTTGCATGGAAAAACGGCATGCCGGAAGACGAACGCATAGAGCTTGACTTCCTCGATCGCCGCAGCGATGCCGACGAAACCGAATGTTACTGGCTCATTACGGACACTTGGAATTTCGGGGTTCATACCTACATCTCTATCGAAATAAAGGAAGTCTTATGAAGCACACAAATGAAGTACAAGCCGCTCTTACGGCAAAAATCGCCATCAACAGAACGAGCGGATACGAGGACAAGGATATTACCCTTGTCCTCGATTACGCTTTCCGCAGATTTTTCGGCGCAAATACAAATATGCTCCTTCTTTCCTGCACAGGCAAGACAAAAGAACAGATAATGCCCGAAGTCATGAAAATATTAAAATCAGATAATCAATACGAAAAATACTTGGAGGACTATAAAAATGATACCGTTTAAGACAAAAGCACACATCCACTCCCTCGGCGGAGAGATGGACGAGATCACCGTTCTGGAAGAGATCGGCGACAACAAATATTTGGTCGATTATCGCGGAGTAAAATGCTCCGCCATTTTCAACTGGTACAACTGCACTTACTATGCGGATGATGTTTACGGGAAGGTGACAAAATGAGACGCATTTTTTACTATTACAACGCCCACGGAGCGCTCATATTCGAATACAGGGACAACAGCGGCCGGTTTATCGACCGCTGTTATCTTTACTACTCTTTCCGCGAAGCACTGCAGAGATTCCGCGCCGAGTTCGGCTTACAACGCAAACATATCGAACTTATCAAATTATACTAAGGAGATCAACTCATGGCTAAACTCGAAGAACTTAAAAAGTATCTCAACCACGAATTTTCGTCCGGCAGCTACACCGGCGCAGATTACAAGACTTTCCAGACAAAATATCTGAATTACCGGCGCACTATGTGCAAAGAAAACCACTGGCAGATTATCAATATCAAGCGCAACCACTACTGCTTTTCTGCATTTATCAAAAGCGCGGAAAACAAGTATGTTTACCTGTCTGTCCCCGACGTGCGACATTTCGTCGGCGAATGGTACAGCCATATCCTCATACGGACGGCGAAAGACGAACAAGACTTACGCGGAGAATTCAATCATTACACGACATTGGAAAATCTTCCCGCAAAGGCAGCCAAACTTTTGGACGATTTACCGTTCTGAAACTTAAAAGGAGTACATATATGCCGCAATTAAACCTTACAGCAAACACGAAAGAAGAACAAAAAATCAAAGCCTACCTGGAGGCAAACGCCTCGGATATCCTTGTTGAAAAGATAAACAACGGCGTGCGCATTCAGAAGGACGGCAAAACGCTGCTCAACAAAAAGTCGCTTTCAGGCTTCATGAAATACGCCTGCGACGAGGCGAAAAAGCAGGCTGAGAAAGGCGCATATTCTGCCTGCATAGACGATGACGTCGTGTACGGCTGGGCGGTGCATTACTTCGAAGAGGACAGCATGGAAGGCACGCTCTATAACGAGGACGGCACTGAATACAAGATACAGCCCGGCGTTACAGCTAAGGTGCCGACGGTGAAACCCGCTCCGCCCAAACCGCAGCAAAAACCGCAGCTTTCCATGTTCGATATGCTCGGAGACGACAATGATTCGGGCATATCTGCCCTTAAACCGTATGAAGACGACGATTTGCAGGACGATAAAGAACTGTGCGAGGCCATCGGACAGATCGCCGCAGAAGAAAAAGCCGGACAGCCGAAGCCGGCAATTTCTCCCCTGTATCAAAAGTATCTGGACGTGCAGGGCAAATACCCGCAGGCCATCATTGCCATGCGGCTGGGCGACTTCTATGAAGTATTCGGAAAGAACGCCGAAATGCTTGCGAACGAACTGCCCCTTACCCTTACCGCACGGGACTGCGGGCTTGAAAGCCGTGTTCCTATGGTCGGTTTTCCTTATCACGCTTCGGATGTGTATTTCAAAAAAATACTTGCAAACGGACACGCTGTCGTCCTCATCGAAAACGACGGCGCCCGCGAATTGCCTTCCGCCCAAACCGTTGACCTTGAAACGGGCGAGATACTTTCCGAAGAGGATATGCGCGAATCAGACGGAGATGTTGACGAGATACCCACCGTATCGAGTATTTTGTCCGACTACGCGGCAGAACAAAAGCCGGGCAGTGAGCTTGCAGAGGACTCTGCCGACGAGCATGACTGCGAAGACGACTTTGACATATCCGCCTTCGATACGGAAGCCGTCGCGAATTTAAGCGAGATATTCGGAAATGAAATTGAATTGAGGTGAAAAACTATGAACGCAAACTACATTAAACCCATTCCAAAGAGAATCGAAAAACGCATCCTTGCCTATGACGCCGAACACGGCCGCAACAGCGGCCTGCGCTTTTACGCCTACCTTACCACCATTCGCAGGGAACTCGTAAAAATCACCGTTGCCGTACGCAATAAGGGCAAGAAGGCGCGGCTCATTAAGCAGGTAGCCATTCACGGCGTGTACTCGGACAAGTGTCTTGTACGGGATATGGAATACAGCTTTATGGGCAATTATCGCGTAGGCTGGTATGACGAGGGCATAAGATACCCGTACAACCTGCGCCCGTTCTACAACGACGGAAAATGGTACGCCGTGGACTTCAAATACTATAACCCGTGGACTCACGTCATCAACCCGCAGTTCGCCCTCTCCCTTCCGCAGTTCCGCTATTCCGCCGTGGATATTCAGAACCCGCCCTGTATCATAACCTATCTCCGCGCCTATCTCAGATACCCGCAGCTCGAATACCTTGTCAAAGCTGGTTTGGGAAGATTTGCCGAAAGCACAATGATATTAAAGAAAATAGGCGAGGACAAGGTGTTCCGCAAATGGCTGATGACGCACCGCGAAGAACTTATACATAACTACTATTATGTGGATGTCGTGCTGCGCGCATACAGGACGGGCAAACCGCTTGCGACCTTGCAATCCTACCGGGAGGCTAAAATCAAGCTCTGCCACGACAAGCAGTTGCAGCCTATATGCGAACTTTTCAAAGGCGCGGAACGGGAGCAGTTCTTCGATTACATTGCCGCACAAGGTACCAATGCAAATACATATCTCGACTACCTCAAAGCCTGCAATTATCTCGACATAGACATGTCGCTGCCGAAAAACCGTTTCCCGCACGACTTCAGATACTGGCACGATATGCGCATAGATCAATACGCCACGGCGCGGGCCGAAGCAGACAGAAAGGCGAAACAGGAATTATACGAAAAGTTCGCCCGCATTGCAGAAAAATATCTGCCTCTCGAACACGACAAGCAGAGCGCGTTTATCTGTATCATCGCCCGTTCTCCCGCCGACCTTGTACGCGAGGGAGAGTTGCTGCACCACTGTGTAGGGCGCATGAATTACGATATGCGCGTCATACGCGAGCAATCGCTGATTTTCTTTATCCGCTCGAAACAGCACCCTGATATGCCGCTCGTTACGCTCGAATATTCTCTCCGCAATCACAAAATCCTGCAATGCTATGGAGAACACGACCACAGGCCGGGCGATGACGTTTTGCATTACGTCAACAAGGTCTGGCTGCCGTATGCAAATAAAACATTGAAAAAACTTGCCACATAGGAGAAATTATGAAAAGTTATCTTGACGAAATCTATACAGTAAAAGAATTTCAGTGCGACAATCCCGTGCTTGCCGGACAGGCGGAACGGGCGCTCAATTACCTCAAAGGCTATTGCCTCAACAGCGAGAACAAAACATTCGTCGTCATCGAAGTCGAAGGCTACAAATGCGTCGCCTTTCTTACGGACGAGTTCGCACCTTACGTCCTATCTGATATGATCGCTCCTTTCGACAAAGAACGCATCTATCCGCTGCAAGGGCTTGTAACGCAATACGCTTTCAAACGATACAACTAAACAGGAGGAAACAACTATGGCAAACTATTTCAGAATTACAGCTTACCACCCGGCAAAGAACATCTGCGCCGTCTTTGACAGCAACGGACGCTTCGAAAAGCTCTGGCAGTTCAGCTCTTATCTCATTCAGAAGGGCTTCAAAATCATAGAAGTAGGCGCCGATAATAAATTCCTCGACGGGGACATCAAAAAGGCTCCTGCCGGAAATCAGCTCCTTGTACGCGCCTGCGATAAGGGACAGCCCAAAATCAAGGGTAATACCGTTGAAGTTCACGGAAAATATTACGAGGTGATACCATGACAAAGCGCGAAATCTGCGATACCCGCCGCACCTTTGCCTATTACAGCGGCTTGGGCGGTTTGGAGGCAAGATATATCGAATACGGCATAGACGATTTCATCTATCTTGTCGCCGGAGCATGGAGCAGCAGCAAATCGTATCACAAGCTCAAAGTCCATTACGGCGGCAAATACGATTACATAGTGTTTTACGGCCGCCGTTGCAGGCTTTCGGACTTTATCAGGGTCTGAAAAATATAAGGGGGAAATCCTTACGATTTCCCCTTTTTTTATGCGCTTTGCAACACTGTTTTATGCCCCAATTTATGCCCCAAAACGGCGATTAAAACGGTACTTTTACTATAATTTCAACTTTTCAGGCAAAAATCGCGTGTGCCCCAAAAAACGCAAAACATTTGGGCATATTTACTAATATTTTTTATGATTTTTGGGGCACAAACCATAAAATCATTAAATTCGAAAATATGGCCAAAACAAAAGAAAAATGACCGTTTTCTCTGAAAAACGGTCATTTTTTGATTGAAATCCGGCAACGTGTTATCCTCCCGGGCGCTATGTGCCAAGTACTTTCACCGCGGACGAGCTTAACTTCTGTGTTCGGAATGGG
>CALVLW010000089.1 GCA_944341315.1 uncultured Clostridia bacterium
GCCGAAGGCGCAAGGGAAGCCGGACTTAATTTCTAAGGAGCTGACACATGGAAGATAAGAAAGAAAGACCTGCAAGAAGAGAATCGAGGTTCAAGAGGGCCGAAGACGACGGCACCATCAGCAAGCTCATCCAGGTAAACAGGGTATCCAAGACCGTTAAAGGCGGCCGCAACATGCGTTTTGCCGCGCTCGTAGTGGTGGGCGACGGCAAGGGCTCCATCGGCTGCGGCGTGGGCAAGGCAAAGGAAGTGCCCGTTGCCATCGAAAAGGCTACCACCCAGGCCAAAAAGAATATGTTCAAGGTAAACGTAAAGGAGACTTCCATCCCCCACACCGTGACCGGCATATTCGGCAGGGGCAAGGTGCTCATGATGCCCGCCGCGCAAGGTACCGGCGTTATAGCCGGCGGTCCCGTGCGTGCCGTTATGGAAGCGGCAGGCATCAAGGATATCCGCACCAAGTCGCACGGCACCAACAACCCCATCAACTGCGTAAAGGCAGCCATAGAGGGGCTCAGGGAGCTTAAAACGGCAGAGCAGATAGCTGCCGCGCGCGGCAAGACTGCGGAAGAGATCTTAGGTTGACCGGAGGTACGCAATGATAAAAGTAACGCTTATAAAGAGCCCGAGCAACGAGGTCAAGTCCGTAAAGGCTACCGTTGCCGCGCTCGGACTTAAAAAGATACGCTCCGAAAAGGTGTTCGAAGAGAACCCCGCCGTAATGGGCCAGATCAAAAAGGTTTCCTACCTTCTCAAGGTGGAAAAAGTATAAGGAGGCATAAGACATTATGAGAATAGATACTTTATCCCCCGCAGAGGGTTCCAAAAAAGAAGTAAAAAGGCTGGGGCGCGGCATAGGCAGCGGCACCGGCAAGACGAGCGGCAAGGGCCACAAGGGCCAGTGGGCGCGCTCGGGCGGCGGCGTACGTCCCGGATTCGAGGGCGGCCAGATGCCCATCGCAAGACGCATCCCCAAGAGGGGCTTCCACAACAAGTGGTCGACCTGCTACCTCATCGTAAACCTTTCCCGGCTTTCCGATCTGCCCGCGGGCACGGTGGTGGACTACGACTACGTCGTGGAAAACAATCTCGCAAAGTATATAAAGCACAATTCCGGGCTCAAAGTTCTGGGCAACGGCGAGCTTAAAAACGCTTTGACCGTAAAAGCGGCAAAATTTTCCGAGTCTGCCAAGGCGGCGATAGAAAAGGCCGGCGGCACGGCGGAGATCCTTTAATTCATTCCGCGGCGGCAGCGCCGCAAAGGGGTTAAAATGTTTGAAACAATAAAGAATTGTTTTAAGGTCAAGGAGATCCGCAAAAAGATTTGGATAACGCTGCTTCTTTTGCTGGTTTTCAGAATAGGTTGCTATATCCCCGTTCCCGGCATAGACGCCAAGATATTCGGCGAGGCGCTGGAGCAGTACTCCTTCCTTGAACTGATGTCGTCGATCACGGGCTCGTCGCTCTCCAACGCGACGCTGTTCGCGCTGGGCATAAGCCCTTACATCAACGCGTCGATAATCATCCAGCTGCTCACCGTGGGCATACCCGCACTCGAACGCCTCTCGCGCGAGGGTGAAGAGGGCAGGAGGAAGATAGCACAGATAACGCGCTATGTGACCATAGTGCTCGCCATAGCTCAGGCTATCGGCATCATAGTAAACATAGCCGCCAACACCGAAGGCGCAATACGCGTGGTAATGTTCGGCGGCGGCGACAGCGGCATAATGTCGGACACGGCCGCCACCTGGCTGGCAGGCATATTCCTCGTGGTCGTTTACACGGCGGGCGCGATGCTCGTTATGTTCATCGGCGAAAGGATAACCGAATACGGCGTGGGTAACGGCATTTCGCTTATAATCTTCGTGGGCATAATCTCCACCGCGGGCATAGTCATCGTGGAAAAGTTCGGCGAACTGTTCGGCGGCGACCTCAACGCGCTGTGGATACTGCTCGGGTTCTTCGTGCTCACCATACTCGAATTTACGGCGATAGTTGCCGTAGACCTTTCGGAAAGGCGCATACCCGTGCAGTACGCAAAGCAGGTAAAGGGACGCAAGATGTACGGCGGACAGTCCACCGTCATCCCCATCAGGATAGCGGGCGGCGGCGTAATGCCCCTCATCTTCGCTTTCGCGCTGATAAGCTTCCCCCAGATGATAATCAGCCTGTTCGTACCTTCGGAAAACCCCGCGCACGAGCGCATAACCAACTGGTTCTCGGGTTCTTCGCCCTATTGGTACGGCCAGCTCATCTACATGGTGACGCTCTGCCTGCTTATATTCGCGTTCTCGTTCTTCTATTCCTCGATGCAGTTCAACCCCGAGGACGTTTCCAAAACGATACAGCAGAACGGCGGCTTCATACAGGGCATCCGCCCCGGCAAGCCCACCGCGGACTACTTAAAGAGGATCTCGGGCAGGATAACGCTGTTCGGCGCGATATATCTCTCGCTGGTGGCGTTCGTGCCTTCCATAATCAGCATGGTCGTGGTCTCCCTCAACATAACGTCGGACACCAGCCTGCTCTCGGTATTCTCCACCACGGGTATCCTGATAGTCGTGTCCGTTGCGCTCGAGCTGGATAAACAGCTCCAGTCGCAGCTGATGATGAAGAACTACCGCGGCTTCCTCAAATAATGCGGGCGGCCGCATATATGCGGACGAACTCAACGATCAACGACGAGAGGTGACAGATAATGAATATCATATTGTTAGGCGCGCCCGGCGCGGGCAAGGGCACGCAGGCCGCTTTCCTTGCGGAAAAGTACGGTTTCGTGCACATCTCCACGGGCGACATATTCAGGGCAAACATCAAGGGCGGCACGCCCATAGGCAAGGTAGCCAAAAGTTACATCGACGCCGGCAAGCTCGTCCCCGACGAGGTCACCTGCGAGATAGTAAAGAACAGGCTTGCGGAGGACGACGTAAAGACCGCGGGCTTCATGCTCGACGGCTTCCCCCGCAACCTCTTCCAGGCGGAAGAGCTGGATAAGTTTGCAAAGGTGGACGCCTGCGTGAACATCTCCGTGGACACCGCGCTCCTCATGGACAGGATCTGCGGCAGGCGGGTATGCGGCTGCGGCGCAAGTTATCACGTTTCCACGCTCGGCGGCAGGACCACCTGCGAAAAGTGCGGCCAGCCCCTCTATCAGAGGGCGGACGACAATCCCGAAACGGTGGGCGCGAGGCTGGAAACTTACGCCACCCAGACGGCGCCCCTCATCGATTACTACAAGGCGCAGGGCAAGCTTATCACCGTGGAATGCGGCAACGCCAAGCCCGACGAAGTTTTCGCAATGATATGCGAAAAGCTCGATAATTTCAACAAGTAATATGATCCGTATAAAGTCCCCCGAAGAGATCGAAAAGATCAGGGCCGCGTGCAGGATAGTAAGGGACACGCTCGGCTTCGTGGGCAGCAAAATAAAAGCGGGCATGACCACCAAGGAGGTGGACGCCCTCGTCTATAAGTACATCACGTCCTGCGGGGCGTATCCTTCCAGCCTCGGCTACGAGGGATTCCCCGCAAGCGCGTGCATATCCGTCAATGACGTGGTGGTGCACGGCATACCTTCGGACGACGTCATCTTAGTGGACGGCGACATAGTCAGCGTGGACGTCACCGCCGAAAAGGACGGTTACAACGGCGACGCGGCGCGCACCTTTACGATAGGCAACGTGTCCGAAGAAAAGAAGAGACTGGTAAAAGTCACCGAGGAGTGCTTTTTCAAGGCGCTCGAAGGGTTAAGGGCGGGCACGCCGCTTTACGACATAGGCTACGCCGTGCAGACTCACGCCGAGGCGAACGGCTACGGCGTGGTGCGCGCGCTCACCGGGCACGGCATAGGGCGCGACATGCACGAAGATCCTTCCGTTCCCAACTTCGGGAAAAAGGGCACCGGCATCCGCTTAAAGGCGGGGATGACCATCTGCATAGAGCCCATGATAAACCTGGGCACGTGGAAGGTCTGGCAGGACGCCGCGGACGGCTGGACCGTGCGCACTATGGACGGTCTGCCTTCGGCGCATTACGAAAACACGGTGCTCGTCACGCGGGACGGCGCGGAGATCCTTACGCTGTGAGGAAACATGAATAAGATCCAGGCAGTGCCCGGCGGAATAGCGTTAAGCACGCAGGGCAGGGACAAAGGCAGGTATTACCTCATAAAGGAAGTGTTGCCGGGCGGATACGTTTTCGTATGCGACGGCGAGGGCAAAAAGCTTGCCGCACCCAAAAAGAAGAGCTTGAAGCACCTTAAACTGTTGCCGGCAAGGGCGGAGGCGATAGCCGAAAAGCTGGCGGGCGGCAGCAGGGTGTTCGACAGCGAGGTATATTCGGCGCTCAAAAATTATTGCGCGTCAACCTTCGGCGCGGACGCGCCAGAAATTTAGCGGAGGAACGGTTTGTGTCTAAAAACGATGTGATTGAAGCCGAGGGCAGGGTTATAGAGTGCCTTCCCAACGCCAATTTCAAAGTTCAGCTTGCAAACGGTTACGTTATAACGGCTTATATCTCCGGCAAACTTCGCATGAACTATATCAGGATCATCGAAGGCGACATGGTAAAGCTGGAAATGAGCCCTTACGACCTTACCAAGGGGCGTATAACGTGGCGCAGCAAGTCCTGACTGCTGTTATTGACCGCCAAAGCAAACAAACGCGGCAGCCGCCGCACGCATATACAGCACGGCAGTGCGTAAATAAATTTTTTGAGGTGTAGATATGAAAGTAAGGCCTTCTGTTAAGCCTATGTGCGACAAGTGCAAGATAATCAAAAGAAACGGCAAGGTGATGGTCATCTGCTCCAAGAACAAGAGCCACAAGCAGCGTCAGGGCTGAGCCTTGCAGCCGGGGAGCGTCAGCTCCCTCAACGCAAAAAATAATTCCGCATAAAGCGCGCCCGCAACATTCCGGTTTTCCGCGGGGGCGCCGCCTGCGGTTGACATATAAAAAATAAAACCACATTCATAAAAAGAAAAGTCTAACGGAGGAATCAAATCTTATGGCACGTATTGCCGGTGTGGATTTACCCAGAGAAAAGAGGATAGAGATAGGTCTCACCTATATCTACGGTATAGGCCTCAAAACTTCCCAGAAGATCCTTGCCGCAACGGGCGTCGATCCCGATACCCGCGTAAAGGATCTCGACGAGACGACCGTTTCCAGGCTCAGGGAATATATCGACCATAACGTGAGGGTGGAGGGCGAACTGCGCTCGGAAGTATCCCTCAACATAAAGCGCCTTATGGAAATAGGCTGCTACCGCGGCATCAGGCACAGAAAGGGCCTGCCCGTGCGCGGACAGTCTACCAAGAGAAACGCGAGGACCAGGAAGGGCCCCCGCCGTACCGTCGCCAAAAAGAAGGGCGCAAAGTAATAGGAGGACGTAAATAAATGGCAGCAGCTAAAAAGACTACCGCAACCACCAGAAAGCGCAGAGAGCTTAAAAAGGTTGATAAAGGTCAGGTTCATATCCAGTCGTCTTTCAACAATACCCTGGTCACCGTTACCGACGCACAGGGCAACGCGATAGCGTGGTCCAGCGCGGGCAGCCTCGGTTACAAGGGCAGCAGAAAGGGCACCCCGTTCGCCGCTCAGATGGCCACCGAAACGGCGGTAAAAGCGGCAAAGGAGCACGGCCTCCGCTCGGTCGAAGTGTTCGTAAAGGGCCCCGGCGCGGGCAGGGAGTCGGCAATAAGGGCGATCGCCGCGTGCGACGTGGAAATAACCCTCATCTCCGACGTGTCGCCCATTCCCCACAACGGTTGCAGGCCCCCCAAGCGCCGCAGAGTATAAAGGAGGATCAGAAAGAATATGGCTACTTACAGAGAAGCAAAATGCCGCCTTTGCAGAAGGGAGGGCGGAAAGCTCTTTTTGAAGGGCGATAAATGCTACACGGGCAAGTGCCCGTTCGAAAAGAGGCCCATGGCTCCCGGCCAGCACGGCACGGGCAGGAAAAAGGTCTCGGAATACGGCCAGCAGCTCCGCGAAAAGCAGAAGGTAAAGAGGATCTACGGCGTTCAGGAAGGTCAGTTCAGGGAATATTACGAAAGGGCCGACCGCATGAAGGGCATCACCGGCGAAAACATGCTTTCCCTTCTGGAACGCAGGCTGGACAACGTGGTCTTCCGCCTGGGCATAGGCGCGTCGCGCGCGCAGGCAAGGCAGCTCGTCAACCACGGCCACTTCACCGTAAACGGCAGGAAGGTAAACATCCCCTCCTATATAGTAAAGAAAGGCGACGTTATCGCCGTAAAGGAGAGCAAGAACGGCAACAAGTTCTTCACCGAACTCAAGGGCACCAAGCCCGCGGCAAACATGCCCAAGTGGCTGGAATTCGACGGCGAAAAGCTCGAAGGCAAAGTGATCGAGCTGCCCGTAAGGTCGGACATCGACAGCCAGATAGCAGAACACATGATAGTCGAGCTGTACTCCAAGTAATTAAACCCGATAAGGAGGTAGTATAATGATCGAAATGGATATGCCCAAAATCGAAGTGGAAGAGAGCGAGGATCAGAGCTACGCCAAGGTCACGGTCGAACCGCTCGAAAAGGGCTTCGGTCTTACAATAGGCAACTGCCTTAGAAGAATACTCCTGTCCGCGCTCCCCGGTGCGGCGGCGCAGGGAATAAGGTTTTTGGACGGCAGCGTAAAGCATGAGTTTTCCGCGGTACCCGGCGTAAAAGAGGACGTTACGGAGATAATCCTCAACCTCAAAACGCTGGCTATCAAAACCAAAGTGACCGACAAGGACTACGTAAAGGTCGTTCACCTTTACAAGGAAGGCCCTGCGGACGTAAAGGCAAGCGATATAGAGCAGGACGCCGAGATAGAGATAATCAACGGCGACCAGCACATATGCACGGTGGACGCCGGGCACAAGATAGACATGGAGATAACCATCGGCAGGGGCAGGGGCTACAAGGGCGCAGACCACACCAGCTCCGACCTTATCGATTACATCCCCATCGATTCCATCTACACCCCCGTCAAAAAGGTCAATTACAGCGTGGAAAACACCCGCGTGGGCCAGAACACCGACTATGACAAGCTCGTTCTGGAAGTGTGGACAAACGGCGCGTTCAGCGCAAAGGAGATAGTCTCCCTTGCGGCAAAGATAATGCAGGACCACATCAGCCTCTTCGTCGATCTTTCGGACACGATAAAGAGCATGGACATACTCGTGAAAAACGAGGACGACAAGCAGCAGCAGGTGCTTGCCATGGCAATAGAGGACATGGACCTCTCTGTGCGCTCGTATAACTGCCTGAAGCGCGCAAACATACACACGGTTGAAGATTTAACGAGGAAGACGGAAGACGAAATGCTCAAGGTGCGCAACCTCGGCAGGAAGTCGCTGGACGAAGTTATCTTAAAGCTCCAGTCTTACGGACTTTCGCTCGCTAACAAGGAGGACTAAAAAAATGCCCGGTAAATTAGGAAGAACTACCAAGCAGAGAATGGCAATACTCAGGAATCAGGCTTCGGAGCTCCTGTGGTACGGCAAAATAAAGACGACTGCGGCAAGGGCCAAAGAGCTTC
>CALVLW010000090.1 GCA_944341315.1 uncultured Clostridia bacterium
CGCAAGCCACAAACTGCCCGTAAAGTGCAGGTTTGTCAAGAAAGAAGCCGCTGCACCCGCAGCGGAAGGCGGTGAAGCTAATGAAGGCTAAGGAAATAGTTAATTTGAGCGACGCGGAACTCAACGCAAAGCTGCAGGAACTCAAGACCGAGCTGTTTAACCTGCGCTTCCGCCACGCGAGCGGCCAGCTTGAAAACCCCCTCTCGATCAACCTCGTAAAAAAGGATATCGCAAGGGTGAACACGGTCATCCGTGCAAGACAGTTGAAGGCATAAGGAGTTAAGAAATGGAAAGGACGACGCTCAGAAAGGAAAGGACGGGCATAGTCGTTTCGGATAAGATGGACAAGACGGTAGTCGTTGCCGTATCCGAAAAGAGCAAGCACCCCCTTTACAAAAAGACGATAACCAAGACCACCAAGTTCAAGGCGCACGACGAAAACAACGAGTGCGGCGTGGGCGACACGGTCAGGATAGTAGAGACGCGCAAACTCTCCAAGGACAAGAACTGGAGGGTGGCGGAAATAGTCGAAAAGGCCAAGTAAGCGGCATATATACCGCAGTCTTTTCGGACAGCACGAGGTATTCCACGATTGCTTTCATGCCGGCACAAACGCCGCCGCAGGCTTCGCGCTCCGCGGTAAAAGCTTGCGGGCCGCGCGCTCGGCGGGGCAATCCGCTGGATAACGATATTCGCGGCAAAAACATTTGCGCGAGTATCTTCGTTGTAAGTTCATAAATACAAGGAGAATTTATATGATACAACCCCAGACGAGGCTCAAGGCCGCAGACAACAGCGGCGCCAAAGAGCTCATGTGCATAAAAGTGCTGGGCGGCAGCTTCCGCAAGACGGGCAACATAGGCGACGTCATCGTCTGCTCCGTCAAGACGGCTACTCCCGGCGGCGGCGTTAAGAAAGGCGACGTCGTAAAGGCGGTAATAGTGCGCAGCACCAAGGGCATCAGGCGCGGCGACGGCACCTATATCAGGTTCGACGACAACGCCGCCGTAATAATAAACCAGAACAAGGAGCCCAAGGGCACCCGTATCTTCGGGCCGATAGCAAGGGAACTGAGGGAAAAGAACTATATGAAGATAATTTCCCTCGCCCCCGAAGTTCTTTAAGGAGAAGGTAAAGCTATGAACGTAAAATTGAATGATAATGTTTTGGTTATCACCGGTAAGTATGCGGGCAAGCAGGGCAAAGTCATCGCCACTTCTCCCAAGAGCGGAAAGGTAACCGTGGAAGGAATCAACATACAGCACAAAGCGCAGAAGGCGCGCCGCGGCAACGAAGTTTCCAAGATAGTGGAAAGGGAGGGCGCGATAGACGCGTCCAACGTTATGGTGGTGTGCCCCGCGTGCGACAAGGCCGTAAGGGTAAAGAGCGGCGAAAAGGACGGCAAGCGCGTGCGCGTGTGCCCCAAGTGCGGAGCCGTGCTCGACAAGGCGTATGCCGGCAAGAAGGGCAAGGAAGTAAAGAAGGAAGAGCCCAAAAAGCGCACGAGAAAGCGCGCGGCAAAGGCAGCCGCGGCAGACAAGGCAGAGTGAGAAGGTGAACGGATATGGCAAAGAGTGCAGAAAAAGTTTATAAGAGCAGGATAGCCAAGCAGTATGCCGAAGAGGTCGTTCCCTACCTCACCAAAAAGTTCGGCTACACCAACGTGATGCAGGTGCCCAAGCTCGTAAAGATAGTCATAAACACCGGCCTGGGCGACATAAAGGACAACGCCAAGTCCATCCAGACCACGCAGAACGAAATAAAGCAGATAACCGGCCAGCAGCCCGTGCTCACCGTTGCAAAGAAGTCCGTTGCGAACTTCAAGGTGCGCGAGGGCATGACCGTGGGCATAAAGGTGACGCTGCGCGACAAGATGATGTACGACTTCTTCGACAAGCTCGTTTCCATCGCGCTGCCCCGCGTGCGCGACTTCCGCGGCGTACCCACCGACAGCTTCGACGGCAGGGGCAACTACTGCATGGGCGTAAAGGAACAGCTCATATTCCCCGAGATCCAGTACGACCAGGTGGAAAAGATACGCGGCATGGACATATGCCTCGTTACCACCGCAAAGACGGACGAAGAAGCAAGAGAGCTTTTAAGGGCGATGGGAATGCCCTTCAAGAGGTAAGGAGATAAGATATGGCAAAGAAATCGATGATAAACAAGCAGCAGAGGCCTGCTAAATTTTCGACCAGAGCATACACGAGATGCTCCATATGCGGCAGGCCGCACGCCGTACTCCGCAAATACGGCGTATGCCGTATCTGCTTCCGCAACCTTGCGTACAAGGGCGAAATACCCGGCGTTAAAAAGTCGAGCTGGTAAGGAGGTAGCAAGATGACCGATCCCATAGCAGATATGCTCACGCGCATCCGCAATGCGCTCATGGTAAACAAAGAAACGGTAGAGATACCTTCCTCCAACATGAAGAAGGCTATCGCAGACATAATGCTTGCAGAGGGCTTCGTTTCCGACGTCAGACTCGTCGAAGACGGCTTCAACGGCAAGCTCGTCATAACCCTTAAATACGCCGGCAGGAAGCAGCCCGTGATAAACGGCCTCAAAAGGGTGTCCAAACCCGGCCTGCGCACCTACGCGGGCGTAGACGGCATGCCCGAAGTAATGAACGGCATGGGCGTGGCCGTCATATCCACCAACAAGGGCATAATGACGGATAAGCAGGCAAAGGCCGCAAACGTGGGCGGCGAAGTGCTCTGCTACATCTGGTAAGGAGGCGCAGGTATGTCGAGAATAGGTAAATTACCCGTAAACCTGCCCGCAGGCGTGACGGTAAACTTTGCCGACGGCGTTATGACCGTCAAGGGCGCAAAGGGCACGCTCACCCAGAAAGTCGCAGAGGGCATAGACGTAAAGATAGAGGGCAACGAAGCCCTCGTGGTAAAAAAGAACGACACCAAGGAACTCGAACCCATGCACGGCCTTTACAGGGCGCTGCTCCACAACATGGTGGTGGGCGTTACCGAGGGTTATAAAAAGAGCCTTAAAGTAAACGGCGTGGGCTGGAAGGTCGCCAAGCAGGGCAACAAGGTCGTTCTCAACGTAGGATTTTCGCATCCCGTAGAATTTGCCGAGCCCGCGGGCGTAAAGCTCGAGTGCCCCTCGGCAAACGAGATAGTCGTTTCCGGCATAGATAAGACGCTCGTCGGCCAGACGGCCGCCGACATCCGCTCCATAAGGGTGCCCGAACCTTACCACGGCTACGGCATCGCTTACAGCGACGAAGTCATCGAGCGCAAGGAAGGCAAGACGGGAGGCAAGGGCAAGAAGTAATTTCGGATAAGCGTTTCCCGCCGCGCGGGAATATCCGAAGGAAAGGCCGCAAAGGCCGGTTGCTCAAAGGAGATAATCATGATAAAGATGATAGACAAGAACACCGAACGCAGGCGCCGCCACGCGCGCGTAAGGAAGAAGCTTTCGGGCACGGCGGAAACTCCCCGTTTCTGCGTTTACCGCAGCCTCAACCACATCTACGTTCAGGTGATAGACGACGTAAAGGGCGTAACGCTCGTATCCGCCTCCACCATGCAAAAGGAGCTCAAAGCGCAGGCGGAAAAGCTCACCAAGACGGAAGCGGCAAAACTTGTAGGCAAAACGGCAGGCGAAAGGGCGCTGGAAAAGGGCGTCAAGGACGTCGTGTTCGACAGGGGCGGCTATCTGTACACGGGACGCGTGCAGGCTGTCGCCGAAGGCGCAAGGGAAGCCGGACTTAATTTCTAAGGAGCTGACACATGGAAGATAAGAAAGAAAGACCTGCAAGAAGAGAATCGAGGTTCAAGAGGGCCGAAGACGACGGCACCATCAGCAAGCT
>CALVLW010000091.1 GCA_944341315.1 uncultured Clostridia bacterium
CTCTTCGAGCTGAGCAAGGTCGCCAACTTCGAGCAGAAGCTGCCCCTGGAGTGGATCAACGAGGCCCACAACGGCGTCACCAAGGAATTCGTGGACTACTGCCTGCCCCTGATCCAGGGCGAGACCCCCATGGTCAAGGAGAACGGCCTGCCCCGGTTCTGCCACCTGAAGAAGGTCTTCGCGTAAGTTTTCCCATCAAACGAGGCTGCCTCCCCGCGAGCAATGTCATTAAGTTAGTGACATTGTCCTAATGCAAAGACCGATAAGAACGAGTGCATCCGGCGACGGATGCACTTATTCTGTAAAAAGGGCATGAAAAGTAAGCAGATTGAAAAATCCGCTTACAAACACTATTCAGGCCGCCAGATTTATGCTACTCTATAGGTGAAGCTTATGGTACGAGAACCGGTCATAACACGAGGTCTGCTTCTGCCGGGACGAATGGGAGAAACATGCCTTTGAATGACAGCTTCAACATTGGGTGGAGACACATTGCCAAGAAAGAATTGTCTGCAAACATGTACAGCGACAGTGAAATTTGCTTTATAAGCATATTTGCAGTCGGCTTTATAAATGATTACGTGCAAGGTAATCAGTTCAGTAAAGTTGTACATGATTAGTCTGGCAAAGACCTCGTGGTATATGTGTTCCACCTTTTTTGCGTGGAAATGAAGCAAACCCACTGTGTACTTGAGCTCCCGGAAAGAAGTTTCAATCCCCCATCGCATTGCATAAAGTTTTTTGAGTTCCAGAGGAGGAAAGGTTTCTGCATCCAGGTTTGTTGCAACTGTTTCATAGGTATCGTCTGAAATTTTGAAACGGACAATCCGAAAGGGAAGGCTGTAAAACCGGGTGGGGTCGTGCTTGCGGTTTGTTTTCGGAAGAAAGTCAAATACACTGGAAGAAGAAATGTAGCGGTACTTGTTTTTCTCTTTGAGCAAGTTTTTAACTTCCTTTGTTTGCTTTCTGGTCAGAGATACATCTAGATACAGATCAAATTCTTCCTTGCATGGCAGCTCCAACCCAGAAGCGATGCAGCCGCTTGTTCTGGCATCTTTGAAGCGGATCAAAAATTTCCAGCCTTTCTCCTGAATATGGGCCATAAGATTATAGCTTTCATAGTTTCTGTCCGCAATGACAAGTGCTTTTTCAACATTTGAACGGTCAACCATAGAACATAACGCACCGGATTCATAGGATTCTCTGTCGCCAACGAGTTTTGCATCCTGGTAGGTGTGTTGGAGTAAATCATAAAGGGCATCCAGATGAAGCACATTATACGGAGATTGTCCATTTGTACCGGGATAATGCGAGCTGGTATGTTCCGGGTCGCTGGGGACTCGGATATCTGAACCGTCAGCAGCAAAAAGGCGATAGCCTTTGTAAAACTGAAATGGCTGTGTTTTACGGACAAACAAGTCGAAAAGTGCAGGAAAAGTTTCTGGGCTAAGCTTGCTTCGCTGTTGAACAAAGGCGGAAGCAGAAGCTGTCGTGGTAGAGCAGCCAAAGCGAGTCAATAATTCGGTTGCTAGTGTTCCGCCCTCCATCGCTAACATAAAAGAGATCGTTTTAAGGAATGGAAGCTTTCGCTTTCTTGTAAAATCCTTTCCTGGCCGCTTAGAAAACATCCAGGACACATCGCAAAGCTGTGCTAAGCTTTCCTTCATTTTTCGCTTGACCAAATTGATTCTATCTAACATTTCATAGGCCTCCTTGTAATTTCGGGTGGGGACACCCCTAATTACAAGGGCCTTTTTGTTATCCGCAGATAACAAAAAGGCCGCACATTTTTGCCTGGTTGTCAAGTCTTTTTTGGGATATTTACAAAAAAGATAGACCCCGCATTCCTGCGAAGTCTATCTTTTCTTAACTTAATGACATTGGGCATTACACCTTTCCCCGTTGTTTTGTGCTTCGATAAGTTATTGCGCCTTGTTATCCTCGGCTTCTAATCCGCTCTTGTACTTGGGACAATCGTCGCACTTTATTCTACAATCTTGCATCTCAAAGACATCTGGATTTCGCATTACGCCGACATATGGAATATTACGCTCCTTGCAGATTTCAATTATTTCATAGCGTTTTTTAGGTGACATTCTATTCCCAAGAAACACCTTTGTAATGGGGAAAAACTCCATATTAAAATCAGAAGTGTTTTTTTGTCCCATAGGCAGCAATAGTCGCCACTCATTTTGGAACGCCCAATCAATGCTTTTTCTCAACGCACCATGAAAATAAATATCACGCAAAGCATCCATGGTAATTTCTGCGTCCTGAAACTTAGCAATTCGTTCAGTCATATTCGGGCGCGTTTTACAATAGACCATGGGGAAAAGGTTCAGATAGATTTCTTTATATCTATCGTCTGTCGGTAATATTGTATATTCAACACAGAAACCTTTGTGACAATCGGCATAGGAGCCGCCCCACATTAACTGTGAATAAGGGGTGGTTGCAAAGCAGGAGGTTCTAAAGGTGTTTTTTAATCTCAAACAATACTGCTCATAATCGGAGCGAATTACATTGGCTAAAGCAGGCCCTAAATCATGTAATCTATTCGTCTCTTTCGTTAACTTCAAACAAAAGAGTTTAGTTGACAATTTTTCGTTTTCAGATCGTGGTTCCTCAATAAAAGCAGGCTCAAAACTACCTGTGGCGTTTAACTCGGTGAACAATGCTTGAATAAGTAGGTTTCCGATTTCAACGGTAGAAAAGGAGTCCTTTATTTCAATTTTACAGCGCCGGCAGTATTCGGTCAGTCTCAATCTTTCATATTCTAAAAAATCAATATTGATGTCCGAATCATAGACATCATCAAATTCATTCGGCGTCTGCATGTATACAGTGTTATTTCTTAGTGCCTGTATAGAATAGTTTATCTCTTTGCCATCTTCTATCTTTGAAGTGTTTGGAAAGTACTTATATAATTTGGATGGCATACTGAATTTAGACAGCAACCAAAAGTCTTTACATCCCATATTCTCCACTTCGTTAAGAGGCATAATTGCACCATTAACAACACAGTATGATGTTGCGAGTTGGGGTGCTATTTGTCTTAGAGAAATAAGTAATTCGTCTATATTCATTAAAATTTCCTCTTAAAAATGGATATTTCCACCATTTTCATTTTTGCTCAATAACTTAGAAAATCTGTATTTCATTCTTTTGAAATACCATCTGTATTTTACCATTTCACATAATGCTTATCAACTGATATGTATTTGTTGCTTCGGGACATTTTGTCCCAAAGTTATATTAGCTCGACATCCTTGTGCCCCGATTTTTTCAGAGGTACAATTATCATAGAAGCACAAACCAAGCAAGTTTTACGGGAGGTAGCTGCTGATATGATTGTTATCAAAATCCTTGCCGCCCCCTTTGTGGTGGCGCTGACCCTGCTCGTTGCCATCGTGTCGTTTCTCTACTGCGTGGCTTCTGCGCTGTGTCATATAGGCTGCGTAGTGCTGACCCTGCTGGCCCTTGTCCTGTTTATCGGCGGCCAAACGCTGGGCGGCGTGGTGTTCCTTGTGCTGGCGTTCCTTGTTTCGCCCTTTGGTATCCCGGCCATCGCTGACTGGCTTATGGACAGGCTCTACTCGCTGAAATACTCCTTACAGGATTTCATCACAGGTTGATACTTCGGGACAAATTGTCCTAAAGGAGCAAAGAGCGGTGACCACAATAGTCACCGCTCTTGTTGATAGATTATTGGTACTATTACCCGCATTTTAGGCATTTACTGCCAACAGCTTTTGCGTGAGCGCAGTAACATCTGCTTTAGATGTAGGATCGTTGCCGGAAATTCCAAGATCAGCGGAAACCTGCGAATAATCAAGTTTGAGTTTGTTCAGCAAAAAATTGTGGCGGGCTTCAAATGCTTGAAATACATCGTCCCATGAAAGAGCGTATAGTTCGAAGTTTCCTATGATGTCAGCAAGTCCCTTTTTGCCATGATGCTCGAAGTTCTTGTATTTAACCTTTACATCATCCTCAACCTCTGTACAGACTGCATAAAACTTCCACACCCTGCTACTTCCTGTAAAACGTGGCTCTTTTCTAATTGTATTGGCATATCGAACGATTTGGTTAAATACGTCGGTAGATAATTTGACGTGCGGAGCCTTTAGCTCAACAATCAGCATTTCACTATCACTGTTATTTATGACTTGCTGAGAGTAGAGGAAAATGTCCATTCGCTGTAACGCATCCTTGTCGGAGATGGCGTGTACATTGCTAGACGGTTCCTGAGCAGTGATTTTTTCAAACTCGCTCAAAGATGCTCTCATGTTTTTGTCTGCGGTAAGCATGTGGTATTGCTCTCCAAACAACCAGAAATGCTGTTCTATTAGCTTTTGGACATGGTCACGTTCATTGGCAAATTCAGTATAATCAAAGACGATTTTCTTGAGCGCTTCGATAACGGACACTCTTTTTTCGATAATACTGATCGCTTCCACAATGTACTGAAGTTGCGAGCGCTTTAATACGTTGGCAAAACTTTTTCGCTGTTCAGATGTCAGACTAACAACTTGTTCAATGATTTGCAGTACATTCTCTCTTTCCTCGGATGACAGGAGTAAATTCAAAAAGCCCAATAGGGACTTCTCTTGTGTATCATTGAGTTTATGGAATATTTTAGGCTCAACACAGTAAAGCTCTCTAGTAACAGTTTCAAAATCCTTCTTCCTTAGCTTACCATACTCGTCGTCGGCAAATCTGGGGAAATTACCTTTCCTTTCCATCTTAGAAAGTTGTGCATCGGCCTGTTGAACTAAAAAGGCTTTCAGCACCTCTGCAACCAAGACACGGATTTGCTTGTTGAGAACACGAAAAACCGAACGCTGCTCAGTCAATGAAAAAGCCTCCATTTCGGTTTGCCCGCTATCGTCCTCAGATGGGATAAACATATTAGGAACGAAATACTTGGATGAAACGAAAACGGCATGATAGAAATTCACCGTGTTCTTATTGAATGAAGTGTTTCGTATTGCGGCAATTTCGCCCTTTTCTGTACGGTAGTATATCTTTGAAGAATTTGATACGCTACTATTCCACACAACAACATCAATAGAAAAATCGTGCTCCCCGATCTTGCAAGAGCAGTTGCGTGACAAGTCAGTTCGGATATATTCCGAAATATCCAAGGGTACGCCAGTGTATTCAAGAACAAAGCCCTTGTCTTTATTCAGAAATAAATACCACGCAAATTCTTCTAACAGTTTTTGCTTCATTGCCCCAAAGGAGAGTAAGCCCACTATATCTGAATCATCCAGTGGGAATGTAGCTATTGTTCCAGTTTCGGTTGTATCGACAGCCATTACTGGCTCGGTTGTATTAAACTGGCTCCGGTCAGCAGAATTTGTACTAATGGTATATTGCATCAGTTTCTCGTCGGCGTAGTATACAGTACGCCACTCTGCTGAATGTGAAAAGGATAAATAGGAAAAACGGCCTTTACCTTTGTTTGATTGGGATTTTAGACGCATCGTGGCATCATTTTTCAAGGACGCTAAAAATGTGCCAAAAGTCTTGTCGAGGTTATCAAATGCTATACCAGTTCCGTTGTCCGCAACAACAAGTGCCATGGCTTCTTGTAAAGGATTACCCGTCATAGATACGGAAACTTTTGATGCACCAGCTTCAAAGCTATTCCAAATGTATTCACATACAGCATCCTTACAGTCTTTCGTTATACCAGCCCGATCAAAGCTATCATTATTAAGAGCGACTTGCCATTGCATAGAGAGACCTCCTAATTATCGAGAAGATCGTAATCTGTTTTAATTATACATCGGTTTTTGAAAATAACAACCAGTTAAAAACTCTTTGGGACAACTTGTCCCAAAGTCCGAGCGGCGGCTGGCAACAGCCGCCGTTTGTCGTACAGGAAGGAGGGCTGTCTACGGCCACAACCTATTTCAAGAAGCACAAGATCAGCAAGGGGGAAACTGTTGC
>CALVLW010000092.1 GCA_944341315.1 uncultured Clostridia bacterium
GGAGGAATACAAAAGCGCGCGCGCTTCCACGCTCAACGCCCATTACACCAGCCCCCTGGTCGTGCGCTCCATTTATCGCGCCATAGAGGGTATGGGCTTCCGCAGCGGCAACATATTGGAGCCAGCCTGCGGTACGGGCAATTTTTTCGGGGCTATGCCGGAAAACCTGCGTGCAAGCACGCTTTACGGCGTAGAGCTGGACAGCCTGACCGGGCGTATTGCGCAAAAGCTCTACCCGGATGCGCATATCTCCATTCAGGGCTTTGAACACGCGTCCCTCCCAGATGGCTATTTTGACGTGGCGGTGGGCAATGTGCCTTTTGGCGCTTATTCCCTGGCCGACGCGCGCTACGACCGCTTCCACTTCCGCATCCATGACTACTTCTTTGCCAAGACGCTGGACAAGGTGCGCCCGGGCGGCCTTATCGCCTTTGTCACCAGCAAGGCTACGATGGACAAGCAGGACGCCAGCGTGCGCCGCTATATCGCCCAGCGCGCCGAGCTGCTGGGTGCGATCCGCCTACCCAACACTGCGTTCAAGGCCAATGCCAATACGGAAGTGACCACGGACATCCTCTTCTTGCAAAAGCGCGAACAGGAACTGAGCCTGGAAACTGTAAGCGCGGAGGGTTTACGCTGGCTCGAAGTCGGCGCGACCGCAGACGGCGTGCCGGTCAACCAGTATTTTCTCGATCACCCGGACATGCTGCTGGGTACAATGGCCTTTGACAAAAGCATGTACGGCAACGGGAACGACACTGCCTGCCAGCCACTCCCGGGCAAAAGCCTGGAACAATGCCTGACGGCGGCCATTGCCAACCTCCACGGGCAGTATGCCGGGCGGGAGATCGACGGGCCGGCCGCCGAAGATGGGCGCACGCCCGCAGATCTCTCCATTCCCAACTTTTCTTTCGCTGTGCGCAATGGCAGGCTCTGCTTCCGGCGCGACCAGTGGATGGATTGGTGCGACCTGAGCGCCACCGACGAACAGCGCGTGCGGGGCATGGTAGCGCTGCGCGACCTGACGCGGGAACTGATCGCGGCGCAGCTTTCCGGCGCGTCTGATGAAGCCATAAAAGGCTTGCAGGCCGAGCTGAACCAGCGCTATGATGCGTTCACCCGGCATTATGGCCTGCTCTCCAGCCGCCGCAACGCCTCCGTATTTGGCGAGGACGACGGCTATTATCTGCTTGCGTCCCTGGAAATCCTCGATGACGAGGGCAACCTTGAGCGCAAGGCCGACATGTTCACCCGGCGGACGATTGCCGTGAGCCGCCCAGTGGAACATGTGGAGAGCGCGCCGGAAGCCCTTGCGGTGAGCATGGCCGAGCGTGCCTGCGTAGACCTTGGCTTTATGCGCGAACTGACGGGCCTTGGTTTCGACGCGCTCATTGCCGGCCTGCAAGGGATGATCTTTCAAGACCCGCGGGGGAACCCCGGCCCTTATGAACAATGGCTCAGCGCAGACGAGTATCTTTCCGGCGATGTGCGGCAAAAGCTGCGGCAGGCGGAAGCGGCGCTGGAAATGTTCGGCGACCGCTACAAGGCCAATGTGGAGGCACTGCGGGCCGTGCAGCCCCAAGACCTTGGCCCGCATGAGATCGACGTGCGGCTGGGCGCGACATGGCTGCCGCCCAAGGACATCACGGACTTTATCCATACGCTTCTGCACACGCCCTCCTATATGCAGTGGAAGATCAGGGCGGAATACGCCCCTGTCAGCGGCGCATGGTATATTGCCAACAAGAGCCTGGACAGCAATAGCCCTTATGTCAACACGACCTACGGCACCGCCCGCCGCAGCGCCTATAAGATCATTGAAGAGACGCTCAACCTGCGCGACGTGCGCGTATACGATACCATTGAGGACGAGAATGGCAATGAAAAGCGCGTACTCAACCAGAAAGAGACCATCCTTGCCCAGCAGAAGCAGCAAAGCATCCGCGAAGCGTTTCAGGACTGGGTCTGGAAACAGCCTTCGCGGCGGGAACGCCTGTGCCGCATCTACAACGATACCTTCAACTGCATCCGTCTGCGGTCATACGATGGCAGCCACCTGCGGTTTTCCGGCATGAACCCGGAATTGGCGCTGCGCCCCCACCAGAAAAATGCCGTGGCGCGCATCCTTTATGGCGGCAATACGCTGCTGGCGCACACGGTGGGTGCGGGAAAGACCGCCGTGATGGTCGCCAGCATAATGGAGAAGGTCCGCATTGGCTTAGGCCACAAGGCGCTCATCGCCGTGCCGAACCATCTCACGGAGCAGACCGCTACGGAATTTCTGCGTTTCTTCCCTGCGGCGCGCATCCTCGTCGCGACAAAGCGCGATTTTGAAAAATCCAACCGCAAACGCTTCATGGGCCGCGTGGCCACCGGCGACTATGATGCAATCATCATGGGACACAGCCAGTTTGAGCGCGTGCCTGTCTCCAAAGAGCGCCAGCGGGAAATGCTGGAAAGCCAGATCGAAGAAGTCGTTCATGGGATAGAGGAGCTGAAGGCATCTCGCGGCGAGAAGTTTACCGTCAAGGAACTGGAGCGGACGCGGAAGTCACTGGAAGCACGCCTCAAACGGTTGAACAGCGATGCAGACAAGGATGCGGTGGTCACATTCGAAGAACTGGGCGTGGACATGCTCTATGTGGACGAGGCGCACAGTTATAAGAACCTCGCCGTCATCACCAAGATGCGCAATGTCGCCGGCATCAATACCACAGAAGCAAAGAAGTCCTCCGATATGCTGATGAAATGCCAGTATATCTCCGAGATCACCGGCAACCGCGGCGTGGTGTTCGCCACCGGCACGCCTATCAGCAATTCCATGACCGAGCTATACACCATGCAGCGCTACTTACAGGGTGCGGAGCTGTTCCAGCGCGGGCTTTCCCACTTCGACGCCTGGGCAGCGACCTTCGGCGAGACGCAAACGGCCATCGAATTGGCCCCGGAGGGTACGGGGTATCGCCTGAAAACGCGCTTCAGCAAGTTCTACAATCTGCCGGAGCTGATGAGCATGTTCCGGCTGGCCGCAGATATACAGACCCCGGACATGCTCCACTTGCCCGTACCCACGCTCAGGGGCGGCAAAGTGCAGAACATCCTCACGCAGGCCAGCGAATACCAGAAGCAAATGGTCGCCAGCCTGGGCGAGCGCGCCGACGCAGTGCGCAAGGGCGGCGTGGACCCCCATGAGGACAACATGCTGCGCATCACCAACGATGGGCGGCTGCTGGCGCTGGACGCGCGGCTGATCGACCCCACGCTGCCGGACGACCCTGGCAGCAAGGTAAATACCTGTGTGCGGGAGGCGCTGCGCATCTATGGGGAAGGGCGTGAGCAACGCCTGACGCAGATGATCTTCTGCGACCTGTCCACGCCACGCGCCGAGCGCACGGACGGCAGCTTTGACGACGTGTATCACGACCTGCGGCGCAAGCTCATCCGCGGCGGCATCCCTGAACACGAGATCGCCTTTATCCACGATGCAAACACGGAGGCGCAAAAAGACGCGCTGTTTGCCAAGGTGCGCAAAGGCGCGGTGCGCATACTGATCGGCTCCACGGCCAAGATGGGCGCGGGAACCAATGTGCAAACGCGGCTGAAAGCCCTGCATCATCTTGATTGCCCATGGCGGCCCAGCGACCTGCAACAGCGCGATGGGCGCATCCTGCGGCAGGGAAACAACAACAGCGAAGTGGAGATCCTGCGCTATATCGCCCAGGATACCTTTGACGCTTACAGTTATCAGCTGGTAGAGAACAAACAGAAGTTCATCTCGCAGATATTCACCAGCAAAAGCCCGATGCGCGGTGC
>CALVLW010000093.1 GCA_944341315.1 uncultured Clostridia bacterium
CGTTCAGCTCTATCGGCGCGTTGCCAATATATAACTTCCCTTCGAACTCCATTCTTGTCACCTCATCAGATTTGTCTCTTTATTAACCGTCATAACCACATTAACCAAAGTACTTTTTTTAATAAAAACTTTTTGCTTTAATTAAGTTTATTATACCATATCTGACATTGAAAAAATCGGCTGATTTTTCCGATTTTTACTTAATCATTCTTTACATTTGCTTTATTCTACATTACAATTAAGCAATGCAATATACACGCAGCAAGGTATAATGAAGGTTTTATTATCAGCCTTTCCCTTTGTAAAATTAGCTTAAATATCATTTAACGCTTGCCTTGCTCATTTTTTCATGCTATAATATATTAAATTAGACAATATTATTACTCAAATTAAAACAAAACTTTCCTTTTTATAACTCGTTTAAGCCGCCATCGAAAATGCTTATTGAAACCAAAATCGATAAAACAAAAACACTTGTCGCTTGATAATGAACGCTATTTAGTTTGCAAGGGAAATGTCAACAAATTTTAGAACTGTAGCCATCTTTTTAACGCAATACGTATCTAAAACAATAAAAATATAAAATTAGGATAGACGAATTATGATTGATACAGAAAAAAACATTGAATTGTTATATACTTCTTTGAACTCACGAAAACCGATCTTGTTTCTTGGGGCTGGCTTTTCATATGGAGCTCTATGTAATGGCCATAAAATTCCGATGGGTGAAGAATTAAGAAGCATTTTGCATAAAGAGTTTTACGAACTCAACTGTCCAAATGATATTACTACTGATGATAAAGAACAAATAGGGAAATACAGCCTTTCAGAATTATGTAAAGCGATTCAACAAGATGGCCGCAAATCGGATTTGGAGAGAAAGTTACTAACCTTATTTAAAGGTGCCACTCCGAACCCTACTGACCCATATCAAAATTTACTCTGTGATTATTATTGGGATAAAATATATACTCTTAATATTGATGACCTTGTTGAAAATATTTTCATCTCGAAACACATAAACTTTGTAGTTCAAAATGAAGCCGTGCGTAAACCCTCTCAGAATATAAGGCAGCTAATCAAACTTCATGGATGTGTAAATCACCCCGATTGCGGCTTTGTATTTAGCAGTGATGAATACGTCGTAAGCACCGCTTTGGAAGATTACCGATTAAAAGAATTTGCTAATGACTATTTCAGCAACGATATCATTTTTTTAGGAACGGAATTTAATGAAGCCGATATACATGTTTTAATTGAGAAAAATAGAAACGCTGGCTTCACAAATACTGGCCTCAATTATTTTTTCATCTCGCCAAAGATTGGCTATACACTCAAACACTTAATTGATTCTATCGAAAATTTTCATTATATTAATTGGGATACAAAAAAATTTCTAACTGAATGCTCAAAGCTTAATAAAAAAAGTAAAGATATTGAGACGCAGGAGCGTCTTCTAGAACAATCGGGATTTCTCAAAGTACAAAACTATAGAAATGTTCCCGAAGACTATGAAAGCGCGTTGTACTATGGTAATAGTGTGAAATTTTATGATATTTTTGCAAATTGGGACATCATTAATTCAAAAACAAGCGATATCGTAAAAAAAATCGAACGAGAGGGTAAAATTGGCAGCTATGTTGTAGCAATTTATGGAAAACCTTTTACCGGGAAAACAGTTATAGCTACAAGGTTGCTAGTAGAACTTTATAAGCAAGGCTATGACGCATTTTCTTATAGCTGTGAAGGTGAAGATGAACTTGTGCAATTAAAAGAATATTTTAGTCTTAACACTGGCATTAATAGGGCAGCAATCTTAATTGATGATGCAGCATATTTATACGAAGCGGTTGTAAAGGTATTTAATACCACCCCTTCCCATATTGAATCAATTGTATTTATACTGGTTTCAGATTATGATATTCATATAAGTAAGCGGCACGAGTTAACGAATTTTAATGGGAGAGAGTGGAAAATATCTGATCAGTTCAATGATAGAAGCCCGAAATACGTATATAACAAGCTTAAAGAAAAAAACCGATTAGGATTTCTAAAAAAATACGATGAAAGAACTGCTCTTAGCAAAATAAAGGAGAACCGCTATTTGGTTGAATGTTTGTTTCAAATTACACATGGTGAAGGTTTTAAATTATATTTTAAGAAACGAATGAGCGCAATTCTTAAAAGTTCATCTGTAGCTGACCGTTATTTTATTAAATATATTTGTGTACTATCTAAATTAGGCATACATAATTTGAAAGAGCAACTATTAAATATTAATTGTTCTAGCTTACAAATAAAACAATTTGACGGTATTATTGTTGGTTTTGGAGAATCGTCCGGCGTAGCCTTACGATGTGCCGAGGCATATGATGGCTTCTTATTTAGTCTTTCGGAAGATGAGAGGTTGGAAATTGTATATACTTCTTTAATCTCTATCGCTAATATGTTTCGAGAAGAAGAAAATAATCGTTGGAAAAACAGTTTTGAGAAGCTACTAAACGCTCGTGCACTAAGCAAAAATTTAAGAATTAGCCCCGAAAAAATTATTTCCCTTTTTGCGCGGATAGAAAAATATTACAAAAATGTAAGTTACTTTTGGTTGCAAAGAGGTTTGGCAAAGCAAATAAAGCATGAATATAATGATGCAAGCAATTTTTTAAACCAAGCGTTATCAATTCGACCTAATTCTTACCAAATTCGCCATGCAATTGCCAAAAATAAACTTGAAGAAGCAATTAGTTTACTCACTGATGCATCACGGAATGCTGAAGCCTGGGATTTGTTTGAGTTTGGCAGAACTGAACTTGAAAAACTGATTGAAAGTCCTAAATTTTCGAAAAATATCGGCTATTCAGTTCATTCATATATCAAAAGCACAATTAAATTCTATAAAATGACAAGAAATATAATTGCATCCAATGAAATTATTAAAATGAGGGATTTTTTAGTTACCTCATGTGAACAGAATTATGATCGCTGGATGAAAGATTGCCGTAGCGACTTATTTGCTTATTGTCAAGAAAATTTAAAAGACTATGCCGCTCTTTTTGATGTGAAAAACTTTGAAAAATATAAAAAGTTTGATTTTATGCAAAAAATATAACATTAAAATTTGTTTTATATATCAAATGTTTATAGGTAATTATTTAAAACATATTAAGTGGATAATCCCATTACATGTTTAATACTTTCTTGTTCACCATTTCTATAGTTTTGAATTGTAACTGTTTGACCGCTTACGCTTCTAGCAAAACAAAATTTTCTTTATACAATAACAGGCAAGCACTTATTTGCTTGCCTGTTATTGTATGAAACCTCGTCTATGATTGCTTTATATCTATAAGATAAGCACTATATCTGTTTTGCATTAATTTCAAAAAATCCACATCTTCACACTGCAAATCAAATCCACGATTGTCATAATAGTGTAGCGCTACTGATTTTTTGCGACTAATAAACACCATACAACTATTTTGCTCTCCCCTTAAATATTCAACAAAATATTTTGTTCGTTTAACTGCTTCCTTCCTTGATTTGCAAAGCACGATGTAAGGATTCTCATCACGCAAATCATCATCACGCGACTCATATGATTTCCGTAATAACTTTTTAAAAGAAAATGGCTTAAAATAATGTTTACCTCCTTTCCAAGAACAATCTTTTGTGCCATAAAAAACTATATAAACATCACTGCCTATAGCAAATACGTCATCGAAACTATTGCATAAGAGTTTATAGCTTTCACATTCAGGCTGACTGATTAAATTAAACCGCAAAACCTTGCTAGGATTATTGTAAAATAAAGGAGGTTCGATCCAATTTCTATCAAAAATAAAAGTTTCAAATGATTCAATTGAGTATTCTATTTTCATAAAAGCCTCTTTCCATAAAATGAATATCTCACGCCTAAATTACTAGAATGTTTGGCATACATAAGTGTGCCAGCTGGATCCAAATCACCTAACAGCTCTAATTTATTTCCAGAAACTTGTTTTAGCAATTTGAATTTGCTACCTCCATGCCCATATCCATCTTTGGCAACAAATAAGTCCTTATAACGACCTTTTGCTTGATGATAAGCCTTAAATTCTCACCCTTCTGCTTTATATTTAACCGAGTAATCTGAATTGGTTTTAGGATTAAAACAATCCGTATTATGTACTAAAACTCCGTTATTCCCTACATAATACGTATGGAAATCAGCTACTTCGAAGTTATAGGTGGTTTCGGGAGCGGCAAGCTTGACGCAGACAGTTCTTTCCACTGTGCCGCTCTTACCATCGAACAGCAATACCCTGTCGCCCTTTTTCAGGCTGCACGCGGATACCCACCTTTCGGACAATCCTGCATATGAAGCGTGTTCTTCCGGTCTGCCGTCTTCGCGGTGAATCTCATTTCCGTGCAGATCTCGTCTTCCGCTCCCTCGCCGCGGTGATACTTCGCCGTTACGCTGTTATTGCCGTAGTCGTAGACCTTTGTTAAAAAATGCAAGCCAGTAAAAAACTGACTTGCATTCAAAAACTTATAAATTATTCGCTATAATCCTTATGTCCAATAGGAAGTGTTTTATCTCTATATATAAAACCTTTTTCCATGTCTACTCCATATTTTAATATAACGTGGCGCAATCGTTCTGTTTCTTGAATAAAAAAAGCATCAAACGAATCCCATCGAGCGAAAATTCTTTCCTCATAGTCTTCTTCTCTCAACTTTTTCCAAGACTTTATTGAAATGCTTGAAGGTAGCGAATACATAGCACAAATATTATTAAATTTATAATCCCATGCTACTTTTGTACCGTCATACATATAACTCCCTATCGTTAACCATCGTGCTCTCGCAGCATTATTATACTTAATTGAACCATTAAAGCATAAGTCATATGGAGCCATCCAATTAGGATCATTGCGATCAAGTAAAGTTTTTACATACCGCTGCTCTTGTTCAGACCAAAATGTAGGCGTTTGCTCACCATCTAATTGCAAACAATCAAAAAAAAGATTACAACCATTTGTTGTCGCTAAAACATCCCTATACCAATCAGGGAAAATGAACTGCGTCTTTTGGGCCTCACTCACTTCTTGTTGCAATATATCAATCTGACTTAACGTTAGAGGTATAAACCTTTCATGCATTACATTAAAGGTCTTATATCTACTTAAACGATATCTTACCCCATTTGGCAAAACCTCTAATTGAACACATTTTCTATTTTCTTTTTCAAAAAAATCTTTTATTATCTGATTCATAGTGCCTCAAACATTTATCAAACTACACGACTTAATAGCTCGCCAGTCGTTACATTTCTAAAATTCCCTGAATGCATCATCAAGTGTTCTGATCTAGTTACAAATGCCACATTATTAGGATTTGAAATTAAACTAACATCTCCACCTTTTGCTAAGCTACCTTTCACACTATTGATATGATGCCCCTCATAGCCTTTTACTTTGCCACGTTTTAGGAGTTCTAGTTTTTCAGCATCCGTCCATTGTCTAGTACCTTTCCCTGTCTTCGCCACAAGTTCACGCTCTTGCTTCCAAGCCTCGTTAACAGCTTTTTTTCTCGCCTTAGAGACACAATCATTATGCACCAAAACTTTGCAGTCAGAAACATAATATGTATGGGAATCAGCAACTTCAAAGTTATAGGTGGTTTCAGGCTCGGAAAGTTTTTCAGCGGTTACTGCTTCTATCGCAACAATAGTGCCGTCTGCAAGCAGCAGCTCGTCGCCGGAACGCAATTCGTTGGCGCATATCCATGTACCTTTTGCATTTTCGGGACAGCCTTCGTAGTTAACTTTGCGTCTGCCGGCGGCAGCGTTAAGCACATAGAACGGATGTCCGCCTGTGCAGATTATCTCTTCCGCGCTTGCCCGGATATGATACCATTCAGTCGTTTCGTTGCGGAACAGCTGCACTACGGGCTTGTATGCCTGCTCGCCGGTCTGCTCGTCATACGCAAGCACGAGGTCGCCTTCGCGGATCTCCTCTATCGGCTTTAAGCCTTCCGCCGTCTCTACAAGCGTGCTTGCATGAAGGAGTGAGAATATCAATCCTCACTCCTCCTTATGCTCAATACAACTGTTCTACTACCGTTTGCTCCTTTGTGTCGGGGTCATAAAAATAATAATAAACCCTTGCGTCGTCTTTCTTCTCTTTGCTCTGATGACTGAAAACCAGCGGTTTACCGTTTACTATCGGCCATTCCGGATCCTGCACCCAGCGGGGATATGTTTTATCATATTTGAATAATTCCTTTAATTTGGCCTTCCCCCATGCTATCTGTTTAGTCTTGGACAGCTCTTTGGGCCGTTCTGCAAGTATTTTATCAAATATCCCTTGGTCGTCGGTTATATCCAGCCACGACGGTTGTATTGCTAATATATAGCTATAATCATCAGCATACTTGGTATAATTATTTCTATATGGGATATGAAACCAATCAAGCCATCTTCTTATCTCTAAATATAAAATATACCTAGTGCTGACAATATCCCAATTATTCACACGAAAACTATAGTTCTGTAAAATATAATTATAAATGTTATAATCATATTTATTATAAGCCTCATAACCGGGATCAATTTTCCTCTTTAACAAGTCTTGCAGATGATAATTATCTTCAAAAACACACTTAAATTGTTTAATATCAAGCTTCCCTTCGACATAATCAATTAATATTTGAATTACAGGATCCATAATCTCCTCTTAACCAAACAAGTTAATCAAATTTTGCATATTCCAGTTTGGATTATAACGATATCCGTATGTCCGATGAAACAGCACATGTTGATTGCGCGTCAACTTTACAACATTATACATGTCATTAGCTTTTCCCACTACATGATGCAACTGCATCGAAACACCGTCAACCTGCGGCGCTAATCCTTGTTTCATTCTTGCAAGTTGTCCAGCATCATACTTTGAGCTATTAAATTTAGCTTCATTTTTCCAAACACGCTTTCTGAAAGTATCCCAAGAAGGATTGCCCTGCCTTGCCTGTTCAATACTCCTAGGATCCAAATCAAAATCATGCTCGCGTTTGCCGATTTTAGCTTTTATTATGTTCCCCGCCGCTATCGTTACCGCCGTGAACGCAAAGCTCGTTACTACCGCGTCGACAAAGTTTTCGCTTACGCTTTCTCCGAACGACTGCCAGAACCCGTGCCCGGTAAGCGCGCCCTGGATCCCCGCTATCGTGCCGCCTATCGCAAGGCTCACAGCTGCGCCTATCGCCGTCCCCAACGCTATCTTTGCAAGCGTTGTACCTA
>CALVLW010000094.1 GCA_944341315.1 uncultured Clostridia bacterium
TGCATCAGCAGCCATTTCTCACAGTATTCCGCTACTGTTGGCGATTTCCGATGGAACCGGGCGTGGCCGATCTGCTCTAACGCCTCTATTTCTTTGTCGTACAGTTCTTCGGGAGTTCTTGCATAAAGGGCGACCCGTTTGCCATCGGCATCTTCAATTCGGGTTCTGTAATACTCTACGCCATTCAGCGTAACCGTGCTATAATCTGGAATCAGTCGTTTTCTTTTTGCCAATGCCGCTACCTCTCAAGAATCATATTCAGCGCTGTACCTTTGTTTTACCAGACACCTCTTATTCCGGCAAGGATACGGATCGGCTCACGCTCCGGCGTTACGCGCCTTGCGGTATGTGGCACACTTTTCCACCGGCTTTGCGCGATGCGTGAATTTTGCGATGTACTCCTGGAGGCTTGCATCTGTAAAATAGACACAGCCGTTCTGCACATACTGAACATAGGAAATCAGACCGTTATTGCGGGCTATGTCCAGCGTTGCAATACTGATCCCCAGGATTTTGGCTGCTTCTTTCCTTGTAAATAGCTTTTCCATATAATCTCTCCCTTCTTTGTCAAGGATGTGGTTGTGGCTTTCAAAATCACATGAATACGCTGGCAGCCGAAACTGCCAGCGCATGGTATCTGATTTTGAACCGTTCTGCCTGCCAGCGGCTAAACGCCGGGACAGGAATCACAGTGAAATCAATCTGTAAGTACGCCACATTTGCCACGCATCCCTGACGCCGGGGACAGAACAGGTCTCCGCTGGCGCGGCTGTCATAACTCCGCAGCGTCGTTCATAACGTGCGCCGCAGGGTTCCCCCCAAGTCTTTGGCGGGCCGTGAGGAAGTATCTTTAAGCCCCCGCGCCATCATCGCGCCGAATCTGCCACCATCCGGGGCACAGGGACGTTGATCGCTCCGAAACAGTTTGTCCATCACCTCCTGGCTGTTCCATCTTCGCGGCGTCCTGCACTCGCTCCTGCGCGGGTTATGTACCTGTTCTGCCGTGTATTCAGTTGTCAAGGAACAAAGGAAAGGTTTGAAAGCCCTTCTTATTAGCAGTGACAAAATCGCCGTAAAACGAGCGCCGGTATATAGATTTTTAAGAAAAAATTTGAAAGCAACAGAAGCACCGCACGTTGCTAAAGGCTTCCAACTGCATAGAAGGCAGCTCCAGAGGCCAAAATAGGTATTATCGTACTCTTTTTTACCTCCTATAAGGTTCTTCCTTGTGGAAAATAGGCACGATAGAATAGTATCAAGGAGACGATAATGCCTATGACTTCATTGGAGAGATTGGGAGAAAAGCTAAGGGCTGCCCGCAAGAAGAAAGGACTTACCCAGCAAAAGCTCGCGGATCTGAGCCATGTTTCCCTAAAACATATTCAAAATTGCGAACGGGGCAAAAAGAACCCGTCTTTTGAGATTTTGCAGGCACTTGCTAAGGTGCTGGACATCTCGCTGGATTCTTTGCTCGATCCTGATATGCTGGAAGATGAACAGGCTGCAAACGAGATGCGGCAAATCTATCTTTCGTGTCCCCCGGTTGCCAGAAAGGCGCTGTTGAACTCGACCCGTGTGTTGGCCAGCGAACTAAAAGATATGATCCAAACGGCAGCGCCGGTTTCAAGCACAGAAGCAAATAATAAGTAAGCCGATGGAGGAGTATAAGTTCCTCCATCGGCTTATTTTTTGCCGCTATGCAGCCACTGCTATGTTACTTGTCTGCACGCAGCACTTCTGCCAGCTTTTTCAGCCCGCGCCGGATGCTCTCACGGACCCGACTGGGGTGGACGCCTTCCGCGTGCGCAATTTCTACAGCGGTCATGCCCAGGTAAAACCGTGCGTAGATGCGCTTGGCCTGCTTCTTTGGCAGGGACATCACCACAGTGTACAGCTGCTCCCGCTGCTGCTTTTCCTCCAGCAGCTCCTCCGGGGTAGGCGTATGCGGAAGGGCTGCCTTTTCGATGCCGTTTCCGTAATCCAGGGAGTAGTGGGCCTTATGCCGGAACTTCCGGCGCTCGTAGGCAACTTCCGCCCGCTGGCTGGAGCTGATCACCGCCCATACTTCGTCGGCCACTTCTACAAAAGTATCGGTATTATATGTATCGGGATACAGTTCCCGCAGATTGATCTCTTTCATTAGTGCCTCCATTTCGATTCACAGGTTGACGGGTGAAGCGAAGCGGAGGCGGCGAGCGACACCGTTCGGGAAAATACCCGAAAAAACGACAAGGAAAAGCGCCAGCTTCCGAAGTACGGCGGCTGGCGCTTTTGAAAGAGGTTTGATAGTGCTTCTGAACCAGCCACGATAGTGCCTGTTCATAAGCAGATGGGGGCCGATTGACGGTCAGGCTTTTTTTGGCAGGTAAATCCCTGCCGAATTATGTCGAAGTCCTCTGTGCTCCACGGCGGTTCCTCCTGTAAACCGCCGCTCTACTCAGTAGAAGGGCGTCGTTCTGGATGAAGCACAAAAAGAGCGGCGGCCTTGATAGACGCAAAGCCGCCACTCTCTAAATTTGGGCATAACTACCACCTGCTGAACGACGGCTTTTTTTCTTTGCCGCCATCCGGCAGACAGGTAAACTAATAAACAGGAATATAACTATTTTTGAGTGATATTGTGAACTGGTTGAGGGCTACATAATTCATTAAAACACACAAATAGTTTAATGGTGTGGCAACTCCTTGACGTGCTGGCATCCTTGTACGATGATGGAGCGCACATGGTCATCTGCCAAAATGTAAAGGATTGTTTTTCCACTTCTGCGTCTGCGTACCAGCCCATTCATACGTAAAACGTGGAGGTGATGAGAGACGGCAGATTCCGACATATCGAGTCTACCCGCCACATCACTGACACAGGCTTCGGTAGCGCATATCTGGAATAAAATCTTCATCCGGGAAGGGTCCCCAAGAGCCTTAAATAATTGTGTCAGGTTTTCCAACTCCTGCCCGTGTGGTTCATTGGGCCAGATTTGACTCATTAGGGACCCTCCCATCGTATAGTTTTTCAAAAGCCTTAAAGGTTCTTTACGAACAGGGCGCGGATGGCATTCAGAACGGCAAGGATCATCACGCCCACATCCGCAAAGACGGCCAGCCACATATTGGCGAAGCCAAGAGCCACCAACACCAGGCAGATCAGTTTCACGCCGATTGCCACCACGATATTTTGGTAAACAATGCGCAGGCACTTGCGGGAAATCTTGATGGCCGTGGAGATCTTCATGGGATCGTCGTCCATCAGCACCACGTCGGCAGCCTCAATGGCTGCATCGGACCCCATCGCGCCCATGGCGATACCGATGTCCGCACGGCCCAGCACCGGCGCGTCGTTGATGCCATCGCCCACGAAGGCCAGCTTCGCCTTCTCCGGCT
>CALVLW010000095.1 GCA_944341315.1 uncultured Clostridia bacterium
TCCGATTGCCAGGATTCAAATTCCTTGCCTTCGGGCACGGTTGCCGTTACCGTGATCTCGGTGCCTTCGTCGAACTTGCCGCCGCCCGTGCCGTTTTCCACCGTTACGGTGTACTTTTCGGGTTCGGGAGGCGTGTCGCCCGTTGCACAGGCAGCAAGACCGGCCGTCATTATCATCACTATCGCGAGGATAACGGCGAGCAATGTGCTTTGCAAACTTTTTCTCATGAGTTCCTCCTCATCGTTATTAGGCGAAGGCGCAACCTCCACCTGTTCACCATCTTACCCCCCCCCCATCACAAAAAGTCAATATTCGCGTTGAAAATTTCACACATATTTCACAATTGTAAAACGATAAATTTTTACTTATTTTGTGCACTTTTATACATAAAATGCCTGATTTTGCCCCTTAACAGGAATTGATATTGTTAAATATTATCAACTATATTATATAATGCGCCCCGCCGGCGTGAAAACCGGGTGAAATCCGCGCCACGCGCGGCGCTCAAAAAAGCCCCGCGGCATGCGCCGCGGGGCAGGACGTAAGCGATCAAATTTTTTGCGCCGACAAAACCCGACCGCGCCTTCCGCCGGCCTCCGCCTCCTGCCGGCCCGGCTTTTTTGCGGTTTTGCCGTGTTTTATCCGCTCAACCTGCGCTTTAACCGGTTAAAGAGATAATTGCTCATGTTCTTCAGCTCCAGGATCACTTTTTCGTAAACGTCTGCCGCCTCGTCGTTTCCGATATCGCGGGCGGCACACAGGCAGCCCTCTGCCTTTGTAAGCGCTTTGGCGCGCGTCATACCGAGGTCCGTGCGCACGAGCGCGGCAAGTTTTTCGCGCACGATTTTTCTCAACCTGAAATTGCAGCGATATTCCATAAAGGTTTTCCGCTCCTCGAGTTCTTTCCGCTGCCTGCGCTCGCTCACCGCTTTAACGGCTCCCGCAAGCCTGCCCAAAGCGTTTTTACGTTCTTCCGCCTCGCGGCAACACGCAAAGAACATAATTTCGGGTATATCCGGCAGATACTTGCTTCTGTCGGTCGTATCTCTTTTTATAAAATCGTTGATATACAGCCAAAAGCAGACGGACTGCGCCGTATCCTCGTCCACGCCGTAAGTTTTGCATAAAAGCCGCGGAGATACGTATCCTTCGCTCGCGCACAACTTTAACGCGGCGACCGCCAGCTTGCTGTTGCTTTTTTCGTCGACGATGAGCGCTACGAGTTTTTTATGTACGTCTTGTTCTCCGCTCTCGTCAAACAGCGGATGCTCGTCCGTATCGTCTTCGTCGTCGGCATCGCAATCGTCGTCTTCGTCGTCCTCGTCGTCCTCGTCGCTTTCCGCCGTCTCCTCCCGCAAGCGCGCCATAAGTTCACGGCGACGGTTTTCAAGATATTCCCTGCGGCGGATCAGCTCCTCTTCCTCGGCGCCCCTTTCGGCCCGTTCGCGATCACGGAGATCCGGATCGGCGCGCCATACCGAATTTACGATATCGGCCCGGCTGATCCCGCACGCCTCGTCCGTTTCGTCCGGCTCGCTACCCGCGGCCTCGCCTTTAAGAACGAGTTTACGTAGGGTATATATGTCGACGATAATTTTATACCTCCCGTCCCCGGCGGCACGGATAACTCCTTCGTTCAAAAGAACGCTTATCTCCCGCCGCGCATCAAAATCCGAATCGTCGTCGCGGTCTCTGAGTTCGGACAGCGTGAAAAACCTGCCGCCCGTATTGAGTTTTGTTAAAAGTAAACCTGCCGTTATGCCGTGCATTATACACCTCGTTATATGTCTGAGATCAGGGCAGACAGTTCGCCTTCGGTAAGGCTTTCGCGCTCGACGAGAGCTTTGGCCACCGCGTCCACCTTATCCGCGTTGTCGCGGACAAGCTGAAGCGCGCGCCCGTATTGCTCCGCCAATATATCCTGAACGCGTTTACGCACCGCTGCATTTTCCGTAGCTTTGCTTTGCTCTATGCAGCACAGCATATCCTCTTCCATGCCATATACACACACCATTCGTACAGCCATATCCGTTGCCGAACGCATATCGCCGCCCGCGCCCGAAGTTACGCCGCCATCGCCATAAAAGCAGACCTCCGCCGCGCGCCCCGCCATGGCCACGCATATCCTGCTTAAACATTCTTCACGGGAAAGGTCGGGCTTGTCCTCTTCGCCGTACTGCATATAGCCGCCGTAATCCCCGCGGGAAACTATCGTCGTATATGCAGGCTTTAACCCGAAAAGCATAGCCGCGACGGCATGCCCCGCCTCGTGATATGCCGTTTTGCGCACGGTCTGTTCGTCGTAGACCTTTCTGTCGCCCGCGTTGAAGCTTGCAAACGCCTCTTCAAGCACGCAGTCGGTTAGCATAAAGGCGCCGTCGCTTTCGCTGTGCCTTACGGCATTCTGGATGACGAGGTTGAGGTCTGCAAGCGACCAGCCGACCGAACGCCCGGCAATACCCGATATTACGGCTTTGCTTACGGCGCTGAAATCGTATTTGGAAAGCTCGCGCGCTATAAATTTTTCGCGGTCGCAAGCCTTGGGCAGGCCTATATGTATCTTCTTATCGAAACGGCGCAGCAACGCCTTATCGAGCAGCGTGTCAGCGCCGCGCGTGTCGAAGTTCGTTGCCGCTATCACAAATACGGGGGCGCCATTCCCCGAATCAAACCCGTCGAGCTGAGATAAAAACGCGTTGGTCAGCCCCTCGGTATGCGCCAGCTCGGCGGCACGGCCCATGCGGTCTTTGGCGATACAGTCGATCTCGTCGATGAATATTATTGCCGGAGCGTATCGGCGGGCGGCGGCAAATACGTCGCGCACTCTCCGTTCGCCCTCTCCCACCCATTTGGAAAGAAACTCGGTAGCGTTCAGCGATATAAACGGCAGATCCGCGGCGTTTGCAACCGCTTTTGCAACGGAAGTTTTGCCGCTGCCCGGAAGGCCGTCGAGAATTATTCCGCGCGGGATGCGTATGCCGTTTCGCCGATAGTCCTTGTAATTTTTAAGCTGGCGTATCACGGGCATAAGCTCGCGCTTGGCCTCGTCCGCGCCTATTATGTCGTCGAACGTCACGTCGGGGATGGCGGCCTTGCCTTCAAACAGCGAACTTTCGCCGCCGCAGAACGCTATGCGCATGGCGAAATCGGACAACGTGACCTCCGCCACGCACGTACGCTTTGAATACTTATAGGAAGCGGAAAAGATTATCACCTTGTTCGTGCGGAACAGCCGCTCCGCTATCCTGCTCAGCTCTACGCCGCGCGCCGCGCCGTTCAGCCACTCGTTGAACGACAGCCGGGTATGCGGGGCAAAGCAATCGACGGCGCCGTTCTCCGCGTAATATGCGAGCGGTATGTTTTTATCTTTGGTATATACATACGCAGGTATGCCCGCGGCAACGAGGTTGTCGAACAGTTCTTTTGCTTTTGCGGCGTTTTTGTCCGTTATGCCCACGACCGCCATTGCAGGATCGAGCCTTTTTATATCGTGAACGCTTAAACTTTCGTCGACCGCCGTCTCCGATATGAAGGTGCTCTTTGCCTTCGGTACGGCCCCTTTGACGCTTACGCCGAACGAAAGCACGCGGGATTCCTTTCCGCCAAGCATATCCGCCGTTTCCGAAGTTGCGAAAGAGCGGGCAATCTTATAGCGTACGGCGCATATCCTGCCGCCGCAGCCGCTTGCGCTGACCATCTCTGCCACGCGCTCGAAGTTTTTTGAAAAGAACTCCTTTACGGCACGCACGACCGAGCGCACGTCGGCATTGCCGCCCTGCGAATACAGGATGATATCGGCAACGGCGTCGGCGTCGATCTTGCTGCATATGCCGTATTCGTCGTAATAGTAGCGGCAAATTTTGTTTATATGCCTGACGGCGATGCGGTGCAGGACTTCGGGACGGAGCCTGTTGAAAACTATTATCTTGCCCGAAGCAAACCTGGAAACCAGCTCGCGCGAAAAATACGGCTCGCCCGTATGGGGACTGCGCTCCTCTTCAAGCGCCTTTATGATCGTAGGCACGGGAGTGGCGGAAAGATTATACGGATCACCGGAATCATAGGCGTTCGTGCCGACGTTTGTGGTAAATATAAGAATACAGTCGCGTACGCTGAAATCCTGTTCATAAAACAGGTCGCGCACCGCGCCCTTATCGAGCACCTGCAACATATTGTTGCATACCGTTATATGCGCCTTCTCTATTTCGTCCAGGACTATTACGGATACGGGATGCTCCTTTACATAAGTCGTAAATCTGCCCGGTTCGGCAGCCTTATAGCTTTTGTTAAGGCCGAAAAGGCTTATCACGGCCTCCCTGTCGGAATACCCGGACATGTCGAACCGTTCAAACGGGCGACCGAGAGCCTCGGCTATCTTCTGTGCCATAAAAGTTTTGCCGACGGCCGGCGGGCCGGCAAACAGAAATATTGCCAAGGGGCCGCTCTCGTTTTTCCTGCGCAAAGTGCCGAACAGCTGCTCTTTGACCACGTTGCAGGCATAGTCCTGCCCCTCGATATCCGAAAAGCCGTCGTTCAGCGCAGACAGAAGAGCCAAGTCTTCCTTAAGTTTGATATCGGTATAATCGGGCTGCCTTGCCTCGCAGGCGTTTTTATATACCCGCCCGCCCTTTGCGATCTCTTCTTCCGCCACGTCACTCACCTCTTCTCAACGCCTGGTAATATCCCGAAAATATCCGCTCCGAAACAGTACTATCCCTTACCACGGTAAACCGCCCGTCGTCCGAAACGGTAAATAAAAACGCATCGTTTTCGTCGCAAAACAATATCTTCCCCACAGGCGCGAGTATGCAATAAACCACGCCGCCATCCACCGCGGCATAGACCTGCTCGAATTTTACGTTTCTACCGTTTTCGTCCGTAAGGACGATATGAGCAGCATCGTCGCCGTCGAAAAGAACCTTTGCAATTCCGCTGCCGTATTTATCTCCGTCCATATTGAACTCCTTTACGCTCCGCCTTTTGTTTATTTTCTCACCGATAAATACCGCACCGATATTTATCGCTTTTTGTACCATCATTCTATCATACAGGAACACGGCTTTGCGTAATTTGAAAAATGACATTTTCAAGGGGACGGGCATTTTCGCCCGTCCCCTTGAAACAAAACCGTATGAAACTTATTTTATGCCGTTATCGTTTACGTCGATCCTGCCATTGTTTGCCAGAGTTTTTTGCCCTCTGTCGTAAAGAAGATAATTTATTATCTCCACGTCGTAGATTTTTTTAACGATGCAGAACTGCATGATCGCGTCAAAGATATTGCCCTCCCTGAAAGCATACCCTGCGCTGCGCAACAACCGGAGAGTGTCGTTCCAATCCAATCGCAGGCCTATCGCCACGCTGTACACCGTGCCGCGTTTTACACCTCTGCCGGGCTTTGTTATCCGGCTGAAATCCTGTCTGCTTAAACATGCATTCGTATACACGTCTTTCGGAGACATTCTGTTCCGATCCATAAACCCGTTAACGAGCGACGAAAAACTCTCGCCGGCGGAAACACCGCTCAAAAATTCCCGCAATTCTTTTTCGTTAAATGATATCTCGGCGTCTTTGCGCCAGGCAAGCGGTTCGAGGGCGCGATCTTCGCAGCATATATCCGCGCAAAACGAATACAACTTCTTGCGTAAATCCTCGTCGCTTTCCGCAAGCACCAACGCTTCGAGCAAGTCCTGCAACTTCTTCCTGCTTTGAGCGGAGCGTGCATCCGCCTGTCCCGCCCTGCATGCTCCTACGATATTGCAGAAAGCCTTTTTCCCTTTAGCCGCAGAATACGGCGATTCTTGTCTGAACTTACTCCAGGCAAGCGTGCGATCCAATTCCGCCAATAAATATTGTCTGTCGGTCTGCATCCGCTTATTTCCCTTTATATCCCCAAACCACTTTGCAACAGCTCCCACGCCAATCCTTTGCCCAGCCTTCGGGTTTGCTCTCCGCCTCGCAGTAAACAGTAAGATCGCAACAAAGGCGAAACGCTGAATTGTCTATACGTCTTACGCTATGCGGGATAATTATGCTCTTAAGCCCGACGCAACCGCGAAAAGCCAGATGCTTTATTGCCGTCACATTATCGGAAATAATTATATCTTTCAGCCCGACGCAGTCGTAAAAGGCACCTGTTTCTATCGACGTCACGTGTTCCGGGATAATTATGCTCTCCAGCCCGCTGCATCCGGAAAAGGCCTCCATGCCTATCGCCGTCACGCAATCCGGGATGACGCTGTTTTTGCACCCCAATACAAGCTTTCTCATTCCCTTTTCTATAATACAGTTGTTCTTACTGTAATATTTGCCGTTACCTTCCGCAACCGATATCCGCTCCAATCCGCTGCATCCGGAAAAGGCATCTTCTTCTATGTCCGTCACGTGCTCCGGGATAATTATGCTCTCCAGCCCGCTGCATCCGCAAAAGGCCTCCATGCCTATCGCCGTCACCCCGTCAGGTATCACAACTTCCGCATCGTTGCCGCGATACCTTACGAGTTCCGTTCCGTTTATCTCGAACTTGCTCTTGTCGTAATCCCGTATCGCGTGACCGTCTGCTTCCGTTCCGGGCGCTTCCGCCGGCGCTTTTTGAACGATGTTTGCCGCAGTTGCGGTTTCAGGAACATCGGCACCCGTTTTGCCGACACTCTGCTCGTCCAAAGGCAAAACGCCTATCTCTTTTAATAATGCGGCGATATAGGCCGCGGGGATCGTCATAGATATTCCGCGGTCGCTGTCGCCCGGTTTGAAAGTTACCATGCCGACGACTCTGTTATCCATATCCAGCAGCGGCCCTCCCGAATTGCCGGGATAGGTGCTTATGTCCGTCTGAATGATATTTTTTACCTCTCTGGGATACCTCATACCGAGGCGGTTAGGACAAGATACCACGCCTCTGGACACACTAAGGCCGCAATCGCACGGATTGCCTATCGTATATACGTCCTCGCCATATCCTACCTGAGGAGCGCACCGCAATTTAAGCCCTTTGCGATTCCTTAAGCCGGCCTTTTCCGCGTCGACAAACTTTAACACGGCTATATCCAGCTTATCGGCCACCACCACACGTTCAAGCCCGTAAGCGTTGCCGTCCGTTTCCGAGTCGAATCGAGCCGTAATGATTTTGCTTTCCTGCCCGACGACATGCGCGTTTGTTATCACATATCCGCCGTCGATCACGAATCCGGCGCCCGTTTTACGATCAGTGGTGACCGTGACGACGTTGCGAAGGGCCTCCTTTGCAAGGCGGCTGAGGTCGCCGTTGCTGTCGCTTGTCTTCGCCGACGCATCCGCCGCAGACGAAAGCTCCGGGTTTACACCGAGCATCCTCAGCTTTATCCGACTAGGTTCGTGTCCGTTTTCGGCGGCTATTTTGAGCCATTTGAGCGCCTTGTCGATATTATCATCGCCTCCGCCGTCTATATATGTTTCGGCAAGCGTGAACATGGCGTCGAAATGGCCGCGTTTTGCAAGATACTCCAACATTTTCGCGGCTTCTGCAACGTCTTTCCTCACGCCCGTGCCTTTCAGCTTGCATACTGCCATTCTGTAATACGCCTCTTTATCCGTAAATTCGGCATATTTAAGCATATCTTCGCCGCTATTTTCCTGCTGCGGCGAAACGGCAGATCCTTTATTTTCCGAAACGACTTCGGCACCGCAATACGAGCAAACATTTTCGTGATCGGCAACAGAGGCGCCGCAAACCCGACATTGTTTCATGACAAATACTCCCTTATTTATTCTGGTTTAACTCTGCCAGCACTTTTCTGACTATCTTGTGGATATATTCCTCGTCGACCTCCCGGCCGGACATTTTATCGCTCCGCCCGAGCGCTTGTCCGCTCCCGGCACCCACCTCGTGTCCGAGGACGCTTATGCCGGGAAACTGCCTTTCTTCCACCCCCAAAAGATAATCGGATGAAATTCCGTAAAGCGCGCAAACCTTTATTATGGTATCGCTGTCCATTTTGGCGCTTCCGTTTTCGTACTTGCTGTACGTCTGCTGCGAAAGCTCCAGGCGCTTTGACACTTCCTTTTGAGTAAGATTGGCTTTTGCTCTTAACATGCGCAACCTCTGCGCAGTATCGTTTTCGCCGATTTTAACATCTTTATTTCCTGACGTCATTGTTTGTTTACCTCATAAAAATCTGAAAATCTTTCGCGTCACCGTTTGGATTCGGCGCGCTCCGAAATAAATTTCTGCAACGACGCATTGACGTCGCCTTCGCTTACAAGCTTTGCTTTTACCCCGCCCAGCAAATGTTTGAAATCGTCGCAAATAAAAGTTATGTCCCTGCCCGAAAGTCCTTCCGAAAGCCGCGCCGCCTCCGCAAAGTCGATGCGTTCCAGAAAAGTCTGCTCGACTTCGCATAATTTGGCGCAAAACAGCCGTCGGCGCGCGGCCTCGTCCGGAAGCGGAATATGGATGATCTTGCGGAAACGTTCCGCAACGGCAGGATCAAGCCAGTTTTTATCGTTGACGTTTGCAAGCACAAACAGATTTTTGTTGCGCTTTACGCCGTCGAGATTGCGCAACAACGCGGGCACCGCAGCCTCGGCCGTTTTATCGTTGCTGTCTCTTTTTTTTGCGACCTCGTCGAACTCATCGAAAAATGCTATTACCGGCGTATTGTTCGCCGCGGCATAGTTACGGATGTATTCAAAGATCCTGTCTATATTTTTTGCTGTTTCGCCGATATAGCAGTTTACGAGCGAAGCAACGTTTATAAGCGCAAACGGTACATTCATTTCCTTTGCGGCCGCAAGGGCGAAAGTCGTTTTCCCTGTGCCGGGAGGCCCCTCCAAAAGAACGGCCCGGTTATCGATGAAGTTATAATTGTACTCTTCGGGATACCTCATAGGATTGATGATGTATTCGGTGATCGCACGTTTGGCGTCCTCCAACCCGATAACGCCTTCAAACCCGGCGCCGAGCTCGCTTCTTTTTACTATCGTAAGGTATTGCGTTATTTTTTCGTTGTCGGCGGCAGGTTTTTCCGTCCGCTGCTGCGGTGCGGCCGTCTGCACCGGCCGCGCCGCAGTGCCCGGCGCTATATCGTCCGCAAGGCTACGCACGCGCACCGCCATATCGTGACGTTTGGCCCTGTGGCTGCCAGACGAGATAAGGGCAAGTTTGTCCATATATCCCGCCGCTTCTCTCAACTTGTTTTTTGCAAGAGCTATATCCCCGGCCTCTTTGGCCTTTAGCGCCTCCGCCTGGCATTTTTTGAAATTTTCGTATAGAATATCTTCCCTGAGTTCCATTACCGCACCTGTATTCTGCAAGGTCATACTTTGGTTTGTTTTATCAACTTTTCCAGCAATTCGTTATAACTGCAAGTGAACGGGCGTTGCACAACTTCGCTCTCGACGAGTTTACGCATAAACATATCGACGACCTGCGTGATCTTACGTCCGCTGAAGCCCTCGCTTTTTCGGGCAAGCAGTCCGAGGTCTATTCTGGCAAGATCTTCGGGCTTTATATTGAAATTCCTCAATTTGATTTCAAAGATACGTCTGCGGTCGTCCTCGTCCGGCAGCGGAATATATATCCTGCTTGTAAAACGATCGAGCACGGCCTTGTCTATGCTTTCCGCAATGTTCGTGGCGGCTATCACTATGATGCCGGAATTATCGCTGCTAAAACCGTCGAGCTGCCGTATGAGCGAAGGCACCGTCTCCTGTGCGGTTTTATTATCCGTGCCGCGCGACTGCGCAACGGCGTCCAACTCGTCGATGAATAAGATGACCGAAGTATTCTGTTCCCTTACGAAGCGTCTTGCCTCGGCAAAAAGTTTGTCGACGTTTTTCCCCGTGTCGCCTATGTAAGGGTTGATCAGAGAGTTGCAGTCGACGTTGATAAACGGTATATCGACCGTACATGCCACGGCCCGCGCAAACGTCGTCTTCCCGGTGCCGGGAGGGCCCTCGAGCAAGGTATTGTTCCCCACCCCGAGATTATGACGCTTATAGCTTTCTGGATGACGTAAAGGAAGAATTAGATCCCGCTTTATTGCCTCCTTAGCCTCCGCAAGGCCGACTATCTCGTCGAACGCCACCTTTTTATCGGGCAGCGTGACATTCAGGTCGTAACCGTCGTAGCGTTTGCGTTCGGGCTTTTTTTCGGCAGCGGCATCGCAGTTTTGCTTTGCCGCGGCGCTTGCGGAGCGTTTTGACGGATATTTCTGAACTTTTTCGTTGCCTTGCCTGCAGCGGCACATCCCGGCAAGCTCACGATATTCCGCCGCCTTTTCGGGACATGCCGACGCCAGACGTTCGTATTTTTCCGCGGCGAGCTTAAAGCATTGCGAAGCAAACTCCGGATTGCCGTTCAATTCCGCTTCGCCACCCTTTTGAGCCAACGTTTCGGCGGCGACGAGCTCGTATTGTATGTTCATTTCAGCCTCCGAGACCGTATTTTCTTTTCAGTGCTTTATATTTGTCTTCGTTTTTTCCTGCCGCTTTATCGAGATTGCTCGACTTTGTCGAGATCGTGTCCGTTTGTATCTTGCCGGAATCGATAACCATATTGAGAGTACCGAGCGTTTCGAGATCGCCGTTCAGCGCCTCTATCTGTTTTCTTATCTCGAGAGCCATTTCGTTGAGCGAATCGATGTCGAGCTTGCCTATGTCGCCAAGATACTCTTCGGCAAGTTGGCCAGTCTTTACGCTTTCGAAGAATTTCCTGCGCTCGAGCAGGTTGGCTTTTATATTGCTCAGAACCTTTATATTGTTTACGAACGAGTCGTATTCGCTGTCGGCGGCGTCTATGTCGCCTTGCAGAATAATGCGCTCCGCTCCGGCGGTTTCATCAAGCCGCATAAGGAGCCTTGCACATTTTTCAAACCTGCGTTTGCCTTCGGCCTGGAAATCTTGCAATTGTCTGTCTATGTCGAAAATTTTATTTTCTATACCGGCTATCTCCGCAGCCGCGTTTTCGCGTATCGCCTTGAGCTTTAATTCCGCCTCTGTCGGCGCGGCGCCGAATTGTTTGAAAAGTTCGCTTTCCAGGATATCGGCGTTCCCGCCCGCGGCAATCGCGCCCAAACTTGCGAAAGCCTGATCGTATGCATCGTTTTTCACATTATTGCGGACATATTCCGGCTGCTGCCCGATCTCCCGACAGGCATTGCCGTCCATTACGTCGTTAACCAGGGAATTTACGATGCCTGCATCGGCGGCGCGCTCTTTCATTAAACGGCCGGTTTCGTTTCTGATTTTGTTCAGATCGTCGTTGCTTATCTCGCGACTGATCAAAAGCTCCTTATAGGTGGAGCTGATGCGCTCCATCGCGCTTACGGCGACGACCCTCAGTTTTTCGTTGGAGTAACTTTCGATGTCGGCGTCGACGGCACGCAGTTTAAGATTGGAGCTTTTCCAATCGTTGGCGGCATAAGCGTCGTTTTTGTTTTTAAGGAGTCTGGCGTGGATCGACGCCATATGATCCATAAGGCGGGCTTTTTCGTCCAGGCATTTTTTAAGGAGGCAGTCGACAAGCTCTTCCGAAGAAAAAGCGGCAACCGGAACGTTCTCCCCCCTCTCGACGCGTTTTTTTCGCTCTTTCGCTCTCTTTTTCCTTAGTTTTTCCATACGTTTTAATTGCTTTTCGTCCTGACGCGTCATGGGAAGGCTGCTATGCACAGGGCACAATTCCGACCGGTCTACCAATAGGCTGCGAAACTTGGCGACATACATTTGCAGCGTAAGGAGGTTGTTTTCTTTTATCTCCGCACGCATCTTTTTTAGCCAGTCGAGAAGACAATCGTTAAGATCGAGTATGTCCTTGTCCGAGCCGGCAGATTGGCGGAAAAGTTCGTCGTAAGCTTTTTTCAATTCGGCGCGCGCTTCGCCGTCGGCGACGCTGCGCATGTAATCTTCTAACAACCTGAGCATTTCAGTCTTTTGATGGCGAAGATAAACTTCACGAGTATGTTTGAACATTTTTTTATTCTCCTTTTGACCTATGCTTTTTTATAATAACTCCCTGCCGCAAACGGGGCAGAACTTTTCCGTTCCGGGTATCTTTTCCGCATGGCAGAAAGGGCACCGTTTTTCCGTCGGCACCCGTGCGGCAAGCGGTTCGGGAACCCCTCTCCGTCGGTCGCCGCCGGTATTTTTGCAAACGTTTTGATTAAGAGCGCGCAAAAAGCTGCGCTCGCTTTCGGATTTTTCCTCCTCGCGTCTGTCCTGCTCCGCCTCCTTGAGGCTGGCTATGTATTCTTCCGTTATATACGGTTCGCCAAAGCAGCACCCGTCAGGGGAGGCAAGTTTCAAGCCGGCTTTTGACAACTCCGCTCCCATCGTTTTTTTGATCTCGTCGGCACGCTCGTTCAGCTTGGCCTTGAGCTGCGCGACCGGATAACGGTTTGCAAGCTCGCATAATCCGGCAAGCAGCCCGTCGGCAAATGACTTACGGAATCGTTGACTTATCTCTTCTTCCGTAACGTTAAAGCCAAACGAGTCGCACAGTTGCACGGGATCGTCCACGCATACTCGCACCTCTGCCCAGATGCCGATCTTATACGGGATCCTGTCCCGACCGGCAAAACGCGTGCTGCCGCCCGTTTTGATTAAAAAGGCGTCGCGCATATTGACCGCTACGAGGCGATAAACGTTATTTTCGCGGCGGCGGCGGTATTCGTTTATGCAGTAGCGCCCCGGTCCGGACACGCCGTCGCAGCGCCCGTTTATAAAATACATTGCCTTGCAGCCTTGACCTACGATAAGCGTACAGTCGTATGCGACTTCGGATACGTCTTTCTCGTATGCGGCAAGGCCGTTCCGACACTCGACGGTTATTTCTTTGAGCATTTTCCACCTCCAGGTTCAATTACATTATACCACGATTTTTACATCTGTCAATAGTAAAATACAATATTTTTATGTTTTTTACAACATTTATAACATAAATACTTCAATTTTCATCTTGTGATCCGTCGTACCCCCAAACGACTTTGCAATTACTATCCCAATCAGACTCCCAGCCCCCGGGCTCACTGTCCGCCTCGCAGTACACAACGAGATCTTCATTGCCGGAAAAGGTCCTGTGGCCCATCGCTGTCACGCCGTCCGGTATGATGACGCTTGTAAGACTGCCGCAACCATTGAACGCATAATCGCCTATGTTCGTCACGCTCTCCGGTATGACGACACTTGTAAGGCTGTTGCAACCTTCGAACGCATGGTCGCCTATGTTCGTCACGCCGTCCGGTATGACGACGCTTGTAAGACTGCTGCAACCTTCGAACGAATGGTCGCTTATGTTCTCCCCGCCGGTGATCACCACCTCTTTCAAACTTTTAGGAACATAGTCGGAATTTTCGGTGCTATCTTCTGCCCCGAAAATATATCCGAAATACATATCAGAAGTTCCGCCCTTGCGGGCGCCTACAAACGGCAACGTGATACTTTCAAGGCCGCTGCAACCTTCGAACGCACCTTCACCTATGCTCGTCACGCTCTCCGGAATGGTGATGCTCGTTAAGTTACTGCACCCGGAAAATGCCTCCCGACTTATACTCGTTGCGCCGGAGAGCATTACCTCCGTTAAATACCGGCAATCGTCAAACGCCCGCGCCCCGATAGTTTTTCCGGTCACCGTGACGCTTTTAAGCGCGACGGGAAGATAATAAGTGGTCGTTTTTCCGTTCATAAATTGTTCCGCGGGAACGCCGCCGCTATATCCGCTCTGCCCGAACCATTCGCCAAAGTGAAGCGAAACAAACGGCACGGTAAGCGCGGAAAGCGACGAACAGCCGCTAAAAACGCTTCCTCCGGCAGATAAACAAGATTCGGGAATACGGATATCGGTAAGCGATCGGCAATAAGCAAAAGCTCCGGCGCCTATACTTTCCAAGGCGTCGCTCCCCAAAAAATCGACGGAGGCAAGATCCGTACAGCCGTCAAAAGCACGTTCTCCGATCTCCATTACTCCGGCCGGGATACTTATACTTTTTAACGACGAGCAATCTTCGAAAACGCGGTCGCCTATCGCGGTAAGGCGACTGTCCTTTTCGAACACGACCGACTCCAGAACGGGGCAACCGCCGAAAGAAGCTTCATTTATAGCTATCACGCTGGAAGGTATCGTAACTTCGCGAAGGTTTAAGCAACCGTAAAACAACCCGTCGGCCAGTTCAAGCACGCCCGACGGCAGCTTTACGGAACGCAGTTCAGCAAGTTCCGAAAATTCTGCATTCGTATTTGGCATGGTATCCACAGAACCGGAAAAACCGATTTGTTCTATTTCGTTTATGCAATCTCCGAAATCGATATATGTAACAATATGCCCGTCTATTTCCGTGGGCAGACAGACCGAACCGTTATCCGTGTCGGTAACGAGCACCTCCGCTTTGCCGAATTCGTTCATGGTCCAGCTATAATTTTTGTTTGCAAAAGCGTAATCAAAATATTGCGATTGATCGATCAGTCCTCCGATAAAAAAACTCACGGCAACAGCCGCAAAAATATAACCGAAAGCCGATATGCCCTCTCCGTCCCATATGCCGTCAGCTTCTCCCGCGACATAACTTATCATCAAGAAAACGCTTACCAATATGGCGACAACGAACCATATCCAAAAGATAACGTTGGAGTCTACGCATAATATAAGAATACCGGGAACAACACCGACAAGGGCCGCTATAACAGACGCTATGAAGCACCCGGAATCCAGCTCATCGTTATACAGCTGCACCCCTATGATTATCGAACATGCCAGAACCGCGACGTACGCCGCTATCCATAGCCCGAGCCACAAAGGATCGTTCACCCAAACGGGCACGGTACTCTGTATCACAATGATCAGCACCACCGCCGCAGCGATAAATGCCAACGTTAAAATCCTGCTGATCAGGCAGCCCAACTCCGGATGTTTTTTTGCGGCTTTGGCCTGACCGTTTTCGCTTTTCTTTTCTTCGGGCAATTTATATGAATTTGCGTTTTCTTTTTTTGATACCTCCGTCTTCAAATCCGGCTTCAGGATCTTTTTTTGCGGCTTTGTTTTGGCAATTTCTTTGCAATACTCTTGTACCTTTTTCACCACACCGTCTATCGACGTTTGCCACGCCAAGTCATGGAAAAATTCTTTTACCTTTTTATCGCCTTCCGTCTCTTGGCGGGCTTCGTTATTTTTTGACGGACGGTACTCTATCCTTTTTTTCTTTATTTCATCGGGGATATTTATATATGCAACGTCTGATCTGAAAGACGGATTATGCTGCCATATCTTCACATCCAAATCTTTTATTTCCTGCATTTCGCGCGTCCACGTATCGCGGTCGACGCTGCGTGAATGATTTGTTGATACAAGTATGAACACCTTGCAGTTTCTTACTGCCCTCTTTATAATTTCTTTATACTCAGCCCCGTCTCCGTGTTTCAGGTTGCGCTCCGATATGAAACATCTTATATGCAGCCGACGTTCAATCTCTTCTGCAAGACTGAACGCTTCTTCACGGTCTTCGCCGGCATGCCCTATGAATACCAGACCATCAAGATCGGTAAAATAACCTTTCCTTATCTTCTTCGCTTCCTCCGCAAACAGCCGACTGTAATGATTGTATTTTTCGAGATCGGTATATTCATACGCACGATGTATTAGATAACTGACTGAATTCAGATCCCGCTCTTTAAGACCGCACGATTTGGTAAGTATATAATCCAGTATGCAATCCACATAGTACCTTGACTGCGTACAGTCGATGCCGTCCAGCATCGCGTTCAATTCGTCAGGGGCTCTGTGTTTTTTGCATATGACACGGAAACATTCTGCCTGCACATCGTCCGGCAGATGCCCAAGTATTCTTTCGCAGCACGTTATTATCCGGCTTTTTTGGGGGAATTTCTCCGTTATCGCCTTATACAAATCAGTGCGCGCTGTGGCAATGTCGCGGACACGCTGCTCGGCTAATGCTTCGCCGACCACGTTCTTTATATTTTCGTAACGGTTTTCCAGGTCTTCGCCGCGCATTTGCGCCCCGCAATGGGTGCAGCGATAGATCCCGCCCTGTGCGTTCACTTCTGTGCTGCCGCAATTTAGGCAATACAAAACTTTTCCCATTTGTTCATCTCCTATCAGGCAAAAACTATATGTGCGTTTCCGCCGGTCCTGTCTGAATTTTTAAGGGTCCGATCGTTCAAAAGAATGCAAACTATATCCTTTACGTCTGCCCGTGCCGCCTTTAAGTCGGCTTCGGTACAGCTTCCGTTCTGCTTGATCTTGTTGCGGATATATTCCTTAAGGCGCTCGTTTACGGGGCGAGCCTTTATCTGCTCGGCGCTGACGTAACGGTTGGTCTCGGGATCCTTGCCTATCTCCGCATAACGATACCCGTTTTCAGCGCAGAAACGCGCAAGGGCTTCGTATTTGTCGATGTTCAGGTGATAGCCAAAGGCAGGCAGATTTTTCATCTCGACGACCGCTATCGTATCATCGTAAAGTTTCAGCACGAAGTCTGGGAAATAGCGTTTGCCCGACATGCTGTCCGACGAATATTCCAGTTCCAACGCTTCGCCCTTTGCGTCCTTTACGCAGCCTTTTTTGAACAGGTAAGCCAAGAAGCGCCGTTCGAGCTTGGAATCGCAATATATCTCACGCGTTCCCGCCTTTAACACGCAGCGGTTTTGCGCTGCGGATTCGTAAGTTTTGTCGACCGCCGGAAATATCTCGTCCAACGCTCTGTCCGTTGCCGCCCCGCCGCCGCTCAACAACAAAGCGAACCTTTCGGCGGCAGTTTTGTCGTGTTCGCCGACGGCACATTCGATAACGGGGAACTCGCCTTCCTGAGCGGCAGGCACGGCAACGGCGCCCCTTCCGTTCGGCCCGCAGTTTTTCGGTTCGCCGTTTGCAGAACGGTTGCCTCGGCCTGCGACACGCGCTCCCTGACGGTTAAGAACGCGCTTCTCCCTGCCCATATACCTGAACCCGGCTTCCGTTACGAATCTACCGTTCGGGCATATGCCTATAAGTCCGAGTTTTACGAGATACGGCTCGTATTCCTCGTCTACGCGGTTATTGGCGACGTTCAGCGCCTTGGCGATCGTATCCTGTCCGACAGGTCCGCCGTTATAATTTTCGATAAGAATACTTAAAATCTTCCTTTGAAGGTCGTCAAGTCCGTTTTCGTCTATGCCTTTTGCGGAAAAATACTCCTCCGTCTGTTCTTCGCTTACGGTAATGCCGAGCGCCGCCACGGCGGAGGCGTCTTTAAGCGCGCCTTTGGCCGTTATATTGCGTCGTTCCGATTCTTCAAGCAATACGAGGTCTCTTATACCGACTACGTATTCATTTGCCGTTCGTGGCGTAAGCCTGCTGCGTTTGGCAATTTTAAGACACAGATCCTCCGAAATTTTAAGGCCGAATACGCCGAAAGAATTTTTTACTATGGCCGCTATCACGTCTGGAGTATATTCGGCCAACGTTATCTTTAGCGGGAATTTGCTGTAAAACGGTTTAAGTAACTTACCCGTTTCGGTCGTGGCGGCAATAAGCGTGAACGGAGCGACCTTTTCCACCTTGCAGCCGGAGCGCACGCTGTTGCTTTCGGTGAGATGCAGCTCGAAATCCTCCATTGCAGGATAAAGTATCGTTTCGATGATCTCCGGCGACAACTGATGCACTTCGTCTACGAAGATGACGTCGCCTTCTTTCAGGTCGCGAAGTATTCGGATCATATCGCGCGATTTGATGCGCGAATTTACCTCGATAAATCCCCCGCCCATTTCCTTTGCGACTATTTTTGCAAGAGTAGTCTTGCCCTGACCGTAAGAGCCGCAAAGCAACAAATGCGGCAAAGCTTTTCCCATGAGCAGCGCAGACTTGACGGAAGTCTTTAATGTCGCTATCGCTGCGGGCTGTCCCAGATAATCGTCCAGCCGCTGAGGGCGCAATGCCGCGCCCGCAACGTTTATCTTTGCGGAGGGGAGCGCCGGTGCCGTGCCTGCCGGCTGTTCGTCTTTATCTTCTCCGGCAACCGGAGCTTCCGGCACGGAAGAAATCGCCGCGGGCACCTTATGCCGTACGACGGGAGCCGAAGGCTGCACGGGGGTATCGTTCGGCGGCTGCGCGGACGCCTCTGCCGAAGGCCGCGCAGGAACAGGAGAACCGAATCTTTCCTTGCCGTCCGATTCCGCACGGGATTGTCCTTTTGCGCGGACAGAGGCAAATTCCGCTTCCAAGTTCCTTACTATCGCCGCGATATCGTCGTTCTCCATATCGATCTCGCTCATGACGGCCGATTTGACCTCTTCGTCGGAAATGTCCGAAAGGTCGCTTACGCCCATGCTGAAGACGATACCGTTATCTTTAAGCATCTGCCTGAGCCGCATTGCCGAATAGCCGTATTTGTCGAGCGCTTTCGTAAACATTTTCCGTTTGCCTGCCATACTCCGGAACAATACGGAGCCGGCGACAGACTTCATGATCTTGTTGAACGACTTATCAAAATTCCTGCTTACCGTCTGCATTTCGCGGCAGTCGATCGCTATCTTGATATTGTCGAGCATGTCGCGTATGACGGCCGTATTGTAGATCGCATGCTTCATCAAGGCAATCGGAACGCGGCAATCGCGCCCGCACTTCAAAGCCGATTTGATTTCGGCCGCATACTCCGTTTTCTTACGCTCGAGAACGGAGAGCGCCGAGTTCAGCTCTCTCAAGGCCTGTTGTTCAACACGCTCCTGGCACCGCCGCTTTTCAAATTCCCGTAAATTCATGGTAATACCTCCATCAAAACCTATGGCTTCCCGCTATCGTCGATGCACACTCAGACATTTCTGCTTCTCGCAGCATCGCCTCGACCTCGCCTTCGCATTCGGACACGGCGTTCGCGTCCGCCGATACGGAAAAAACATCGTCTCCGAGATCCATCAGAGCGTCTATTTTATCCATCTGCCTTTCAGCTTCAAACATAGCCTTGGTGTATTTTTTCTCGAGCTTTTTGGTGTCAAAATTCTCCGCCGCAAGATTTATGTCGTCTGCCAGGTCTCCCATACACTGAACGAAATCGTGGTTAAGTTTGGCCATATCCCTCGTATGCATGGCGAGTTCTATGGTCATTATCATTCGCTGGATGCGCTTCTGCATTACAATGTTACGGCCCAACATATTGCGCCATCTTTTTTCTTCAACGGGCAATTTCTTCTTTTTGGCCTCAAGCGTCTTCGAAACAGCGAACGCCTGCTCGTTTTCGTAAGTAATGAGCTTGAGCCTGAGTTTTTCCAGCGTGCTCCTGAGCGACTCGTCTTTGTCGCGTTCGAGCACATCCGATTTACGCTTTTTAGTGAATATACCAAAGAATTTCATGATTGCTGTCCTCCGCAGTTTATTTGCAAAATGCGAGCGGTAATTGTTTCCCGCTCGCGGCAAGCCGCTTATTATACATTTTTTGCAACACGATCTCAGGCGGTACTTTGTAACTGAATTATACAACAGATATAAACGTTTGTCAATATCCATTCACAATTTTTTTTAACTTTTTACCAAAAAAATTAAATTGATACTCGATATTTATATCATTCTTCGGTGCAGTCGGACAATAGAAAGCAACTTTCTCCACCCGATACAAAACGCACCGCCATTGTGGTTATACAAACGCAAACTCGCCCCGCTGCGGATACACCGCAAAGGAGCGAGTTATCGCAACGGATGAAATCATCTTGCTTCTCGCAAGCAACGCATCAATGGTAAGGCGCATGCCCGCACGGATCCCGATACAGGGGTGCGCGCCACACTTCGCGATAACAGCGGGCAGCTTATAAGTTAATATTATCAGATGACTATCAGCTGCGCCGCAAAATTTTTCTCTATTTATAAAAACGGTAAAATTTTTACCGTATACAGCATTGGCAATCTTATATAATAATGGCAAAAAATGTAATTTTATAAATTTTTGCCATGTCTAAGTCAAAAGATAAAGTCATCAATGAAATGCGTAAAATTGCAATCCGCAAACCTAAATATACCAATCTTGTTTCGCTGCTTGCCCTCGCCGCGTCGCTTAACCACCTGCAAACGCACGAAAACCCGAACCTTTGCCACGACTTCATTCAAATAATTTGCCGGTCCGCGAATTTTAATCTGTCATACGAACAGCTTGCGGGCGTCTGCCATTACAACGAGAAATCCCT
>CALVLW010000096.1 GCA_944341315.1 uncultured Clostridia bacterium
TTGCAGGGGCAGGAAAATCCGAGAATACCCAACTTAAAGGCGCAGCTTGAAGATACGCAAAAGCGCATAGGCAACATAATGGACGCCATTGAGCAGGGAATAATCACGGAGAATACCAAGAGCAGACTGACACAGCTTGAAAGCAAGCAGAAAGAGCTTGAAATCGCCATTTTGCAGGAGAAAATAAAAAAGCCCTTCTTGACGAAAGAGCAGATACGATTCGGCATAGAAAAATTCAAAAAGCTGGACATCTCCACGCAGGAGGGTAAACAGCGGCTGATAGATGGGTTCATCAACTCAATTTACCTGTTCGATGACAAGCTGACAATAACATTCAACTTCAAGGACGGAAGCAGAACGGTATGCTTCTCTGAAATTGAAGCGGCAAAAAATTCGGATATTGATTGCGTTGCTGCACCACGAAACAGAGGATGACTTTCGTCATCCTCTGTTTCGTTTTGTATGTTCAGGATCGCAGAAGCCGCGCGGTTCGCGCGAGGAGCTTCAGCTCCGCTGCTCTGCCGAGGCTCCCGCAGGGAAACGGCAGATTCCCGGGCGTTGCGGATGACTTTCGTCATCCTCTGTTTCGTTTTGTATGTTCAGGATCGCAAAAACCGCGCGGTTCGCGCGAGGAGCTTCAGGTCCGCTGCTCTGCCGTTCGTTTATTAAAATACTCATCAAAGTACTCTTTAAAGTCTTATAGTTTAAGTTAATAATTTACCATAGAGTAATCAAGCGTAATTGTGACTTATAGTCCGTTGAGAAAAAAGTCACCTGATGTTATAATTGCTTAAATTAAAGGAGTTATTAGATGGACATTAAACTTTTAATCGGAAAAAGAGTCCGAGAGTTAAGAAATAATTTGGGAATTAGTCAAGAAGAACTTGCTGATTTGGCTGGTTTGGATAGAACGTACATAACAAGCGTTGAATGCGGCAGGCGAAATATCTCGATTGTAAATATTGAAAAATTAGCAAAAGCATTGGACGTAACGCTTGCGGAATTTTTTAGTTTTTAATAGGAGAAAAACAAATGACAAAAACCGAATTGTTTATTAAACTCGCTCAACCAGACAAAAATGGCGTCAGTCGATGGGTAAATATCAGTGAGTTTGTCGGAGAATATACGTCTTTAACTTTTGGTAACGGTGCGTCTTGGGCTAGAAAGGAATCAACTCTTGCAAAAAAATTTGTAATTGAGTTTGATAAAAGCGTTACTCCCGGCAACGGAATAGATCGAATCCGTTTAAATGGTTTTAATGACGGCGACTATTCGCAACATATTCGTGCCGATATTAAAAAGGCAATAAAGGTCCGTCGCTGTGTCGTTCTGGGTACTTCAAATCCGGAAGTTGATCATAAAAACGGAATGAAAAACGAAGATAGAGTTATGCGTAATGAAGATCAAAGGTTAGAAGATTTTCAACCGTTGAGTAAAGCGGCAAATGATGCAAAACGCCAATATTGCAAAGAGTGCATAAGAACGGGAATCCGTTATGACGCAAAAAAATTGGGATATCCCATGTCATATTATAAAGGCGTAGCGGAGCACCATAACGAGCCTAATGCTTGCGAAGGTTGTTATTGGTATGACCCACTCGAATTTAAGAAACATTTGCAGGAGAAAAAATAATGGCTCATGTTTTTATTGTCAACCAAAACACTTTTAAAGTGCATTTAGAATATATGTTTGCAGGAACTGGCGCATCAGATGTATCTACTGATTTTATTTTTGATCCATCCGTTACTGTGCATACACAAAATGAAAAACGTTCTGTCGGTATGATGGTTGATCTTGCTAGAATTAGAAAAGGAGACAAAATCATTTTTTTTGTAACAGGAATTGCTAAATTCTATGGAGTTTTTGAAGCCATTAGCGATTTTTTTGTTGATCCTAATGATGCTGATAATTACTTGTTTAACGAGTTGCAAAAAAAATTGACTTATAGGGTTTTAATAAAACCTTATAAAGTTTTTCAGAACGGTATTAACGAATATGATTATTTAGATTCCTTGAACGGACTTAATCACCCATATGAATTATGTTGGTCTCTAATATATAGAAAGCTTGGTGGTAATCGAGGTTGCACCATGATCACCGATGCTGAGTATGCGTTATTTTTAAAGAGAATTTCAAAAGGTAATCATATCCTAAAAAGCAAGAATTTTACATTCGATAAAGAGAATAAAACTATCAAAGCAACAAGTATTGAAAAGATTTATTCAGCAAAAAGAAAACTGGACGTTACTCCGAATTTGTATTCTAATTTATTGAAAAAATATATGAGCAAAAAGGCTTTTGAGCACTATATTCAGTTTATTACAGTAATGACGTTAAAAAGCTCGAATTATACAAAAATCCTAAATAACAAAAAAGAAATAACTTGGATTGGCAATGAGGTTATGTGTAGTTTTGGTGAACATAGAATAGATGTTATAGCAATTCAAGAAGATGAAAATTCCGTCGATATTTCTTTAATTGAATTAAAAGACGAACGTGTTTCCACAGGCATTATAAAGCAAATTGAAGGTTATCTGGTTTGGTTAAAGGATTATATTTTGCCCTTTTATTTAAGCAAAAATAAAAAGGTCAATGTTTATCCAATAATAATTTCAGACGGTGTGTTCAATGCCAAGCAATTTGTTAAAGATAGGTTGCAAAATACTGAAAAAATAATTGCAGATAAAAATTGGAGTAACTACAATGCCCCAAATGTTAAATTTAATTCTACTAAAATACTTCATTTTAAGGAAGAAAACTCAAAATTAGTTATAGAATAGAAAGAAGGAGAATTCGTCACTTCTCCTTCTTAAACACAAAAACATACTCGTGTTTGAATAGATATAATCCATTCTGTAAAGCACGTTGGCGCCACAGAGCCTTTTGGTTTGCCTTACCTTTTGTTTCTTCAAAATTTTTAACTATCGTTGCTTTTAGCGTAAGTCCTTCTTGTTGCATTGCTTGCATGCAATAAAAGCCCAACGGCACCAATTCACCATTTGCGTATTTATCACCTATTACAACTGCACAATATCGCTTTTTTTCAAGTATAGCGGATGTATTTCTTACCACTTGCCGAAAGTTGTTTATAAATTCATCTAAACTAGCTGAATTCGATAAATCGTTTTCGTCTTCGCTAAATTTGATTATATCCCAATAGGGAGGGTGGTAAATAATAAATTGAATACTGTTAATTTTATAAGTTTCTAAAATCCTCTTTGTATCAAAAGTTCTGCTATCGTCTACAAAGGTGTCGGCAATAATGCCTTCTTTCTGTTCGGAATGAATTCTACAAATCGATTCCGCTGCCACGCCAGGCTGAAGTTCTATACCAATGGAATTCCTTCCCATACGTTGAGCCTCAATTAAAGTAGTTCCGCTGCCGGCAAAAGGGTCTAATACAAAATCGCCTGCTTTTGTGTAACGGGCAAGTAATTGATGCGGTATCTGCGGAACAAAGTTACCGTGATAATGCCCGTCGTGAGCCCCTGAATTATCTCTGTGGGAAATAATCCAAAGGCTGTCAGTCCAAACATCCGTCAATTCTTGCCATTTTGACATATCAAGGTCATTAATCTTGCTCATTACATATCTTCCTTAACTAAACAATGCAAGTATTCTATTGTTGAATCAGACTTGCAATCTCTCGCATTATCTGCTTTAAATCGACGATATTGTTGCATATACACTTTGTATTTGCCATATTTTCTCATAATTTTTTCAATTGTATCAAAAGACATAAGCCCCTCGTTATTGTAGCTTAAGAAAATGTATTTGAATTTTGCATTTTTAATAAGTTCGTTAAAAGCATCTGCAACTTTGTTCTTTATGCAGAACACACTTTTTTGGTTGGCATAATTACGCAAGCCGGTTTTTCCTTTAATTTCAGGATTATCATATTTTGCAATTGTTTCAAGCAAGTGATAATTTGAACAGTATTGACGCTCATTATACGGTGGATCGAGGTATAATATATCGCCCGAGACATTCCTTATAAGTTCACTTATATCCTCATTATATACTTTACAGTCAACAGTTCCTTGCATTATGGGGAGTGCGACAAGTTCCATTTCTTTTAAAGCAGACTTTTTAAGCTTTTTAAGATAAGCGCCATAAACAGATGCCGTATTAGCATATTTATCAATGCTATTTAACAATGAACCCAATAAAAAGAAATATTCGTGTTTATTGATTTTCCCTTGTTGTAACCAATCCTCAATGGCAATTCTTATTGCATCACATTTCTTTGCGTTAAAATCAGAAAAATACATTCTGCGAAATTCTTGTCCTTCAGTGCCTTCATAGCAATAATTCTTATATATAAACCCTTCAACTCCGTCCAAAATATCCAATTCTTTTATCAGTTGGTCGCAACGTTCTTTATCAAGATTCCCATTATTCTCAATCATGTGTTTTGTAATAACGTAACTATAATACTGAATATCATTGGCAATGATAGAATACCCCAACTTTTTGAAAGAACCACTTACAACTCCGGTGCCAGCAAATAAGTCAGCAAAAACCATTTCTGAAGGGTGACGCGACTCATTGTATAGTTTTAATGTTTTATCGATAGATGTTTCCAAGAAATCGATTAAGGAATATTTGGATCCGATATAGTTCATTCGTTATTCTCCTTTACAATATCTTTCGCTTTTTCGCAAAAATCATCGAATGCTTTTCTCGCTAAACGGCTTGGTTGATAGTTGCCGTTTTCCCATCTGTTAATGATCGCAAAACTAACTCTTATCTCGTGTGGTAAATCTTCTTGAGATAACTTGAATTGGGTTCGAACAAATTTTACTTTTTCGGCAAAACTCATAAATGCAGTTCTCCTTATTACCACAAATATTATAACACTTTTTATAATAAATGTAAAAAAGAATGACCATATTGCCTTAAATACTTAATCTTCACATATTTAATCCATTAGCACCGCAAAATTTGACATATACATAATGCGATACTGCAATTTACCATTTAGTAAAGAAGCAAACAAATCTTTTGTCGCAAATTGAAACAACGTAGCTACCGATCTTTAAATTTGCTAAATAATTTGAGCGTAAAATCTTAACATTTCATTAAATACAACCGACGAATAGTATTAAGCACAAATTGACATACTTTTATTAGATTTATGCACCACGAAACAGAGGATGACTTTCGTCATCCTCTGTTTCGTTTTGTATGTTCAGGATCGCAGAAGCCGCGCGGTTCGCGCGAGGAGCTTCAGCTCCGCTGCTCTGCCGAGGCTCCCGCGTATATCACTCAACTATCATTTCTGGAGCAGGGCGCAAAGATACGAGTCCCCCTCCGTCGCTGCGCAGCAAATTGAACTCTATCGGATAGCCGACGGTTACGGAATATATGTCAAGTCCCATATCTTCGGAGGGCACCGAGAAATACAGCGCGTCGTATTCCGCGATTTTCGCCGTGCTGAATTCGATCTGAGCCACTCCTCCTTCGTGGATCAATTCCTTTCCCGCAACGTTTACGCCGCGGTTTTCGAGGGAATATTCAACTTTCTCCCTGCCGGGAACGCTGAACGTTACCTCTATCGTCTGCGCCTCGCTGCCTACGGTGACCGAAATATCCTTCAAACCCGAATATATGGTCTGTATCGCGCCGTCGAAGTACTTTGTGAACGCGTCCGCGCTCTGCGTGGCATCTGCGTCCAGCCCCTCGGCGATCGACGCGTCCAGCCCGCGCTCGTACATCGCGTTCCGCCAGCTTTCCTTTGTAACGTCCCAATCGATCACGCTCCAATACCTTTCGACCAACCTCTTTACGGATTCGTTATGGGAGTCCGCCTCATTCCATATTACCCCCATGCTCTTATCCCATTCAAGGGGAAGAGTTTTGCCCGTGAAAGTAAAAGTGCTGTCGTACAGCGGAAGGATCTTAACTCCCCCGCACCCGCCGCCGAACACGCACGTTGCTGCAATCGTTATAAAGGAAACCATCGGTAAAATAAATTTTTTCATGAATACCCCCTTATCTTTACGTTACAATAAGAATACGACGGCCGCCGCCACAAGCCCGACGGAAGTAAGCAAAGCGATAACGAACGCCGCCACGTTCCCGCCGCGCTCTTCCGGATTGGCAATGCCTATCCCCGCTATCACCACGAGCGCAAACTGCGCCACAAAGCCCTGCAAAAACGTAAATACGGTCAGCGCCACGCTTAAAATAATGCAAAACACTCCGCCTATAAACGTTTCCGACAGCATCGCAAAGCTCCATTTTACGCAGACCGCAAAAAACACGCCCAGCGCCATTATGACAATATTGCCAAAAGCGTATAAAACGCGCTTTTTGCCGGACGCCGCGCCCATATTTGCTATGTGACGTATAAAATTGAACAGCGCCGCACCCTTCATACTCTCCCTCCGTAGCGTTTATTAAATCCCCTTATCAAGCAAGCGCCATACAAAGCGACGGGATTTTTGTTTATTATAACATACCCCCTCCCCGAAGTCAATACCCATTCTATGAAAACGCATAAAAGGGCGCCCCGCGGAAAACAGCTTTCCGCGGGGCGCCGATTATGTTTTTATTCGGATAACGATTCCTTTGCGCAGTTGAGCGCGTTAAAGAGGCGCGGAACGCCCATATACGGCATGGCGTGCACGAGTGCGCAGACGACTTCTTCCTTGGTGCTGCCCGTCTTCAGTGCGCCTTCTACGTGGGAGCGCACCTGCACCTCCGCGCCGCCCATCGCCGCCAGCATTACGACGGTCAGCAGCTCGCGCGTTTTTCCGTCTAACCCTTTCCGCGTCATGAAGTCGGAAAAGCACAGCTCGGTCAGAAAGCGCGGCACCGCCTCGGCAAACTCTCCGGGCAGCCAAGCGTAGCGTTCCTTTATCTCGTCGCCGTACACGGGCTTTTGCAGGGCAAGCCCCTTTGCAAAGCGGTCCTCTTCCGTTACCGTCTCGCCGCTTTCCAAGGGAAGGGCAACGCCGTTTGCGACAAACACCTCGTCCGTCGCGGCGACGGCGTTGAGCGTTTTCGGGAAGCCGATAAAGGGCGCGCACTGATATACCGTTTCGCGGATATCTGCGGGCGAAATGCCGATGTTTAGGCAGGCGGCGACGTGCGCTTTAAGCTGCGGCAGCGTCTGGTTGACGGTAAGCACCGTTACGGTGACAAGCTCGCGCATCCTGTCGTCGAGCGTACCCGTATAGCTTACCTCGCCGAAGATGAACCGCTGCAGGATGCGCATAAATTCGGGATCGTTCCCCTCGCTTTGAGTCGGCTCGCCGCCGAAGAGTTTTTCGAATTTTTCTTTACAATTCCGTATCCTGTCCATACGTATCACACCTCGCTCCTTGTTTCCGTCCCCATAATACCACACGCGCGCGACAATGTAAAATGCCCGTTACCTATCGCAGATATGCGGCAGAGGCATATTGCAGCCCTTGCCCGTTAAAGTTCCTCTTTTGCTTTGAAATGCTCGCTTATCTGCAATTCGAGCGCCTCCAAAAAGCCCGATTCCTTGTCGGCGACGATAAGCCGGTGATCGGGAACGCCGTTTATAAAGATCCTGGCGCCGAGATCGTTTTTTACGTCCGTCTCCTGCATGGCACACCTCCGCGTTTTTTTTACATAGTAAACCCTTCCGCCCCGCCGCGTCAATCGTTTGGCACGTTTTGTTGAGTATATTTGCAACGCGGATAATTATGACACCCAAAAAAAGTTCCATATCTGCCTTTTCTCAAAACAAGAAAGTCACCGCATTCCGGACAACGATGATTAAAATATACCGCTTTCATATCGTTGTTTGTATATGTACAATACGGAAAATTCGAACAACCATAGAAAGATTTTTCGTCAGTCTCCGACTTTTTTATAACCAAATGTCCTGATTTGCACCAAGGACAAAGATATTCATTTTCTTCTTTAATCTCACTTTCATCCTCCATTATATAACATTTATTTTTAATTTCCTGTATAAATTCAGATGATTTACTTCTATCGGAAAGTAAATACACAATGGATTTTGTTCTTGTTAACGCTACATAAAAAAGACGACGTTCTTCGGCATATTGAAAGTTATCCTTCTTGCCAAGTATAAGCGTTAAAATATTATCATCTTCAGTTTTATTCGGAAAGCCGTTTTGCGCGTCTTCTCCGCTGATCAGAACAACAAAGTCGCTTTCTAATCCTTTTGATCCATGAACCGTGCTATAGGATATTTCAAGTTTCGGATAATCATAATGCATTATTTTTTTATAGCAAAAAACTTGAATTCTTTTACAAATAAACGCATCTATATCACGCCTGTTTCTACCCAACACCAGAACCTTTGCGTTAGAATTTATCGCTGATATATCCTCTAACGCTTTGGTAAGAGCCATTGCTTTATTCCCTTTATGATAAATAATCCTTATAGGTTTTTCTTGGTGTTTTGTCGATTTTATATGCTTTTTATATTGACTTGGATTTACCGTTATAAACGGCTCTGCTATTTGCTGAAGTTCCGCAGAATTTCTATGCGTAGAGGTTATATAATTAAGTTTTGCCCCTGTAAAAATATTTTCAAATTCTAAAAATACATTTATATCGCAACCCGCAAAGCGATAAATTGCTTGCCAATCATCCCCAACGGCAAAAAGCTTTGAATTACCGTGCTCGATAAGTTTTTGCAAAAATTTTGTTCTGCTTTGTGATATGTCTTGAAACTCATCGACAATGATGTACTTGTATTTAAAATTAGGTGAACCATCAAGCAAATCCATAGATTGCAAAATCATATCATCAAAATCAATCTTGTCCGAGCTTCTCAAATTTTGCATATAATAATTATATATGTCTTTACAAATATCCAAAAACAGACATGCACGAGTCGTATCATATGGAGAATCATTTAATTTCGTTTTCAATTCGTCAAACCCGGCATCATCTTTGGTTTGCGCTTTATACAACGAAATAAAAGTCATTATTAAATTAAAAAATGAGCTGAAATCTCTGCCCGAATAAACATTATGCAGAGCACCTATAACTTCCGCTTGCGATAACGGCTTAAACTCTACACCATTTTCCAGCAGACGAGCCTTAAGATTATCAAAAATAATACCCTCCTTAAATTCATAAGAATATGTTTCAATACATTTTGTTCGATTTTCAATGTGTATCCGGCGTTTCCAATTCATTGCACACACATATTCGTCGCTTGCCGCTTTATCATATTGAGGCGCTTCCCCATTTCTATCTATGCCGTAATGTTCTATATAAATGCCATAATCCGGTAAATAAAAATCAGGAGTATATTGCCTCTTGTTAATCGTACTTGTATCAAACTCATACGGGTTTTCGTATTCATAATTAATCCCGTTTGTAAAAAGATAATTTGCAATTATAAGTTCTTCATTACTTTTAACAAACTCATTTTTAAGCGTCTCGTGTCTATTCTTGTTTGCAGATAATTTACCTAAACGGTCTTTTAATGTTCTAAAATCAAGTGATTTTAATTCTCTATAAATTTCCCCATCGTTTTTATACTTTTTTTTATATATTGGCGCAGCGTAAAAATATAAAGCAATATATTGAAATATATCATTTGCAATTTTAGGGTTTTTCACCAATTCTTCTTCAAAAAACTGCGTTATATAAACTTTCAACTGCTCTTCTATAGCTTTTTTCTTGCCACTTGCTTCAGTTAAAATTTTAAGCCCTAATGCGTGAAATGTTTCAACGGTTAACCCTGTTGCGACCTTATTTATTTTATTCTCTAAATCATCGGCAGAAGCTCTTGAATACGACAACAATAATATTTCATTTTCTTTCGCCATTCCTTTTTCTAACAAATACTTAACTTTACCACAAATTGTCAAGGTTTTTCCTGAGCCTGCACCCGCAATCGTTAAATTTGATTTAGCATTGCAAAGTATCGCGCGTCTTTGCTCAATATCAAGACTTTTTCCATTCACATCATCGAAAATTACGTCATTTATATTCCTTACAATAAATTTTTCATTATGTTTATCTATGATGTCGGCGTTAACAATCGGTATTTGATAATATTTATGCTCGTACGATTTGTATTTTTGTACACACCTCAACGCATTATCTAATGCCTTAGATATATTTTCGCTATCGATATAAATATCGGGCAGATTATCAACCTCACTAATAATTTTCAAAATTAAGTTTTTTTGTTCTTTTATTAAATCATAATCACATATGATTTCTTCAATATTCTGCTTATATGTGTCATAAAGCTCTTTATATTGAAAAGAGTTCGGGATAACATATGCGTAAACCTTTTTAATCGTTGAATAAATTTCTTCGAGTTTTTCTCTGCTATACTCTAATATATTGTCAAGAATACCCGCAATAGGATATGTTTGCATAAGTGTATTATACGCGAACGATAATGTCCGTATTTCGTTATTATGTCTTTCAATTTTTTGATTGCAAACATTATATCGCGAAACAATATCTGCATAAAATTCTTTTTTTGATAAAGAACGACTATATTTTATATATGTATCTTCTTTACCGTCTTTACTGTCAATGCGTTGAAATAAAGTTATTTCTGTTTCTATTTTTTCAATATATGATAATAATTTTTTTGCTTTTCCTTTTAAAAATAAATTTTCTATAAAAGCAAACATAGAGCGACCAACTCCTCCTTAACAACAATCGGTTGATTAACAATTTGTTTTCCGATTCATAATATCTTTTGATACCAAAACGGCACTCAACATACCTCAAAAAAATTATAGCATAATAAAAACGAATTTACAATATGTAGAAAAAATCTTTTTATTCCATTTAATAATAGATGAAACTACTTTAGACTTCCTTTTGACAGCTTTTTGCAACTTTGTTTAGAACACGCAAGACCAATTTAGCTACCTCATCTCGCGTTATTAAATATCGAACGATAAAAAGTAAATCCGAATCAATCACCCCCGGCAAGCAAATACTTATGACTATACCCTTCGGGTGCACCGTAAGGAATACTGCCGTTTCCCTGCGGGAGCCTCGGCAGGGCTCCGCCTTTCGGCGGAAGCCCGAGCGGGGCGCCTGCGCCGCCTACGCTATCCGCTCCGCTTAGATACACCACGAAAACGGGGATGACTTTCGTCATCCCCGTTTTCGTGGTGCACCGTAAGGAATTCGAATCCCTAGCCTTTGGTTCCGTAGACCAACGCTCTATCCAGTTGAGCTAACGGTGCGTATGCAGTTTTCAAAGCTTACTTATTATATAAAATACCGCCCGATTTGTCAAACGCTTTTGCCCCGTTTTTAGGCACGAAATTTAATTTTCGGCAAGCGGGCGCCACGGCGTTTTTATCCACATTTTTAGTGGATGATCCCCGCGATCCCCTCCTTCGCCACTCGACATTCGGATGAGTTATCCACATTTTATCGACAACGGACGGTATAACGACCTTTTCGGCAAAAATTTTACAATTGTTTTACATCGTTTGTAAAAAGTTATCCACAGCAGCTTTTGTCCGCCTCGGACGGGTAACTCGTCCGCAAACCGCCGTGCAGAACGCGTTTTGACTTTTTTTGCCGCAACAGTTGACAAACTTGAAATTATGTGATATTATTTTGATATCAAAAATGTATCTGTCAAGGAGGGTACTGTAAATGACGGAAAAGGTGATAAACAAGAGACCGAACGGCATGCTTGCGTTAGTGCTGCTTACGGCGGCGTATCTTGCCGCGGTGGCTGGCGCGGTGATATGCGGGCTCGGGCTGGAAAACGACGGCGGGGCAGGCGTGCTTTCGGGCATAGGCATGGCGGTCTTCTGCATCTACCTTATCGTGGGATGGCTGATGTTCGGCGGGCTTAAAACGCTTAAACCGCAGGAGGCGCTGGTGCTTACGCTGTTCGGCAAATACTACGGCACGCTGCGCGGCGAAGGATTTTATTGGGTGAACCCGTTCTGCCAGGCCTTTAACCCCGCGGCAAAGACCAAGCTGGGGCAGAGCGGCGACGTTACCACCGAAAAGAGCAGCGCCTCGGCGCAGGCGGCAAACGGGATGAAGATATCGCTTAAAGTGATGACTCTTTCCAACGCCAAGCAGAAGATCAACGATTGCCTCGGCAACCCCGTGGAGATAGGCATTGCCGTTACGTGGCGCGTAGTTGACACGGCAAAGGCGGTGTTCGACGTGGACAATTACAAGGAGTTCCTCTCCCTGCAATGCGACACGGCGCTGCGCGACATCGTGCGCATATATCCTTACGACGTGGCGCCCAACGTGGACCCGACGGGCGACGGCCTTGCCGCCGACGGCAGCCTGCGCGGCTCGAGCGAGGTGGTAGTAAAGCGCATACGCGACAAGATACAGGAGAACGTTGCCGTGGCGGGGCTGGAAATACTCGAAGCGCGCATAACTTACCTTGCATACGCGCCCGAAATAGCGGCGGCGATGCTGCAAAGGCAGCAGGCCTCCGCCATAATAGACGCGCGCAAGATGATAGTGGACGGCGCCGTGGGCATGGTGGAAATGGCGCTTGAAAGGCTGAACCAGAACCACACCGTGGAGCTGGACGAAGAACGCAAAGCCGTGATGGTTTCCAACCTGCTGGTGGTGCTGTGCGGCAACAAGGACGCGCAGCCCGTGGTGAACAGCGGCTCGTTATATTAAAAGCCCCTTACATATAGCAAAAATAACGCATCCGCCCGCGCCGGAGTAAGGCGCGGGCGGAACGGAAAAACAAAGCGAGGCGGACGATGGAAAAGGAAAGTGACAACGCAAAAAAGCAAATACCGCTGCGGCTTTCGCCCGCGCTTTACGCCGAACTTGCCGCCTGGGCGGAGGACGAGTTCCGCTCCGTGAACGGGCAGATAGAATATCTGCTTTCCGAATGCGTGAAAAAGCGGAAAGGCAAAAAGGACGGCTGAGCCCTGCGGCGCACGCCGATTTTTGCAAAAGACGCGCACATATGCCCGATCGAACACAAAATCAAGCTCCCGCAAGGGAGCTTTTTTTACTGCTTGCCGACGTTCCTGCCGTAAAGGGCGGACGCCGACGAGGAAAAGCGCGACATCTGCTCGCAATTTTTTAGCAGCACGTCGTCTTCGAAGTCCGAAAGTTTTTTCTGCTGCTCGCGCGAGAGGCCTTTGGGTATCTCCACCTCCACCGTTACGTAAAGGTTGCCCGTGCCGTTCATCGTTTTTACGCCCTTGCCGCGGATGCAGAAACGGGAGCCGCTCGCCGTGCCCGCGGGCACGGAATATTCCAGCATGTCGTCTACGCCGGGCACCATTATCTTGCCGCCGCACACCGCCGTTTTATATGATACGGGCACGGTGACGAACAGGTCCTTGTCTTCCCTGCGCAGCAGTTTGTGCGGCTCTATCCTGAAATGAATGTACAAATCGCCCGGCTCGCCGCCGTTTGCCGCCGCCTGGCCGAAACCGCGCTTTCTAAGCGAGCTGTCGCTGTCTACGCCGGCGGGGATGTTTACGGTGAACCTGGTCTCCACCTTTTTATATCCTCTGCCGCCGCAGTCGGGGCATTTGTTGGTTATCTTCCTGCCGGTGCCGCCGCAGTCGGGGCACGCCCCCACCTGGATGGTGCGGCCGAACATGGTGTCCACCTGCGTCCTTATCTTGCCGGTGCCGCCGCAGCGCGAACATTTTGCAAAGTCCGTGCCGCCGCGCGCGCCCGTGCCGGCGCACGAACGGCAGGGCTCGTTGCGGGTGTAAGCTATCTCCTTGGAACAGCCCTTTATCGCGTCGAGAAAGGAGAGCTTTACGGTAAGCTCGATATCCGCCCCGCGCGAGGGACGGGCGGAACGCGCGCCGCCGAACCCGCCGCCGAAAATAGAGCCGAAGATATCTTCGAACCCGCCGAAACCCGAATCGGAAAAGCCTGAAAAACCGGAAAAACCTCCGCCGCTGCCGCCCATTCCGGGATGCTCGAGCTCGAAGTCGTACTGCTTGCGCTTCTGCTCGTCGGAGAGCACGGCGTTGGCCTCGTTTATCTCTTTGAACTTATCCGCCGCGTCCTTGTCGCCCGGGTGAAGGTCGGGGTGATACTTCATGGCAAGCTTGCGGTAAGCGGACTTTATCTCGTCCTGCGAGGCGGTCTTTGCCACGCCGAGAATATCGTAATAGTTCTTCTTTTCTGCCATAGTTTACCTTATCCGCGCCGAATTAAGGCGCATATATGCCTGATTTAACGCCTTTTGCGCACGGACGATCCGCCCGTGCGCAAGTCGTTTTCTTTATTGGTTTACGCCTGTCTTGCAAAGTTGCCGCAAGCGCTTACGAGTGCTGGTTGAACTCCGTACCGTCGTCGCCGCTGTCGCCACCGTTTCCGGGATTTGCGCCCTGCGTCTGCTGATAGATCTTGGCGATGACGGGCTGGATCTTTTGCGTGAGCTCTTCGCTTGCCGCCTTTATCCTGTCGTTGTCGCCCGATTCGAGCTCGGTCTTTGCGGACGCCACGGCGTCCTCCACGGTGCGCTTATCCTCTTCGGAGAGTTTGTCGCCCGCCTCCTTTACCGTCTTTTCGAGGCTGTCTATCATGCCTTCGAGGTTGTTTTTGTTATCCACCGCCTCTTTGCGCTTTTTGTCCTCTTCGGCGTAGCGTTCGGCGTCCTTTACCGCCTTGTCTATGTCCTCTTCGGAGAGGTTGGTGGACGCGGTGATGGTTATGTTGGTGGACTTGCCGGTGCCGAGGTCCTTTGCCGTTACGTTGACTATGCCGTTGGCGTCCACGTCGAACGTTACCTCTATCTGGGGAACGCCGCGGGGTGCCGGAGGTATATCGGTGAGCATGAACCTGCCGAGCGACTTGTTGTCTTTGGCGAACTTACGCTCGCCCTGCAAAACGTTTATTTCCACGCCGGGCTGGTTGTCTGCCGCGGTGGAGAATACCTGGCTCTTTTTTACGGGGATGGTGGTGTTGCGCTCGATAAGGGGCGTGGATACGCCGCCGAGCGTTTCGATGCCGAGCGTGAGGGGCATTACGTCCAGAAGGAGGACGTCCTTTACCTCGCCGGAGAGCACGCCGCCCTGGATGGCGGCGCCGATGGCCACGCATTCGTCGGGGTTGATGCCCTTGAAGGGATCTTTGCCCGTGATCGCCTTTACCTTGTCGTAAACGGCGGGGATACGCGTGGAGCCGCCCACCATTATCACCTTGTTTATGTCGTTATAAGTGAGGCCCGCGTCCTGCATCGCCTTGCGCATGGGTTCCACCGTGCGCTCCACGAGGTCGGAGGTGAGGCTGTCGAACTTCTGCTTGGAGAGGTCGTAATCGAGGTGCTGGGGAGCGCCGTCCACGACCGTTATGAAGGGCAGGTTGATGTTGGTGTTGCTCATGCCGGAGAGCTCTATCTTGGCCTTTTCCGCCGCCTCTTTGAGCCTCTGCATCGCCATCTTATCCTTGGAAAGATCCACGCCGGTGTCCTTTTTGAAGTTTTCCACCAGCCAATCCATTATCTTGTTATCGAAGTCGTCGCCGCCGAGGTGGGTGTCGCCGTTGGTGGCAAGCACCTCGAACACGCCGTCGCCTATTTCTAGTATGGAAACGTCGAACGTGCCGCCGCCGAGGTCATAGATCATTACCTTCTGGCTGCCCTCCTGCTTATCGAGGCCGTAAGCGAGCGCCGCCGCGGTGGGCTCGTTGATTATGCGCAGCACGTTGAGGCCGGCTATCTTGCCCGCGTCTTTGGTTGCCTGACGCTGCGAATCGTTGAAGTATGCGGGGCAGGTGATGACGGCGTCCGTCACCTTGCCGCCCAGGTAGCTTTCGGCGTCCGCCTTGAGCTTGGAGAGGATCATCGCGGATATCTCCTGAGGGGAGTAACCCTTGTCGATGTTCACCTTGTAGGCCTCGCCCATGTGCCTCTTTATCGAAATGACCGTCTTGTCGGGCTGAGCGACGGCAAGCCTTTTTGCCGCCTGGCCGACTATGCGGGAGCCGTCCGCCTTGAAAGAAACCACCGAAGGCGTGGTCCTGCTGCCTTCGCTGTTGGGGATAACGACGGGTTCGCCGCCCTCCATTACCGCCACGCACGAGTTGGTCGTGCCGAGATCTATACCTATTACCTTTCCCATAATATTACGCTCCTTAATTGATATTTCACGAATTTTGCGCGCTCAGACCGTTACGGATACCTGAGCGAACCTTATTACCTTGCCCCCCTGCCTGTACCCTTTTTTGAGCACGAGCTTTACGGTGTTGGGCTGCTCGCCCTCGCCGCAGGGGACGTTCATTACCGCCTCCGCCACGCCTTCGTCGAACGGATCGCCCACGTTTAAGGGCACCTCCTCCACGCCGAGCGAGGCGAGAATGGCGTTGAAGTTTTTGATTATCTTGTCTATGCCCGCCTTTGTGGCTTCGTCCTTTGCGGAATCCAGCGCGTAGCCGAAAGTGTCGGATACAGGCAGCAGCTTTAACACTGCCTCTGCCTTGCCCGCCTCGTAAGACTGCGCCGCCTGCAACGCGGTGCGCTTGCGGTAGTTATCGTATTCCGCCGCCACCGAATACCACTTGCGCTTGTAATCTTCGGCAAGCGCCTGCGCCTTTTCCAGCTCGGAAGGCTCCTGCTGCGGGGCAGGCCGTTCCTCTGCGGGGGGTTCCTCCGCGGGAAGCTCCTCCTCCGGCAGCTTTTCGGGCTCTTCCGCGGGGAGTTCCTCCGCGGAAATCTCTTCTTCCGGCAGCTTTTCGGGCTCTTCCGCCTGCGATTTTTTGTTCTTTTTCATCTTGTCTTCTTCGTCGTTGAACATCGTACCGTTCCTTTTTCGTTTACAGTAATAATATAAACAACGGCGCGGGCGTTTAACCAAAAAATCACAAAAAATTTTGCCACGCGCGCGTGCGCGCATATATATTTTGGTCGCGCGGGCGAACGCGGACGCAAAAACGCCGCGCGCAATAAGATGCGCGCGGCGTTGCCGATATATGACGTTTTCAGAATTTTAACTGTATGCCGTCGTCGCACTTCTGCTTTAACGCGACGACTTTTACGGGATCGAGGGGCGGGTTGCGCTTGAGCTTTTTGCCCTTGGTGACGCGGTTTTCGATGGAAACGTCCTCCGTGTTTATCTCCGCCACGCCGCCGTCCGCGTTTATCACGGCAAGCGTGTAAGGTATGGTGACGTATCCGGCGAACAGCAGGCGCCTGCAATCCTTTACGTCCGCTATTATAACGCCCTTGCAGTTGCGGCCTATGGGATCGATGAGCGAGGATATCACACGTTTGAATCCGCCCGCCGCTGTCACGACGACTATCTCGCCCTCGCCGTTTATCTGCGTGGCGAAGATGACCTCGTCGCCGTTTGCGAGCGCCATGCCGCGCACGCCGCCGGCCACCCTGCCCTGAACGGGAACGTCGTCCTTTACCGCGTTGAGCGCAAGCCCCGAACGGCTGACGAAGAACAGCGTGGAGAACTCGTCGGTGTCGTAAGTTTCGACGTTTATCACCTTGTCTCCCTCTTTAAGCTTTATCGCCTGATAGTAGCCCTTGTTGAGGTTATATTCCGCCCACGGTGTGCGCTTTATCATGCCCTGCCGGGTGAAGAACAGCACGTCGCCTTTAAGCTCTTCGCGCGTGAACAGCTTTACGGCGCGCTCGCTTTCGAGTGCGTCCGGACAGATATCGTGCAGCGACAGCGGCGCCGAACGGTAGTCGGCGGGATCCTGGTCTTCGAGGTCGATATACACGCAGTTGCCCGCGTCGGTAAAGCAAAGTATGCGCGCGTCCGAGCCGGAGAACACCGCCTGGACGTGCATGGCGGAGAGCTTTGAGCTTGTGAGCGGCTTTTTGAATTTTGCGGCAAATTCGCCCTTTTCGGTGAACTTTACCTTGCCGTCCGCGGTAACGGACACCGCCCATTCGGTAACGGCGCGCTTTACGTCTTCGCGCTTGACGTATATTTCGCCCGCGGAGGTTATTATCTGCGAACGGCGCGGATCGGGGTACTTCTTTTTAATTTCCAGCAGCTCCTGCTTTACGGTACGCATCTGCATGGACTTGTCGCCCACGAACTTCTGCAGATAGTCGATGCGCTTTTCCAGCTCGGCAAGTTCCTGTTCGAGCTTGGTCACCTCCAGCTTTGCAAGGCGGGCAAGGCGCAGATCTAGTATTGCCTGTGCCTGCCTTTCCGAAAGGGAGAACGCCTCCATGAGCTTGCGGCGGGCGTCCGGCGTGCTTTCGGCGTTCTTGATTATGCGCACCACCTCGTCTATGTTGTGCACGCCTATGATCAGGCCCTCGAGTATGTGCCTTCGGGCGAGCGCCTCTTTAAGTTCGAACTTTGCCCTGCGCAGCACCACAAGCCGCTGATAGTTTACGTAATACCTTATTATGTCGAGCAGTCCCAGCTGCTGGGGCTTGCCGCCCGCTATCGCCACCATGTTTATGCCGAACGTGCATTCGAGGTCGGTATATTTTAGCAGCACGGCAAGTATCGCGTCTATATCCGCCTCCTTTTTGCAGGTTATGACGGCGCGCATGCCCGTTCTGTCCGATTCGTCCACGATGTCGGTTATGCCCGCAAGCTGCTCCTTTTTGTCCTCTTTGAGCAGCATTATCTTGCGCAGCAGTTCCGCCTTGTTGGTCTGATACGGGAGTTCGGTTATGACTATCAGCTTTTTGCCGCCCTTGTCGGTCTCCACCGAATATTTGGCGCGCAGCGTTATCCTGCCCTTGCCCGTTTCGTAGGCCTGCTCCAGCTCGTTGGCGACTATGTAACCGCCGGTGGAAAAGTCCGGCCCGGGGATTATCTTCATCATATCTTTAAGGGATATGCGGGGGTTATCGATATAGGCGCACACGCCGTCTATCACTTCGCCGAGGTTGTGCGTGGGGATGTTGGTGGCAAGCCCCACCGCTATGCCGTTGGCGCCGTTGACCAGCAGGTTGGGGAACCGCCCCGGCAGGATATCCGGCTCTAAAAGGCTGTCGTCGAAGTTGAAGGAAAAGGGCACCGTCTCCTTGTCTATGTCGCGCAAAAGCTCCATGGCGAGCTGTTCGAGGCGCGCCTCGGTATAGCGCATCGCCGCGGCGGAGTCGCCGTCGACCGAACCGAAGTTGCCGTGGCCGTTGACGAGCGTCATGCGCATGTTGAAGGGCTGCGCCATGCGCACCATGGCGTCGTAGACCGAGC